>CANBOV010000039.1 GCA_947371275.1 Flavobacteriaceae bacterium | reverse complement strand
CTACTTTTGCGTGGCTAATGATCCCGATACGTCTGGGTTTTTTGTTTGATTATGGAAAAAAAAGAATTACACTACTTTCATTCGTTTGGGGACTATGTTGATCAGTTTATTAGTGCTTTAATTGATTATTCGCCAAAGCTTATTTCTGCCTTTCTTATCCTTTTTGTGGGGTTATATGCGATACGCATTATCAATCGTTTGGCCAAAAAACTCATGCTTAAAAGAGAATTAGACCCAACCTTATCTAAATTCTTAGCGGATGGCTTGCTTTGGGCTTCAAGGCTTTTATTATTTGTAACCTTTATATCCAAACTAGGAATTGAAACTTCCTCTTTTGTAGCAATCCTTGGTGCTGCAGGTTTAGCCATTGGGTTATCATTACAGGGTTCGTTATCCAATTTTGCAGGAGGCATGTTGATTATCTTATTTAAGCCTTTTAGAGTAGGCGATACTATTGAAGCTCAAGGAGTGACTGGGGTGGTCAGTGAAATTCAAATTTTTGTAACTAAATTAATTGCGGGTAACAATCAAACCATTTTTGTTCCTAATGGCAACTTATCAAATGGTACAATAATTAATTATTCTATTGCAGGCATTAGAAGAGCTGATTTACAATTCTCACTTTCGTATGATACTAATATTAAAACTGCCAAAGGCCTCGTTTTGCAGGTGATGCAATCTCATCCAAGCGTTTTACAAACACCTGCCCCAAGTGTAACTGTGAGGGATTTAAGTGATTCAGCAATACACCTATCCATTAAACCTTGGTCAAAAAATGCAGATTTTGGTGATATGTGTTCGGACATCTTAGAAAACTGTAAAGAAGCATTTGATACCGCTGGCATAGTGATTCAGCCTTATGTTCGAGAGGTTTCAAAAGAATAATTATTCTTTTTTTGGTAACATAAAGTCTTTTAAATAAAATGGCTCAAAGTACGCTACATCTTCAAAGTCGTTTTTGGTGAATTTTTCGAAGCTTAAAGCGCTCATTTCTTTAGCCGATGGAAAAACCACATTAGGCAAAAAGTGAAAATTATCTTTGATTAACACGGTTTTACATTTATCCTGACAGTCCCCTATGAAATATAAGTTTTCAGAAAACGTAGCATAGCTATCCTCTGTTAAGACTTCGGCCTGCACTTCCACTATTTTGTTATTTTGGGTATCAAATACAGCACTATAAACTTCCATTCTTCGGGCGTCTATCATAGGTATAATAAACCCTTTTTCATTTACTACTTGCCTCGCAAGCACTTGCAAAGTATCAATAGAAATAAGTGGAACGCCCAAAGCATAACAAAGTCCTTTTGCCGTTGATACTCCTATTCGCAAACCCGTATAGGAACCTGGTCCTTTGCTAATAGCAACAGCTTTTAAATCTCTAACAGATATTGCTGCTTCTTTTAAAATTTCTTCTATAAAAACATGAAGTTTTTCAGCATGAGAATATCCCTGCTCTGCTATTTCTTTGCACAGTATTGTTTTGCCTTCATTTGCTAATGAGACAGAACAATTCTTAGTCGCTGTTTCTATATTGAGAATGTAGGTCAAGATTTGGATATTTTATTTTTTGTCTTTTATTTCAGAATCAGCTCTTTTTTTAACAGTGACTTTATCTCCTGAATTCAAGTCTTTAGTAACGGTTGTATAAGGACCTGTAATTACGACATCTCCTTTTTTCAAACCCGTTAAAACTTCAATATTTGTATCGTCTTGAATCCCTGTTTTAATCACTCTTATTTTAGCTTTATTCCCTACTTTTACAAAAACACATTCGTATTTTTTATCACTTTTAGCTTTGATCTTTTGTTCAGTACCCTCATCTTTAACTTCAAATTTCTTAGTTGCAGCTGTATCTGATTTAACCACTACAGAAC
Organism: Flavobacteriaceae bacterium; assembly: GCA_947371275.1. Taxonomy (GTDB): domain Bacteria; phylum Bacteroidota; class Bacteroidia; order Flavobacteriales; family Flavobacteriaceae; genus Flavobacterium. The sequence continues at coordinate 21,380 of CANBOV010000039.1, read as the reverse complement.
TAATAGGGACCCCAATAACTTTTTCTTTTCTTTTGGTAATTATATCAACTGTGGCAGTCATACCAGGTCTGAATGGAGAATAACTAACTGGTTTACCTTCTAATAAATCAAGATAGGATTCTTTTAAAATTCTAACTTTCACTTTAAAATTAGTTACCTGATCTGCGGTGGTGGTTGTACTGGCTGAATTTGAAATACTGGTCACAATGCCTTTAAAATCTTTTTTCAAATAGGCATCGACTTGGATCTTAGTACTATCCCCAATATTAATTTTTACTATGTCATTTTCATTCACGTCTACTTCGACTTCCATATTACCTAAATTAGCGACGCGCAACAACTCCGTTCCTGTCATTTGCTGCGTTCCTAACACTCTTTCGCCTAACTTAACACCTAACGAAGTAACGGTCCCATCTGCTGGCGAATAAATCGTAGTTCTGCCAAGATTATCTTTTGATTCAGTAACTGTCGCGGCAGCACTTTCAACGGTATAATAGGCTGATTTTTTAGTAGCCTTCGCTACTTCAAATGAAGCTGTAGCTTTATCCCAGTCGGCTCGAGATATTATTCCTTTATCATATAATATTTTATTGCGGTCGTAGTTTGCCTTAGCTTCTTTGAACGAGGCATCGGCCTGGCTTAAACCCGCTTTAGTTCCTGACAAATTAGAAACTGAGCGGTTTAATCCTGAGGTATATAACATTGGATTTATTTTCACTAATAAATCTCCTTTTTTGACTACTTGCCCTTCTTTCACAGACAAGGCAATGATTTCACCGGATACTTCTGAGGAAATTTTTATTTCTTCTTCGGGTTGGATTTTACCCGTTGCAGAGACGGTTTCTACTATCGTTATCTCATCGGCGGCGGCAGTTTCGATTTCGATCCCCACATCTTTATTACCAATGATGCCTTTTTTGGATAAAACAATTAAAGCGGTAACGATAATTAAGACAATGGCAGCTAACCAATATATTTTCTTTTTTGACATGATTTATTGTTTTTGAATGATTGGAATTCCAAAATAAAGTTCGACGATTTTCATTTTAAAAATATAATCGTATTTAGCCCGAAGGGCATCTGATTGTGCTGTTGAATAAAGTGTTTGTGACTGATTAAAATCAAAAGCATTCATCATCCCTACCGCATATTTCTCTTTGGCATAATTGAAGGCCTCCTGACGTGCTTCTAAAGCCGTTACAGTAGCTTCATAAGTATTAAGAGCTCCCCTGGCATTAGTATAGGCTTTATAAACATTAGTTTCTAAATCCAACTTTGCTTGGTTAAAAGCGTTTTTGGACTTTTCGTAATTAATTTTAGTTTTATCTAAATTGCCTTTTGAAGAAAAGCCATTAAAAATTGGGATGCGCAACTCTAATCCAAAGTTATGCCCTTTGTTATCACTAAATTGTTTGAACACCGGTAGTGGTCCTTCCACAATAGGGGCGCCATTAGAATCGATCCCCACTATTCTATCGGTATAACTTGCTCTTGTACTAAAACTATAAAAGCCACTCAAACTAGGCTGTAAAGCACCCCTTGCAATTTTAATATCTCTTTCTGCTAAATCTAAATTGCTTTGTGCTATTTTTATTTCCACCCTTACTTGATTGGCTTTTGCAACGACATTTTCTGGCGATTCGTCCATAACAGGGCTTGGCTTTGCTTCCATATCGACTTCTGCTATGTCAAAGGTTTCAAAATCATCTAGGTTTAATAATTGTGCTAAACTCAATCTAGAAATCAATAAATTATTTTCGGCAGTGACAACTTTTTGTTTATCTGAAGCAACCGTTGCTTTCATATCTAGTAAGTCCCCTCTTGCCACTACTCCGGCAGTTACTAATTCTTGGGTACGCACTAATTGCTTTTCATCATTCTCTTGTTGCCCTTTTTGAACTTTCAGATTCTCTCTATTGAACAATATGTCTAAATAGGCGTTAGCAACATAGAGTGAAATATCGTCTTGCATTTTTGTTATTTGGTATTGCGAAGCCAGTTGTTCCATTTTGGCTTTTTGCAATCGGTTTTGGATTTGTAAACCGTTATAAATAGTGACATTTGAACTTAAACTAGCAGAAGTATATTGGGTAGTTTGATTTTCATAAATACCAGTCGTGATGTTTTGATTCAATCCAATGTTCCAAGAGTGAGATGCACCGAAATTTAAACTCGGTAGAAAACTACCCATTGCCATTTTTTTACCAATGGCAGTAGCTTTTAAATCTAACTCTGATTGTTTGATTGAAATATTATTTTTTAAAGCATACTCAACACATTCTTGTATGGACCATTTCTTGGTTTGTGCTAAAACTGTACTCCCGAGAAGCAAAATAAAAAGAAATAAAAAGTAATTTTTTATAATTTTTTTCATGATAACTATGTTAGAAAAAACGCTAGTGCCCCAATAAACAAAGATATGGTTTTTGTTTTTCAAACTAATATTGGAAGACATACAATCTTAGACTTTACTTTTTTAAATATGTTACAGTATTATTGTTTTATTACTTTTATTTTTGCATCAAATTATTTGAATCTATGTCAGCTCTTAAGTCAAGTTTATCCGTATTATTTCTTTCACTATTTCTTTACAGTTGTTCAACCGCCAAAAAAATAGGTGCTTTAAAACCGCTTCCTTCTGATAACACTCCCATGGTATTTAGCACTAAAACATCCTTTGTGAATATGCCGTTAGAGATTACTTTAAAAGAAATTGAAAACCAATTAAACAAAACATTGGCTGGAGAAATCTATAATGATACCAATTTGGATGACGATAAAACAGAAATGAAGATAACGAAAACGGCTCCGATACGTTTGATTGAAAAGGACGGTAAAATTCAAACTATACTTCCTTTAAAAATTTGGTCTAAATTCAAATACGGAACTGATTTTATGGGATTAAATGATACTCGAGAAATCAATCTTAATGGATCTATTACTTTGATTAGTGATGTGAAATTATCCAACTGGAAGATGTCTACTACTTCGAAGATTGAAGATTTCAATTGGACTGAAAGCCCAACTATTGTAGTGGCTGGTCGAAATGTTCCAATTACCTATATTATTAATCCAACCTTATCTATATTCAAGTCCAAAATTGCTAAGAAAATCGACGATGCTATTGAGAAAACTTGTGATTTCAAACCCTACGTATTGAATGTCTTGGAAAAAATGAGTATTCCCTTTTTAACCAGTGAGCAATACCAAACTTGGTTTAAACTCATTCCTATTGAAGTTTATGTTACAGATGCCACTATTGCTAAAAGTAAAATCAACATGGATTTAGGATTGAAATGCAACATGCAAACTATGGTTGGGCAACAACCCAAAAGTGATTTTGACCCCAATACCATTGCTTTTAAGCCCGTATCAAAAGTGCCTGATAAAGTGACTGCCAACGTAGCTGCCATTTCTACTTATGAAAGTGCTTCCAAAATCATTACCTCTAACTTTCAAGGGAAAGAATTTGCTTCTGGGAATAGAAAGATTGTTGTTCAAAAAGTGGGATTATGGCAAAGAGATGGTAAAATCATTATTGAATTAGACATGACGGGGAGCATAAATGGTTCCATATATCTTTCGGGGATTCCCAATTATAATTCAGTCACCAAGGAAATTTATTTTGACCAAATGGATTATGTCTTGAACAGTAAAGGGCTGTTGACTAAAACTGCAAACTGGCTCTTGCAAGGTGTGATTTTGAAAAAGATACAGGAAACTTGTCGTTATTCAATTAAAGGAAATTTGGAAGAAGGAAAAAAGAGTTTGTTGCCGTACTTGAACAATTTCTCCCCTATGAAAGGTGTCTTTGTTAATGGGACCTTAAACGATTTTGATTTTGAAAAAGTAGAGGTAACGGATCAAGCGATGATTGCCTTCATTACGACTACCGGCAGAATGAGTGTTAGAATTGACGGAATGGATTAAGCTTTAGTCTTTTTGGAATACATTTTATAGATTACAAATCCAATAATGGCAACCAAAATATAAGGGATTGCCATTAGGAAAACGATTCCATCATTCACGGCTTCTACTTTGGTAGTATCTCCTGTGCTTTCTAGAGAAGCTCTACACATTGCACATTGAGCCGATGACTTGAAAGTAAATAAAAAAGAAAAAAGAAAAAAGGAACTCACCATTTTACGGGTAAGCACCTTACGCTTTTCATTCTTTATCCGAAGCATTTTACTTAACATAATAAGGCGCGATCATTAAGTAAACTATCACTCCGGTAACTGCTTCATAAAGCCAAATAGGAAACGTAATTTTTGCTAGTTTTTTATGGCGATCGAACTCACTTGCTAACGCTCTTACATATGAAAACAACACTAGTGGAATGATTATAATGGAGAGTAATATGTGCGTAATTAATATAAAATAATAGACAAAACGGATTGCTCCTGCTTGTGCTTTTTCTGCAGCATCTAACATGCCGTCCCCATTTGCATCGCCAAACTTAGTATCTCCAGCCGTCATGTGGTAGGCTACATACATTACTAAAAAAACAACTGAACATCCAATAGCCATCGTCATTAACTTCTCATGGGATTTTCTATTTCCTTTTTTTATAGCCATGACAGCAAGGATTAACAGTATAGCCGTAATTCCGTTTATAGAGGCATACACAGGAGGTAAAAAGGATAAAGGTTGTACGTGAAACCCTAAATCTTTTAATTTGACTGAAAACAGTATCGCTACTGCTACAGGTATTATAATGGATACTGCAATAATAGACCCCTTAAATTTTTTCTCTATCGTTGGTGTTTCTGAATTATTCATTTAGTAGCTTTTTAATATCTTCTTGAATCGCTTTAACTCCCTTTTTATCTAAACCGTCATAGTACAAAATAGGATTGCCAAAATCATCCTTACGGCAACGAATGGCACCTGTCTTATCAATAAGTGCAAATAGGCCAGAGTGTTCAAAACCTCCCTTTGTATTTTTATTTTCGCCGGCATATAAATTAAAGCCTTTGTTGGCTATGTCGAAAATATAATTTTTATCTCCGGTTAACATATGCCAATTGGAAGACTTCACTCCTAAAGCGGCCGCGTGGTCTTTCAATACTTGCGCGGTGTCGTGTTCTGGGTCAATTGAAATTGAAGCGATACCAAAATTTGGATTTCCAAAGAACGTATTTTGAATATCCACCATGTTTTTGTTCATGATTGGGCAAATGGAAGGGCAGGTAGAAAAGAAAAACTCTACTACATAAACTTTCCCAAAATAACTTTTATTAGATATCTTATTTCCATTTTGATCTGTAAGTACAAATTTTGGAGCTGGTCCGATTTTTACTAAACCGGTATCAGGGTTTTTATGATTGGAAACCGCATCGAGGCGATCACCTTGAACTACGGTATTATTGCTGATTCTATTTACTATTTTAGGAACAAATATGATTCCGAAAACCAAAATAATGAAGGTTAATCCAATATAAGAATATGACTTTTTCATTTAAATAATCTATATTTTACGATAAGCATTGTTTCTTTTTAAAGCTAAGCGGTATTCTGCTAATATGATTTTCACATCATCGACCATATCATTGTGTAGTTCGGCCGCTGAAGTAGTATTATAACCTTCCTTATATTCAGCTTCCCCTTGAACACTTTTGCCTTTTCGACCACGAAGATTTCTCATTTTATCAATGATATAAACAACCGGAGTTCCCGTTTTAGCATCTAAGACCCCTAAGAGTTTTAATTGACTGTAATAGGCCTTTATTTCCTCTTTGGGGGCAAATACAAAATGATAACCGGACACATTGGTAATTTTGCCTAATTCCCTAACTAACCGTTGTGCTTGTCCTTGAGTACCAATGGGAACTACAAATACGAATTGAAAATCTTTAAACTCGTGATAGTTGTTGTATATTTTTTGATTTAAGGTGAACAAATTACCGCTATTCTCCATTAAATTCTCTCCTGCAAATCCCAAGATTGTAATCTTTTTATTTAAGGTAACCGACTCGCCGTTTAAGGATTTCCAATTTTGATTAATGTCGGGGATATTTTTCGTAATCGTAGGGAGGGTAATAAAACTGTTGACGCCTGAAGCAAAGAAAAGGTAAGCGACAATAGGCAATACAAACAAGACAAAAAGGACAATATTTTTTTTCATTACAATTACGAAAAACGGATGTACAAAAATAAAAAAATCCCGATGAAATCGGGACTTTTTATTGAATTAATATAGTGTTAAAAATTCCATTTAATAGTGGCATTTTTAAAAACCTCGAAAACATAATCTGCTTCTACGAGAAGTATAAATAGTAAGTATAATACAAGGAAAATAACGGTGGCTACAACAGCCCAACGCAAACTACTTTTTTCGCCTTCCATGTGCATGAAAGCCCAAACAATGTAGTACGCTTTATATAGGGTTAAAATAATGAAAACCCAGTTTAACAAATTCATGCTTAAAAAATTATGCATGAATAAAAATCCTGGTCTTTGAATTCCTAAAAAAACCTCTACAGTTGTTACTACGGACAACAATAGAAAAACCATCCAGATTCTTTTTGTATTTGATACGTGTTCGTGTGCGTGTGACATAATATACGTTTGCTAAAAATTAAACTAAGTAGAAGAAAGTAAATACAAATACCCAAACTAAATCAACGAAGTGCCAATATAGTCCCACTTTCTCTACCATTTCATATGATTTTCTCTTCTCGTATGTTCCTAAAAGAACATTTAAGAAAATGATGAAGTTAATAACCACTCCAGAAAAAACGTGGAATCCGTGGAATCCTGTAATGAAGAAGAAGAAGTCGGCGAATAGTTTACTTCCGTATTCATTTCTTTTCAAGTTAGCGCCTTCCACGACAATATTTGCATTTCCTACCATGATGTCAGATTCTGCCCTGGTAAGTATTTCTCTGCGTTTGTTAGAGTTCAAACCCGGTTGAAGTTTAGTGTTCTTTCTATCTTCTTCGGTATCTCTGTATATTTTTTCTGTTCTTATAAGTAATTCTGGGTGTGCTTTGTAGCCTGCCTGTACTTCGGCTACTGAATAGCTTGCTAAAGACTCTTCACTTTGCATGAACCATTTCCCATGGCTTCTTGTTAATTCTTCTCTTTGTCCAGGCAAGTGTATAGCGAAATCCTCTAATTTTACTCTTTCCCCTTCTTTATTTACAAATTGAATGATACTTCCTCCTTTGGTTTCCACTGCGCCGTATTCTCCTTTTATGAAGTTTTTCCACTCCCAAGCTTGAGAACCAACGAATATTAAACCACCTACTATAGTCAATAACATGTAGAAAGCCACTTTCTTTTGTTTCATTTGATGACCAGCATCCACAGCTAACACCATGGTTACCGAAGAGAAAATCAAGATAAACGTCATCAAAGCCACGTAGTACATTGGTGCTTCCACACCGTGCATGAATGGAAAGTGAGTAAACACTTCATCGGCAATTGGCCAGTTGTTGATGAATTTGAATCTTGAAAATCCGTATGCAGCCAAGAAACCTGAGAAGGTTAAAGCATCCGATACGATGAAAAACCACATCATCATTTTGCCGTAACTGGCACCCATTGGTTGGTTTCCGCCACCCCAAGTATTTTCAGTTTTATTTGCAGTAGTAACTGTCGCTCCCATAAAAGTTATTAGTTAAAAAGTTTCCAAATTTAGATTTTTTTTCTTATTTAAAGAAATATAAAAAGAAAAACAAACAAATCCACAAGAAATCAAGAAAGTGCCAATACATTGCACCTAACTCAATTCCAAGCAATTGACTTGAATTGTATTTTTGTTTAAAATGATTATAAATTATGATTAAAAGTGAAATTAGTCCTCCAGTAAGGTGAGCTAGGTGCAGAACAGCGATAACATATAGAAAAGTTGTTGCAATGTTGCTCTCAGGTCCTGTGAAATAATAGCCTGCTTCTACGATTTGTCCGAAGCCTTTAAATTGCAGAATCACAAATGAAATTCCCAAACCTAACGTTGATAAAAGGAAAATTCCAGTTGCTTTGCGATTGTCTTTTTCGATTGCTTTTTTGGCTAAATGCATCATTACGCTACATAATATAATAGCAAGAGTACTGAAATAAAACGCGGTAGGCAATTGAAAATTTTTCATCCAGTCTTCTCTGGATTTACTAACTACAAAAGCGCTTGATACTCCAGCAAACATCATGGTCATGCTCACCATAGCAAACCACAAAAGTAGTTTGTAGGAGCGTGAGGTTCTAGCTTTATGTTCGTCGGCGGTCATTGTTGTTGCCATAACTATCTTAAAAATTTATCTATAATGTAAACTAATTGTAACAAGCTAATATATAAAACACTTACTAGCATAAGGGTTCGTGCTGCTTTGGCCGTTCTCAATTGGTACAACCTAACCGCATAGAAAATCATCCAAATTCCCAGCAAAAATACAATAGTTGCGGCTATTGGAGAAATAAATAATCGCCCCGTATAACCCAAGCAAGGTAATAAAGAAGCCAATAACAACCAAACTGAATATAAAATTGTTTGTAAAGCAGTTGAGGTGTCTTTTTTTCCAGTAGGCAACATATAGAAACCTGCTTTTTCATAGTCCTCGAACAAGAACCATCCGATGGCCCAAAAATGAGGAAATTGCCAAAAAAATTGGATTAAAAACAAGGTTCCCGCTTCTATTCCGAAATGATTCGTAGCCGCAACCCAACCCAACATAAAAGGAATGGCACCTGGAAAAGCCCCCACAAATACAGATAGAGGTGTTAACGTCTTTAACGGAGTGTATATACTGGTATATAAAAAGATAGAAATCGCACCAAACATGGCCGACTTAGGATTGATCAAATACAACAAAATTAGGCCAATGATTGTCAACAAACTGGCTACAAACAAGGCATGATTGGGTGACATACGGCCTGAAGCTACTGGACGGTTTTTTGTTCTATCCATTAAAGCGTCCAAGTCCTTTTCAATGACTTGATTGAATGCATTAGAAGCCCCTACCATGCAGTAACCGCCAACAGCTAACATCAACAAGGTCATCACCTTTAAATCACTAAAATCTACTACTCCTAGTAAATACCCTGCAATGGATGAGAACACCACGCTTATGGCTAATCCAGCTTTGGTGATTTCTTTAAAATCAATCGCAATTTGTTTAATGGAAAAAGTTGAAGCTGTAGCGCCCATTAGTGGTTTTTATACTGGCGCAAAGGTACTTTATAGAAAACGATTTGACAAAAAAATATTAAGGATATATTTTGCCTAAAACTTAGCGATAAAGCTATTAAGTTTTGGTCTACAGTTTTTACACTTTTTTACTGTTCCTGAAAAAACTTCAAACAAACTTGAAGCATTAGAGATCTCTCAGCTAATAAATAGCATACTAGTATAAAACAAGCACTATCTATACGATAACTATACGATAACTATACGATAGCTATACGATAACCTAGTGGAAGGTATCAAGTAAAACTAGCGCATTACTGAAGTATACTACTAGCAAAAAAGGGCATTTGATTGCACAAGGAAGTACAATCAAATGCCCTTATAATTATTGGAGCTCTATTAGAAATAGAATTAATGTTGAAAAGCGTGCCCTATACGCTCCTGAGAGGTATGTTTTGAAAAAAGGCTGCTCTTAAAATGTCAAAAAAAAAAATTAATAATCAAAATACCAATTAAAAATATCACAACGCAATCCGACTGAGAACCAAGTTGTGCTTTCTTTTATGGCTGTTGCTGTTTCGGTTGCTGGATTGAAATTACGATAAATTAGACTACCGAATAATTTCATATTGGTTGACGGATTGATTAAGTATCCTGCTTGAATATCGGCAATGAATACTTTGGTTTTGTTTCCTTGACCGATGGTTACTCCAACATCATAGGGACGGTCTACTTCATAATCTCTGTAAATATCGCTACCGTAGTTGTAATTATCGGTTCCGTTGTTGAAATCGAGTCCGCGTAGTCCTACTGTCATTTTAGCATCGGCAAAGTAGCGTCCTTTGTGGTAGCGTGCGATGGCTATAAACTCTCTAAAGTTACCTCCCCAAGGATGGCCCATGCTTTGGTTGTTATGACCATAATTAGTTATAGGATCACTATGGGAGTATACATAGGGCCGGACATTATTATATTCTGCTTGCAACAACAAATTTTTAATATGGAAAGCATTGTAATATTTAATACCCAATTGGTAACCATATTTATTTTTCCAACTTTTCTTATTGGCTTTCATATCACTGAGGGAGAATTCATCCAGCAAGAATTGCCCATAAAAATTCACTTGGTTACTGAACTTAAATTTGGTTGTTAATCCCAACATTGCGTTACCTGTACGAGCTGATGATTCAAACTCTACGGAACGATAGAAAATGATTGGATTTACAAAACTCATATCGAAACCTCGGTTGTTTGTGTTGGTCCAAATCACCGACTCAAAAAACCCTAGATTCCATCGATTGGTCACATTCAAACTTAGATAGTGACTGGCTACAAACTTGGTTGCATAGGTTCTATCGACAGTAGCATCTGGGCGAACGTCTTTAAGCCAGGTATAAAGGTTCGTATATTTTATTTTCCAAAACGTAGTATTTAATTTAAAGTAGGGATAAGGACTAGCAGCGTCCCCTAACAACAACGAACGATATCCGTCTCCAATAAAATTCTTGCCATAACCTAAATTAACATTGATGAATTTGCTTGGTGTATAAGCTAAATTAGCTTCTGCCATAGGGAAATCGAAGGCGTCAGTTTTGAATGGTTTAGCAATACCAATACCAGGAATGATTGCAGGGTCACCACCATCAGGTTTGATTGAAGTAGCATACCGATTAAAATAATCAGCAAATCTACCTTGACTTTCGTATACGGTTGTAGTAAAATTTAATTCTTTTCCTATACCTCCATTGAATTGGATTCCGCGCGTATTGATATAGGTGTATTTAGCCACGCTGGGGTCGCTTTTACCTACTTGCAAGTCTATTATTGGGTTTAATGTAAACCAATACTCTTTGCCTTGTATTTCGACTAAATTTTCATTCCAGAGTTTTTTACCCCACCACTCTTGCTTGTTTTTATTGAGTTTACCGTTTTCTTCTTTAAGGTTGTAGTATGGGGTTACTTCGGCATAAGTATACGGTTTAGATCCTGTATGATTATTGGCTCCCAATTTATTCATATCGTCATCAAACTGGGCGTAGTAACTATGAGAAAAAGGAATATTTAAATGACTTTCAAATTGTTGATTGGTAAACTTCATTGTTTTGATGCTATCCAACTCAGCTAATTGTTTTGCGTTTGGCGTGTATCTAATTGATACTTTTTCGGCTTGGATTTCGGCCTCTTTTTGGGCTTGGATTTCGGCAACACTTTGCAGTGGTATGGCTATTTTAATTGTATATTTGGCATAGGTTGGGTTTCCATTATAGGTAGCCGGGCTAATTTTTGGGAGTAAACCAAAAACTCTTTTACTTTCTGTTACTAGGGATTCTTCGATAGCATCCACATAGATGACTTTAAAATTTCCTTCATTAGTCACTTCAAAGAGGACAATTACGGTACCTTTATAATTTCCTTCCTGTTGTTTTTGCGGCACTTTAAAATTGTGGTAAACAACATCTTGCACTTGATTGTAAAAACAAGTTTCTAACTCTTGAAACTGCATTTCTTCACATGCTGGAAATATTGGAAACCGTTCCACACCTTTTAAAACTTGAGCTTTAGAATGGGTGCAAGAAATTAGAACTAGTATAAGAGAAACTATCTTTTTCATTTTATGAGAATAATAAAAATTAATAACCGCCTTTAGTAGTACCACCGTTGGCAATTGTTTTGGCTGCTGAAGTACCTATACGTTTTACACCTAAACGTATCATTTCTACTGCTTCTTCGAAAGTACGAACCCCACCAGCAGCTTTAACTGGCAATGGATAAGCATTTTCTAGCATGATCACTATTGTATGCGCCGTGGCTCCATTAGGCAAGCCATCACTTGTCTTATAGAATCCTGTTGAGGATTTCACGAACACTTGTTGCAGACAATTTTCTTTAAAATTTGAGATTACTACATTCTTGATTAAGGCAGAAAATTGAATGATTTGGTCATCAGACAAGGCGGCTACTTCTATAATCCATTTGACTACTTTATGATTTTCTATACCTAAACGTGTAGCGATAAAAATTTCGTTTTTCACAAGATCAATATCTCCCTTTTTGAACGCTTCATAATTGGCCACATAGTCTAATTCATCGGCACCATTCTCAATGGCTTTTTGCGCTTCTGCTAACTTTTCGGCTAAGGAATTAGTCCCGTTAGGGAAGGAAATGACCGTTCCAATGAGTACTTTGGATTTGGATTTTAGAATCATCTCTTTAGCCAATGTTACTTTATCTGGCCGAATCATAATTAATTTGAAGCCTTCGTCTATGGCTTCTTGAATAAATCCTTTAACAACATTGTTGTTGTCATTATCTGACAGTTCGGCCTCAGCTGCCGTTTTCAGGTAAGTGGAGTCAAGGTATTGTTTTATATTCATGGCATAAATGTAAAAAAAAATCCCGACTTACATCGGGACTTTATAGTATAGGTTTTAGGGTTTCCTATATTTATTTTTAGTGTTTGTATATTTCAGTAAAACAAAAATTAAGAAAGCGGTAAGCGCTCCTGCAAAATTTGCAAAGACATCATGAATATCTGCATGTCTTGAAGTAGTCAAGGTTTCTTGTAAAAATTCAATTAAGATACCATAAAACAATGAGTAGCCAACTACAATTAAAATATTTTGTAATTTAGTTACTTTTTGTTTTTCTAAGGCATAATAACCCCATAGTATTGTAAACACAAAGTGGAAGGTAAAATGAACGTATTTATCAACTCCAGCGATATGTATTGGGGGTAATTCTCCTGATTTTATTAAACACAACACCCCTATTAAAGTGGTCCAACCAATGGCTAAACCTAATAGGATTTTATTACGCACCAATAAGTTCTTTGTAGGCATCACTCGAAAGTAATTCTTCTACTTCAGCCGCATCAGTGATTTTAACTTTAATCATCCAACCTTTCCCATAAGGATCTGAGTTTACTGCTTCTGGTGCAGTTTCTAACGCTTCATTGAATTCGAAGATTTCCCCTGATAATGGCAAAAACAAATCAGAAACTGTTTTTACTGCCTCAACGGTTCCAAACACTTCATCTTTTGACAATGTTTGATCTAAGGTTTCTACTTCAACGTAAACGATATCACCTAATTCTTTTTGGGCAAAATCTGTAATACCTACAGTTGCTACATCACCTTCAATTAAAACCCATTCGTGGTCTTTTGTATACTTTAAATTACTTGGTATATTCATTAGTTTGTTTGTTATAAATTTCTTCAAAAGTATAATTTCTGAAGGGAATACTAAAATGATTGTTTTAAAACTTTTTAATTTCCAAAATTATATCGCATGGTAAATCCAGTTCTGATATTTGTTAAAGGGAAAGAAGTTGAAATTACCGGTTTAGAGAATGAATGGTCGTAGAAGAAAATGGCAGTTAAGTTTTTACTTAATGAATAATCGGCTGTTAACTTGGCAGACCAGATATTTTGCCCTCCACCTAACTGATTATTGTTATAATCTAAGTTACGCACGATGGTTTTATTATTTCTATACGAGAAATCAATCTTAACATTTAAATCACTTTTAATAATTCCGGTTGGATTGTCGGCTAATTTAGAAGAGAAAATTACATCTTTAAATCGGTATCCTAAACCAACTATGAATTCTTTTCCTTGTACTTCGGTTAACAAGTTATTGTCAAAACTCATGGAAAGGCTGCGGTCTTTTTTCATTTCAGCCAAGAACTTGAATGAGTTTTTCATTTCGAAGTCAAAACGGATTAGCGGATTAAATTGTTCCACTAAGTTGATGTTACCTATAACCATTTTATTTAAGAAATTCCCATTGGTATCTTTGCCTCCTGGGTCTTTATCGTATTCAAAATTAGAACGGAATGAGTTAATCGTATAAGAAGCTCGGTAAGCATGTTGTATTGTAAAACGTTTGAATGTGTCTTTAAAAAACTGGTAACGCATTAATCCGCTGTACTTCACAGTCCAGTTTGGAATAGGAATGTTTCTAAAGGCTTCTAATGATATATCTTTGGCTGATTCACCCATCTTATTAGAATACAAGCCTGTATAAGCAGCCAGTAATGAAGGTATTAAAACCGCTTGGCTATTTTTACCATACCCTAGTGGGAACCCGTCTGCATCTAAGTTGGCCGGCACTGTAACATCAATTCCTTTTAGCGTGGCTAAACGATTGGCAATGGTGAGTCGGTTATTTCTAAATTCATCAAAGGCAGACGACCCTTTTTCGTCACTTTTCTTGAACGACGATTTTAACATGACCGTTGAAATGGCGAAGTTACCGGTGGTGTATGGCGATCTAGAATTGTAAAAACCGTCATCTGACACATCATATTGTTCAGAGTAATTTTGTGCAAATGTTCTGTTGGCTGCAAGGTCGATTTTAAAGTCGGGGAACAAATCCATATTGGCTGTAAAATCAAGTGTTTTGGTCACTACCTGTGTATAGTTTTGGTTAAAATTTTGATAGGATGTTAACCAACCACGTTTGGCGGCTTCATAACGCACGTCATCTTGGGCCCCGAAAACGAATCCTAAGGATGGTTTGGTCGAACCAAAGAATCCTAGGCCTGGAAGGAATCCTGGAAGCACTGTACCTTCGTTTTGGGTATAGTTAATTTGGATGTTTTTAACACTGGTAATTACCCCTTTTAAGCCTTCTAAGAATACATTAGTCGACTGGGCTGGTATTGCCTTAGTATTGGCTATTTTTTCGCCAGGCTTTGGCATAGCGATTGGCTTAGCAGGTGCAATTGTTTTTTTACCTAAACCAATGTATTTATAAAACGATTCCATACTAAAAGTCGTATTCAACTTATGCGAGCTTGCATTTTGAATAGTGTTTCCTAGGTTGAATGGATGTTCAGGGTCATTTTCATTTGGCACCTGTTGCAAAGCTACAGAGGCTCTTTGCCAGCTATAATCTCCTGTATACGTATAGCTCGATTTAAGAAAGGATAAGAACGGCAACTTACTAAGCGGTAAGTCATAATTCAACACTATTTGTTGGTTGTGTTGATTAGGCTCACCCATATTCCAGAAATCGGTCCAAATGGTATTGGTATTGTCTATGTTATTTTGACTATCAATATAATTACGAACGATATTATGAGACGATGCGGTGTAGTTTATTTTCAATGATTTGGTCAATGGATAATTGAAACCGTATTGATAATTGAACATATAATTTCTTCTAAACAAAGGATCTAAAGGAAGACCGGACACCACCTGTCTAAACTCTTGTCTATTGAATTGTCTAATAATATTGGAACTGAAGGAAATATTAGAAGGCACATAGTTGAAATTGAAATCGCTTAGCATTTTCCAATAACTGCTCTTTTTGAAATATTTACTTTTCTTGAAAGGCTCCATGGCAGTTTGTTTGAATGCAAACGTATAATCCACAGTAGTATTTACTTGTTGATCTACATAGCTTTCAATTTCATAATTGTGTTTTTGTACTTGGTTATATGAATACGAAATGGATAAATTTTCGGGATCGTAAATATGTGGTTTTTGCTCTGCGCCACGTTCTTTCTTAACTCCAATAAAGTTAATGCTTTTTCTTTTCGTATAATCAATAGCGCGGTTTTTAAGATTTGATCGTTCGGATGAACTGGCGGTATTTGCTAGTAATTGTTCTAAACGAATATCTTGATTAAACGGATCATACTCGGGTGTGATAATTTCTTCCCCGATACCGTAGTTGAACGGCAGGTTTATGCCCCATTTCTTTGGAAACAGTTTACCTAAGCTCAAGTTGGTTACGATATTATATTGTTTGTTTTCTTCACGGCTTCGATCTTGGGGTCCTTGTTCAATAGAACCAAAACCGATAGTGCTCTTTTTGGTCGTAGCAGAAACTGTTGCAAAATCGGCCATATTAGCATCCATATTTAACACGGCTGCCATACCTCCTTTATTGTTCATATCGGCTAAGCGCAATTCGTTGAACCAAACTTCCCCTTGTATTTTGGAGGTAGTCTTATTCATTACACCGACCATTAAAGTTCTAACTAAACCAAAGTTTGGATTTCCTTTGATACCCAATTTTAATTTATCATCCCCATCTCGGCTATCGGTAGGTAACTGAATACTAGTATCATCATCGGGATAGTAAATTCCTTCTCCTGGCAGCCCTGCTTGATCGACGCCAAAAGACTTCACTTTCATCGCCGTTAAATTGGACAAGGCCAAGTTAATTTCGTTGGCTTCGGGCCATATTTTATCGGCATCGACAACGCCTTCTGACGTTACTTTTAAAGGGATTTCTACTTGGTAGAAGTTATTGGTAAAGTCATTTCCAAAACGGATAAAGGCAACCATTTCATCATCGTGTAACGGAATAGTACCACTAGCTGCTAATGGCAATGACTCTGCGTGTAGGAACATTTTCAATTTGTTATACTGACGCATATCAACGTTTACATTTTTGAAAACGGCTCTGGAGTCTTTTGGTTCTAAACCACTTCCTGACACCCTTAAAGATAAGGATTGTTCGTTTAAATGGATTACTTGTCCGCTTACTGCTGCCGTTTGTTCACGCACAACACCTGGAGGCGTTACATAATGAATAGGTGATCTTTGAGAGTTTTCTTGAATACTTACTGAAAGTACATCAAAGTTGGTTCCATCATCTGCCGGGTTTGTATCGGTTAGCGGTTGGAATGAATTGTCATAGCGTCTCCATTCACCACGTACTAGGTCAAGTGCTCCAAAACGCACTGTAATAGGCTCAGAAAAACCAGTCATGAACATTCTCATAAAACGAATGGAACGGAAATCGGATATACTTCCTACTACAGAAGTAGGTTGGGTCACTGGAATCTTAAATTGCAACCAACGCGCTTTACCATTTGTATTCCCATTTGGCAAGGTTATATTATCGGTTAATTTCACGTCTGTAATGAAATTTTCACCTGTTTGCATATTTGGTTTAATATCGATACCATACTCATAGTAGGCATTTACCGTATTCATGGTATTATCACGGTTGATGTCTTCTACATCGGGCAAGGTCGTGGAACCTCTATTGTTATTGCTTACATTGATTGGAGAGTTTCCTTGAGTGTTGTTATAGTTTTTATAACGATCGAACACGCTACCGGAAGCATTTAAAAAATACTGGTAGTTATCACCTGCAGGGTCACTAAGGTTAGCAAAAGCGGCTTCGGTGGGTGAATTTAGTATCAAATTACGTTCTCCTTCATCATCGACACCATCATAGCCAATATCTTGTGCTGTTCTATTGGCTCCATCGGCATCAAAAGCATAGATTAGGGATTGAGAAGAAGGCACTTTACCCCAAACAGTTGTATTGGTCAACGTAGTAGAGGTAGGACCACTAGGTAAACCGTTTTCATACTGTTTACGTTCATCTTTTAATACATCTTCGGATATTTCACCTAAGTTGAAGTATAATTTCCCGGTATTGTTTTGATTAGCTTCAGCTGCAGGGTGCGTAGGGTCATAATAGGGGTCTAATACCCAGAACTGTATGTATTCTACATTGCTTTGTTCAAAATTGGTTGAATTTATGGCACGCATGATACCTCCGAAATTCTTCTTAGGATCTATAAATCCAGAAGGAGATAGGGCTTCTTCGTTATAATTATAAGGACCTCTTTCATTAGGATAAAAAGATAAGTCTAAAGTATTAATCACTTGAGATTGTCCAATAGCGATATCGGTATTTGGGAATAATTCATTGCTGAATATTCTTCTGGTATTGTTTAGTGATAAATCCTCGGTTGAGATACCTCCTGGAGTTTGGACATAGATACTTGGATCGATGCTATACCAACTCAGTTTAGCTCTTTTATAATCGGCTTTTCTAGTAATCTCTTCAGCGCCAAAATCATCATAAAATGCCCCTGCCTTCCATTTAGGCACACTTGAAAGCGTCCATGAAAGCGGTGCTTTCATATCGATAGTGGTTTGTGACCCTTCGAAATCATCCACATAAACGGTAGACTCCCCTTTGAATCTATCGGCTTTAGGCGTATCGGGTCTCAGGAAGGCTATTTCGCCTCGGAAGGACACATTAGAAGGTACATCGGTATCAATATTGGGTAAATGATTTACTAATCGTGTTAAGAATGGGACTTCGGTAGCGTAATTACCATTAAAACCGAACATGGTATTGTTGACTGATTCTTGACCATAATTTGATTTACTGGTAAAAGGTCTTTCGGTCATTTTAACTAAGGTCGCACCGATTAAGAATTTGTCGGAGAACTTGTGTTCTATATTGAAGCCCATGAATCTTCTGGTTTGTTGGCCAAAATTAGAATTGTTTTCAACGGATACTTTGATAGGTGTATTGGAGGCTTGCAACGAAGGGTCTAAAATTTGTACTCTACCCGCTTGGTAATTTACGCTATAGTCGATTCCTTCTACTAATACTCTACCGCCGGCTGTAACTACTACTGAACCTTTAGGAACGTTGTAGGCTCCAATAGGAATACCGTCGCCACCCATACTTTTGAAACGTCCTTTTAGTTGGAACTTATTCTTGGCAGCATCTTGTAATGCGCCCGCCTGAGAGTTTCTGTACATGTTACGGAACACGTATTTAGCTTGATTGGCGTTATAATCGGTTGTGGTAGGATCACCATCATAGTTCTCGGTTGAAGTAGGTGATGATTTTAACTTTTCGAACAAATGGCTACCAAAAGGTTCGACGGTGGTAAAGATGATGCGACCATTTTGCTGGTCTACTGTGAGTCCGGGCAAGAAGTCGAAAAAACCATCACCCCCGTTTTGAGGGTCATTGGTATAATTAAGTCTATCTACATTGAAAACCTTAAGCAATGGAGTTTCTTTCACATCTGCGGGTAAATCAACTGGTGTGTTATTTACGACTGCTGGAGTGATGTAGTTTAAAGGGGATGGATCAGTATATAGGATATTGAATCGGAAATCTTCCTGTTGCAATTGGTAGGCGTTAGGAATTTGATAAATGTTCTTCATCATTAAGTTCCATACTGGTTTTTGCACATTGGTTAGATTACTTTTCAGCATCTTTAAGATTAAACTTTGGGTAGAAACGGTTTCGGAAGACCCGGTACCTGTTACTACGGTAGCGTCTACTCCATCTGTACCAAACTCCCCTACTTGATAGACATTATCCCCGATGGTATATTGATAGGCTACCGATAACACTTCGTCATTAGATAATCGTTGTTGTAGCGATATATATCCTAATTGAGGATTAAGGTTAAATTCTGTTGGGGCTAATTTTCTAGCATTTTCCAGTTTGGAGTAATCATCTCCTTCACTTACAGGCGTAGTATTATTGAACCCTTGACTTGAGGTAACGATATCACGGATGTTAGTATTTAACAATCCCGGATAATTGGGATTTGACGTAGTATTGATTAAGCCTGGGTCATATTTATTATTTCTATTGTCGGGTGGTACATTCCCATTGAAATCTGCGGGAACATTCGTTGGAGAATAGATGAAAAAGTTGGCTGGTTGCGGATTAATCGCTACTAACTTGGAATCTGCAATCCCTGTATATTGCGACTCTCCTAAATCTTGGATTGCGATAATATTTCTAAGGTTGTTGCTGGTTGTACTGACACGATTTTGTTTATTGGTTACCCACACCTCAATACGGGTAATTTGAACGCGGCTATCGATGAAGGGATAATTTTTTAAGGCTTGGTCGTATTTATTTCTGAAGTATTGTGATAAGAAAAAGTGACGGTCGTTATCGTAATCGAGGGCAAACAATTCGAAATTTTGAATGGTACCTCCCCCTTGTGCGGTCACGGATTTAGTTTTTGATTTTTGTTCGGAGAACACCCCTGTAATGGTTGTTTTTCCGAATTGCAATTGTGCTTTTACCCCAAACAAACTTTGAGCCCCTCTTATCAAGGAATTGGACAAAGGCATGCTTACATTACCGACTTCAATTTTCTGGATGATATCATCTTCGGTAGGTGCGTATTCTAATTTGATTAGATTTTGGAACGCAAAGGTTGACTGTGTATCGTAATTGGCATTGACGCTTAAACGGGTTCCCACTTTACCCATTAAACTCATACTGATTCTTTGATTGAAATCAAAGGTAGTTTGGGCTCTATTTCTTGGTGAGAATGCAGGATTATCTTGTTTTGTATAGCGTACCCCGAGGTCCATTTCAACAGAACCTGTTGGTTTTACATCAATGGTATTGGAACCGAAAAGGGTTTCAAAGAAGCCTGAATTAACATAATATCTTGGCAGTAAATTTTTCTTATTTTTATCCGTACCGTCTTTTTTACCGTCAATGGCATCTGATTTTTCTTTGAAGTAGTTTCGCATGGCTTCGCGCTGCACTAATTCTTGGTATTGTTTTGGGGTAAGGATGATGGGGTAATTAATATTAAAACCTTCAAAGGTACTTGTATAAACGTAGCGGTCCGTCGCTGGGTCGTAGGTATAGGCGTCCAAAATGCTTGTTGGGTTATTGATTTGCATTTTGCCTTTGGCGTATCCTGTTGAATCTGTTTCGGTAGTGACTACTTGTGAAAAAGCTATTGTACTGCAGCACAGCAGCATCACAAAAAGGATTCCTTTGAAATGAAAAATTGGTTTTTTAAAGTATATTGTTTCCAAGAATTATAATTTTTTTAATGCTTGTTTAATTATTGTTTCCACTGTTGCGTCAGGGAGCTCACTGATGATCTTATCTACAACTTTTTCGGCATTTTTTCTAATATATCCCAAAACCTCCAAAGCAGATAACGATTCTTCTCGATTAATATTGTGTTGTGAGGAAGATAATTCGTCTAAATCATAGATTTTTAACACTTTCTCCTTCAGATCAAGGATTACTCTTTGTGCTGTTTTACTTCCAATTCCTTTTATGCCTTGTATGGTTATTACATCACCGCTGCCGATGGCGTGAATGATTTGTTTTGGATCTA
Organism: Flavobacteriaceae bacterium; assembly: GCA_947371275.1. GTDB lineage: Bacteria > Bacteroidota > Bacteroidia > Flavobacteriales > Flavobacteriaceae > Flavobacterium. The sequence continues at coordinate 363 of CANBOV010000039.1, read as the reverse complement.
GAGAGGACAGCATTGTTCTAGCGATACTGGCTCCTATACCGGAAACGGATAGTAACATCTTGAACAATTCCCTTTCAGATTTTTCTACAAAACCAAATAGAGAGTGTGCATCTTCTTTGATTTGAAGGTGCGTAAAAAGTTTCACAAAATCAGTTTGAGGGAGCAAGGAAAATGTATGTAGTGAAATATTAATATGGTAGCCTACCCCATTGCAGTCAATGACCACTTCTGTTGGGGTTTTTTCCACTAATTTTCCTTGAATGTGTGCAATCATTTTGTTTGAAATCTAATTTCAAATATAACAAAATTCTTTAACTGACAAAGCCTCTGTATTATATCTGTACAATATTACAAAAACTATTG
>CANBOV010000038.1 GCA_947371275.1 Flavobacteriaceae bacterium | reverse complement strand
TCTACACCTACAGCTTTTTCAGGCACGGATTTTCCATTATTCCGTCTGGCAGATGCGTATTTGATTTATGCAGAATGTGTTGTTCGAGGTGCATCAGGCGGTTCAACTTCACAGGCTTTGGATTATGTGAATCAAATTAGAACAAGAGCTGGTGCTGCTACTGTAGCGGCAGGTGATTTAACTTTAGACTTTATCTTGGACGAAAGAGGCAGAGAGTTGATGTTAGAGGGACATAGAAGAACGGATTTGATTCGTTTTGGTAAATTTACTGGTGGAAGTTATTTATGGCCTTGGAAAGGTAATACCTTGAATGGTACTTCGATTCCGGATACTTATAAACTTTTCCCAATTCCTCAAAGAGCTATGGAAGGCAATCCTAATCTAACACAAAATCCTGGTTATTAATAGTATAAAGAGTATATAAATGAAAAATATATTAAAAACAACATTTTTTGCGTTACTTATTACAGGAGTTTTTTCTTGTGAGAATTCAAATGATCCTGTAGTTTCGGCTAATGGTTTTCAATTAAGACAAGATGCCAGTGTGGTATCTCCTTCAGTATTGACTGCCGCTACTGCTTCGGATGTTTTTGGCAACTTTGAATGGGATCGCAGCAATAACGGTCCGGCTACGGTATCGACGTATACCTTACAAGTATTTGATCATGCCGACACTGCACTAGCTAATCCAGTTGAATACACTGGAAATGGTTATGCTATTACACCTACATCTCGCATGGTGTCCTTAACTGTAGCAGAATTTAACAATTTGATTAACGCACTTCCTACTTATAAATGTAGTGAGATGGATATTGACGTGCGTATTAAATCAGTTTTAGGAAGTAATCCTAAAGATGCATTTATACAATATTCTAATCCAATCAATGTTAAAGTTACTGGTTATTCTTTGAAATTACCGATTATGGCACTTGTAAAAGATGGTAATACCGCTTCTACAGAACCTAGAATCGCCGCATCTGCTCCATTATCAAATTCGGATTATGAAGGGTATATGTATTTAACGGCAGGGACTTATAAGTTCTATCAACCAGACGCGTGTTATGATTTTACAGCTCCTACTGTTTTTGGTGGGTCTGCTGGGGTTTTAAATACAGGTGGTTCAACGACTAGTATTACGGTAGCTGCTGATGGGAATTATTTAGTAAAAGTTAATTTGGCTACCAACGCATATACTATTACTAAATTTACCAGCTTTGGTGTTTTTGGAAAAGCGACAAGAACGGGATTAGGTTTTGACAATCAAGTGCCTTTAGCTTATGATATGGCAACTAAATTGTGGTCTGGACAAGTAGATTTATTAAAAGGAAGAAAATTCAAATTTAAATCGAATGTATGGACAGGTGCTTTGGTAGTGCCAGCTGCACCAAATCAGCCTTATGCGCCTGGAACTGCAACTACTGCAATTTCTATTTTAGGAAAATCGTCTGTTGCCAATGGGTTACAAGAAAGCAGTGTTGCTGGACAAGGAGATATTACCGCGCCTGGTATTGATGATGCTAGTAGAGATAGTTATAAAATAGAACTTGATCTGAGTAATCCAAGAAACTATACTTATACCCTGACTAAATTATAGCCTAAAATAAATTAAATGATTTTATGAAGAGCAACTTTTATTAGTTGCTCTTTGTGAAATGAAAAAACCTTATTATGAAAAGAATTGCTCTATTATTTTGTCTAATTACGTCTTTTGTATTTGCACAGCAGGTTACTATTTCTCCGGCGACATTCAATGTTACTGATCAGATTACCATTACGGTTTCTTTTGCAAGTTCGACTTGTAATACCATGACTTCTAATCCTGCGAAGGTTTATATCCATTCTGGTATAGGCCCTAGTAGTAATGCATGGACGACCGTGGTTGGAAATTGGGGATTGGATGATGGTGTTGGGTTAATGACCAACAATGGGAACGGAACTTGGAGTATAACCATGACGCCTAGTGTTTATTTTAATTTAAACGCTACGCAACAGTCTAATGCGACAAAAATGGGAATGGTATTTAGAAATGCCACGGGAACCCAAACGTTAAAATTAGCGCCAAGTTGTGGTGATTTCTTTTTCAATGTAGGTTATTTCCAAACTACTTTAATAACACCAGCAGAAAATAGTTCGACTTTAATTGCCTCCGGAGGTAGTAGAAGCATTTCGGCTTCAAATACCAATGGGAATGCTAATTATAATTTAAAAGCCAATGGTGTAAGCATTGATGCGGTTTCGAATGTTGCTAGCTATACATTTAATCACACGAATATTACTTCTAATCAAAATTATGAATTAGTAATTACGCAGGGGACCTCTTCGCAAACCAAAAAGTTTTCGGTTATTGTAACGCCTCCAACGGTTAGTGAAGCTCTACCTTCTGGAAAATTAGACGGTATTAATTATGACGCTACCGATGCAACTAAGGCTATATTGGTATTAGACGCTCCAGGTAAAGATTATGTTTATGTAGCAGGAAGTTTTAACAATTGGCAGCCCGATAGTAGTTATGCTATGAAAAAGGATGTGTCCTCTTCTAGGTTTTGGATAGAATTGACCGGATTAACGCCAGGTGTAGATTACAGTTATCAATATTGGGTTGTAGATCAGACTCCTGTGGCTAATTCACCTGTTTTGGTGAAAACGGCAGATCCTTATTCCACTTTGGTTTTATCTTCTTATGATGACCCTTATATATCACCATCGGTTTATCCTAATTTACCACCCTTTCCAACTGCTTCTGGACAAGATAGAGAAGTTACAGTTCTTAAGACAGGACAGACTCCGTATGCTTGGAGTGATGCTACCCTTAATTTTGTGAAACCAGAGAAGGAGAAATTAGTAGTGTATGAGGTTTTAGTACGTGATTTTGATGTCAATAGAAGTTATCAAAACTTGATTGATCGTATTGATTATTTTAAGAATTTAAATATCAATGCTATTGAATTAATGCCCGTTATGGAATTTGAGGGAGATGAAAGTTGGGGATACAATACTTGTTTTCACCTTGCTAATGACAAAGCTTATGGACCGGCTGATAAGTTAAGAGAGTTTATTGATTTATGTCATCAAAATGGCATAGCCGTGATATTAGATGTTGCACTAAATCATGCTTTTGGAAGAAATCCGATGGATAGAATGTGGATGAATGACCCTGATGGAGACGGATGGGGAGCTCCTGCCTCTGACAATCCTTATTTTAATGTATCCGCGACACATAGTTATAGCGTTGGTAATGATTTTAATCATCAACAATCGAGAACTAAAACTTATGTGAAACGAGTGATTAAGCAATGGATTCAAGAGTATAAAATAGATGGATTCCGTTGGGACTTAACTAAAGGGTTTACTCAAGCTTGTCCGTCAACCGTTGCTGGAGGGCAGGATGCTTGTACTAACAGTTACCAGCAAGATAGAGTTGATGTACTTAAAGAATATGCAGATTATTCGTGGAGTTTAGACCCGAGTCATTATGTTATTTTTGAACATTTGGGGGCAGATAATGAGGAGCAACAGTGGGCTAATTATCGAATTAATGAAACGCCTAGTAAAGGGGTTATGTTATGGGGGGAAATGACCACGGCCTATAACCAATTGTCTATGGGATACAATTCAAATAATGATATTTCCAGAATGGGTAATGCTGCGCATGGATTTACTGCCAAACGTATATTGGGCTATCCAGAAAGTCATGATAAAGAGCGCTTAATGTATAAGAATTTAATCTATGGAAATAACACCAATGTTTCTCATAATGTTAGAACCTTAAACACCGCTTTATCAAGAATGTCTGCTATTGGTGCCGTTTCATTATTGATACCTGGTCCGAAGATGATTTGGCACTTTGCTGATTTAGGTTGTGACGGCTCTATATTCACCTGTAATAATGGTACTGTTAATACGGATTCAGATGCTACCTCAGGCGATTGTAAACTAGATACTAAACCACAACCACAATGGGTTAATAATTGGTTGGGCGACGTAAATAGAAATACTATTTATGCTAATTATGGCAAGATGATTGAATTGAAAGAGAATAACGCTGTTTTTAGTAAAGATTTTTCTATAAATTCGGGAACGACTTTAGAACCAAAAATTTATATTTATGATAATGCGGCAGCTTCTTCTACTTTGAAGAATGTGGTAGTTTTATCCAACTTTAATGTAAACAGCATTAATGTTACCCCTAATTTCCCATATACTGGGACTTGGTATAATTTAATGGATAATTCCACCTTAGATGTGACTAGTACTACACAACCGATTACGATAGAAGCAGGAGGATTTAGAGTATATGGAAATCAGCCCGCAGTATTGGGAACAGAACATTTTAATGCGTTGAATTACATTAACGTAACACCAAATCCATCATCAGGTTATTTTTCTATAAACGCTGATTTAACTAAAGTTATGATTTATTCTATTACGGGTCAATTAGTTAAGTCCTTTGACGGAAAATTGAAAAGTGATATTTATGAAATATCTGACTTAAATAGAGGAGTATATTTGGTTAAAGTATTTGATATCAATCACAACGAAAAGACATTAAAATTGATTAAGCAATAATTACAGTATTCCAACGAGGTCGCTAAAGTGCAGCGAAAAACGGTTGATTTTATATTTAATTTAAGGCGTAACTAACGTCGATTAAATGATTTATTTATTAACACTATAACGTTTTCGTTATGCTTTTTACTTCACTTTTAAAAGAATAATGTAAATAAATTGTAAATTAGCGAGAGTTTATAAACAATCTAAAATAAAAAACAAATTATGAGAACAAAATTACTTTTACTTATTGCATTGATTTTTAGTGCAATTAACATTAATGCTCAAGTTTCGATTACAGGAGTAGGAGCAACAGGAGGTTGGGGAAATGGTTTTGACCAAGACTTAACTACTACTGATGGTAATATCTGGACTATTTCAGGTTTCACTATGCCTGGAGGTGACTGTAAGTTCAGATTTAACCATGACTGGGCCGTTAACTGGGGAGATACCGCTTGGCCATCAGGTACAGGAACTCAAAATGGTCCGAACATTCCAGCTATTACCGGTACTTATGATATTACATTCAACCAAACGACTGGAGAGTATACTTTTTCTGGTGGTGCCCCGATTCCAGTCGTAAAACTGATTGGAACTGCAGTAACAACTCCAGGTGGGTTGATCATGACGACATCTGATTTATCAAATTTTACAGTTTCAAATGCTACTTTAGTAGCAGGTACTGCACAATTTGAAGTGGATGGAGTTGTTTATGGTGGGATTGATTTCCCAGCTGGCACCGTTACTAGTGATACCGATTTTATTCCTGTTACTGCTGGTAATTATACTTCGATTAGTATAAACATTGCTTCTGGTGGATATGTATTTACAGCTGCGCCATTATATCAATTAATCAGTTTAACTGGAGCTGCTGTAGGCGGTTGGGGAGACGGATTTGATTTTGATTTAACACCAGTTGATACGGATAATTACCGTTTAAATGATATTGCCTTATTGGCACAAGATTGTAAATTCCGTAAAGATCATGCATGGTCTACTACATGGGGTAGCGCTGCATTCCCTTCAGGGGTATCTACTGGAGATAATATTACTGTAACTACAGCTGGAACTTATGATGCTAAATTAAATATAGTAACCGGTGCTTATAGTTTTACATTCCCGGTTATTAGTTTAACTGGAGCTGCTATTGGTGGCTGGGGTGATGGATATGATACTGACTTAACAACTACTGATGGTGTTAATTATTCTGTAAACAATGTTGTTACAATTGCTGACGGATGTAAATTCAGAAGAGATCATGCTTGGACTACTTCATGGGGAGCTGCAGATATCTCGAATAATTTCCCTACAGGTGCACCAGGTACTAACAATATCGTTGCAACTCCTGGTACATGGAATATTACTTTTAATAATCTAACTAAAGCGTATGTGTTTACTGATGCATTAGCAGTTAGTCATTTTGGTATTGAGTCTATCTCTGTATATCCAAACCCTGCTTCAACTAATTTCACTATTAAAGGTGAATTTGCAAATGCACAAGTTTATAATATTTCAGGTCAGTTAGTTAAAACTTTTGTTTCTACAGAAAACAATCAGTTCTCTATTGCTGACTTAAGCGCAGGTCTTTATTTAGTTAAAGTATCTGATGCTAATAACAATACTAAAACATTGAAATTGATCAAAGAATAGTTAGTAAGTTATATAATTATTTTAAAGAGCCACGCTATATAGCGTGGCTTTTTTTATATTTATAAAAATTATAGTAATTATCTTTTGTGTCACTTTTTGGAATAGTACCTTTGCCGGATGAAAAAGCCATCAAAATCATTAGTGTTTAGGATCGTCAAAGTAAGTGGAATTGCCTTTGGGACACTTTTACTTTTACTGTTTTTAATTCCAATACTTTTCCCCGGTAGAATAGCAGAAGAAGTTAAATTATTTGCAAATCAAAAGCTTAACGGGAAATTAAATTTTAAAGAAGCCAATCTTTCTTTTTTTAATCATTTCCCTTCCTTAACGTTGACATTGACTGACTTTTCTTTGAAAGGTTCGGCTCCCTATAAAAATGAAACATTGGTCTCTGCTAATGAAATTTCATTTGGTATTAATATCAAGAATTTGATTTTTGACAAAAGAGTGAATATCGATGAGATTTATGTCTCCAATGCTTTGATGAATGTAAAAGTTAATGCTAGTGGTGAGGCCAATTATAATGTCTACAATTCAGATTCAAAGGAAACAAAAAAAGACACTGCTAGTGGTACTTCTTTGCGATTAGAAAAGATTGCTATTGAAGATAGTCATTTGGTTTATGATGATAAATCAACAAAAATATTGATTAATGCCAAAGGGTTTAACTATGAAGGAAACGGAGATTTAAATAAGGCTATTTTTGATTTGTATACGGAGGCAAGTATCGAATCCTTTGATTTTAGTTATGGAGGAGAACAATATCTAAAAAATAAAAAGGTAAATGCCGATTTAATAACGAAAATCAATACAAATTCATTAGCCTTTGTATTTCAGCAAAATAATTTAAAGATAAATAAATTGCCTGTAGAATTTAAGGGGAATTTTGACTTCTTAAGTAATGGTTATGATATGGATTTTAATATCAAATCGGAAGACAGTAAGCTTAATGATTTTTTTACAGCCTTGCCTCCTCAATATGTTACTTGGCTTGAAAAGTCAAAGGTGAAAGGTAGTACCGATTTACTACTTACTCTAAAAGGAAAGTATATAGCCTCTCAAAATAAAAAACCGGATTTGTCTTTTTCTATGAAAATAAGAGATGGTTTTGTTGCCTATAAAAATGCGCCCTATCCTGCCTCTAATATCTTTTTAAATTTTGATACAAAATTACCAGCTTTAGACACCGAACGATTGAAAGTTAGTATTGATTCTATTTTCTTTAATGTAGATAAAGATTATGTAAAAGCAGTACTTAAAACAGAGGGGCTGTCTAAGCCGAAAATAATGGCTAAGATCAATTCTAAAATTGATTTGGCTAAGATGGATCGCGCTTTTGGTTTAGAAAACATGGATTTGCGGGGTGTTTTAACCATGGACATCAAGGCTGCTGGTGTATACAATAAAAAGAACAATCAAATTCCCGTTACTAATGGAACGGTGTCTTTAAAAAATGGTTTTGTTAAAACTATTTATTATCCACATCCTATTCAAAATATTAATGTTATTGCTGCTGTTAAAGATCAAAAAGGAAGTTTGCAGGATTTGAATATAGCTATACGTCCTGCTTCTTTTCTTTTTGAAGGTAAGCCGATTTACATAAGTGCTAAATTGAAAAATTTTGATAATATTACTTATGATATTAAAGCGAAAGGCGAATTGGATTTGGCCAAAATTTATAAAGTTTTTTCTAGAAAAGGATTAGACTTGGCGGGTTATATCAAAGCAGATGTCGCATTTAAAGGAACTCAGAATAATGCAATTAACGGCCATTATAATAAATTGGAAAATAGTGGAACTTTGGTGTTGAAAGATATTAAGACCACTTCAGAATATTTGCCGAAACCTTTTATCATTAAAGAGGGTACATTTGCTTTTGATCAGGAAAACATGAATTTTAAAAACTTCAAAGCGGTCTATGGTCAATCTGACTTTGTGATGAATGGCAGTTTGCGTAATGTTATTGATTTTGTCTTGACTGATAAAGCAGTTTTAAGAGGCGGTTTTACCTTGGTTTCAGACTACATTAATGTAGATGAGTTTATGGCTAATACGCCGACTGTTGTTGTCGATTCTGCTACTACTAAAGAGACTGCATCATCTAATTCAAGCGGTGTGGTTGTCATCCCATCTAATTTTGATTTGCAGTTCAATGCTATTGTTAGCAAAATAAACTTTAAGGACCTACAGTTACACAATCTAAAGGGATCAATGACGCTTAATCACGGACAAATGGAACTAAGAAAATCAGGTTTTGATATGATTGGATGTAAGGTTGTTATGGATATGATCTACGGAAGTCAGACTCCTGAAAAAGCATTTTTCGATTTTAAAGTTTCTGCCAAAGATTTTGATATAAAAAGAGCTTACAACGAAGTAAAATTATTCAGGGAAATGGTTACTGCAGCTGAAAGTGCGGAGGGTATAGTATCGTTAGATTATAATGTAGCAGGGGTGCTGGACTCGAACATGCTTCCTATTTATCCTTCATTGACGGGAGGTGGTACTTTATCAGTTAAGCAAGTTAAAATGAAGGGCTTTAAGTTGTTTGGTGCTGTGGGTGATAAAACAGGTAGGAATGCAATTAAAAATCCAGATATTTCCAAGGTTGATATAAAAACAACTATAAAAAATAACCTTATAACTATTGATCGTTTTAAATTTAAAGTAGCAGGTTTTAGACCACGAATAGAAGGTCAAACTAGTTTTGATGGTAAATTGAATATAAAAATGCGATTGGGTTTACCGCCACTAGGTATAATAGGAATTCCAATTAAAGTGACTGGTACACAAGAACATCCCAAAGTGCAGTTAGGGAAGAAAACAGAAGATTTAAAGGAGACAGAGTATCAAGGTGTGGTGCCTACTACTTTGTCAACTGAGTCAAAGTCAAACTAAATACTATCCCTAAGTTTTTTATATTACACAAGCTATAAACTATCTTTGTGCCAATACAATTACATTGAACTTATGAATAATGCTATTGCTGGTTTTTCTAAATTGTCCAAAGACGAAAAAATTAATTGGATTGCCACGAACTATTTCACGAATTCAACTGAAACTGTTGCCATTATAAAACAATATTGGAACAGTGATGTAGCGCTTCAAAAATTACATGATGAATTTATAGAAAATACTATTAGTAATTTCTATTTGCCAATGGGGATTGCCCCAAACTTTTTAATTAATGGGAATTATTATACTATTCCAATGGTTATTGAGGAAAGCTCAGTTGTAGCTGCGGCTGCGAAGTCGGCTAAATTTTGGAGCACACGTGGAGGATTTAAGGCAACGGTCTTGAATACTGAAAAGATTGGTCAAGTTCATTTTTTATTTTGTGGTGAGTCAGTAAAATTGCAATTGTTTTTTGAAAAAATAAAAAAGAATTTATTAGCTTCTACAGAGCATATTACCAAAAATATGCAGCAACGTGGTGGAGGAATACTGTCTGTGGAGCTTAAAGATAAAACGTCAGAATTACAACAGTATTACCAGCTTCATGTTACTTTTGATACTAAAGATAGTATGGGGGCTAATTTTATTAACTCCTGTTTAGAGCAATTAGCTAAATCATTAAAAAAAGAGGCGCAAGATTTTGTTGGGTTTACATCAGAGGAAAAAGAGATTACCATTGTAATGAGTATTTTATCTAATTATGTTCCAAATTGTGTTGTGAGAGCTGAAGTTTCTTGTAAAGTAGAAGAATTGGTTGAAAAGAAGATAGATAATCCTCAAGAATTTGCTGAAAAATTTGTTCAAGCTGTGCGTATAGCTGAGATTGAGCCATTTCGTGCAGTTACGCACAATAAGGGTATTATGAATGGGATAGACTCAGTAGTTTTAGCTACGGGAAATGATTTCCGAGCTATTGAGGCGGGAGTGCATGCCTATGCTTCACGTAAGGGATCGTATTCTAGTTTATCACATGCTAAAATTGAGGATGGAATTTTTACTTTTTGGCTGGAAGTCCCTTTAGCTTTGGGAACGGTTGGTGGTTTAACAACATTACATCCGTTAGTCAAAGTTGCGTTAGAGATTTTAGGTAGACCTACTGCTAAAGAGTTAATGCAGGTTGTGGCTGTTACTGGATTAGCACAAAATTTTGCAGCACTGCGTTCTTTGACTACTACGGGCATACAAGAAGGGCATATGAAAATGCATTTGAATAATATATTAAATCAGTACAAGGCTACTTTTGAAGAGCGTAAGGCAATTGCTGCTTATTTTGTGAACGAAACAGTGTCTCATGCTTCTGTTGTAGCATTGATTGAAAATTTAAGAAAATAATCATTTGAAACAAACTTTTTACAGTAACGGAAAGCTACTTATTACAGGTGAATATGTAGTGTTGGATGGTGCCAAGGCATTTGCTTTACCTACAAAATTTGGACAATATTTAATTGTTGAGAAGGCGGAAGGAAAATTGATTGAGTGGATAAGTTATGATAGTGATGGAAGTATTTGGTTTGAAAACAAAATATCATTTTTGGAGATAATTCAAAAAGCTACTTTCGAATCAGACAGCGTTAAGACTACTTTGGTGGAGATATTGCATGATGCCTATTTGATGAATCCCGATTATATTGCCAATGGAAGTGGATATCGTATTAAAACAGAATTGACATTTCCGAAAAAATGGGGATTAGGGACTTCTTCTACTTTAATTAATAATATTGCTCAATGGTTGCAAATAGATGCCTTTGCGTTGCTTAAAAGAAGTTTTGGGGGTAGTGGTTATGATGTTGCCTGTGCTCAAAATGATACGGCTATACTATATCAATTAGTTAATGATAAACCGATTGTAAAAAGTGTACCATTCAATCCTGTTTTTGCGGATAAACTATTTTTTGTTTACCTCAATAAAAAGCAAAATAGTCGAAATGCTATTACCTCTTATTTTGGAAAGAATAATTCAATCGATAGATCGTTAACTATTTTTAATGATATTACTCATAAAGTTATGGATGCAAAAGACCCTAAAGAATTTGCTATTGCATTACAGCAACATGAAATAGAATTAAGTGTTGTTTTGGAATTAACTACTGTTAAGGAAGTGTTGTTTCCAGATTTTAATGGTGTAATTAAAAGTTTAGGAGCCTGGGGAGGTGATTTTGTGTTGAGTATCTCAAAAGAAAATCCTAAATCTTATTTTGAACAAAAAGGGTACGAAGTAGTGATTCCTTATGCAGATATGATATTATAAAAAAACCTGAATTAATTACTTCAGGTTTTTTTATAATATAATGCAGCTAATTATTAATAAAAATCAGCTCTGTTATCTTCTATGTCAGCATCATTTTTTAGAGCTGGCATTACTCTTCCAGCATAATTAAGAACTTGTTGCTGTACTTTAGTGATATATTCTTTATGGTCTTTTAAAGCAGGTGCTTTAGTAACTGATTTAGTTGCTATCACATATACTCCGGAATTACCTTCAATTGGTTTAGAAACTTGACCAGCCTTAGATGAAAATGCCATACCAACTACTTTTGGTTCGTATCCAGCATTTGGGATTGAGGGGTTGTCAATATTCAAATCAATTGCATTTTGAACAGTTACTTTGTTAGAAGCTGCTATAGCTGTTAACGAAGAACCATTTAATTTGGCTTTGATTTTCTCTGTTTTCTTTTTGTTTTTCAAAATCAACTCTACTTGAGGTCTAGCTTCTTCTACAGACATTAAGCCTTTATCAGTAACTTTTTTCAGTTTAGCAATAACGTGACCAACATTAACTATTTCAAAACGTTTAACATCACCAATGTTTGTATCTCCTTCAAAAGCCCATTTAACAATTTGTCTTTGATTGTTTACGGTGCCAAAATTTTCATCAATAGCTTTTACTCTTATGGATGGTGTAACTGTTAAGTTCATTTGTTTAGCCAAAGCACTAAAATCTTTATTTGCCGCTTCCATTTCGAATTTAGTTGCTTGCTCATAGATTTTATCATTAGTAGCTTCAGAAGGTTCTATTTTTTGTGCGATTGTCGCTAGTTTGACGGCATCTTGCTTGTCGGTTACATTAATAATGTGGTAACCAAATTCTGTTTCAACTAAACCAATAGTTCCGATAGCGTTATTGAAAACAAAATCGTTAAATGGCTTTACCATTTGATTTGGTCCAAAATAACCTAAGTCACCTCCTTGTTGAGATGATGAATCATCAGAGTTTGTCATTGCTAAAATAGCGAACATGCCAGGGTTTGCTTTTGCTTGTGCTAGTAAACCTTCTGCTTTAGCTTTAGCTTGCTCTTTAGTTCTTTTTTCTTTTTTATTAGGAACTTTGGTTCCTTCCCAGCTAATCAAGATATGACTAGCTTTTACTTTTGCACCTGCTTTTCTTCCTATTGCTTTTGAGAGACAATAGTAGTTGTTTTTAATGTAGGGTCCGTAAACTTGTCCTGTTGGCAAAGCAAATAAGGCATCAGCATGTTCCGCTGGCAAATCTTGTTTGCTTACATAAGTAGAATCAAAAGGGACATCCGAATTTAAGTTAACAAATTCTGCATTATCGGTAACAGATCCAAAACCTTGAATGGTGTCATTTTTACCATCTTTAAATTCTACATGAGTAGTTAGAAGTGCGTTTACTTTATTTTTGATTTCAGATTCATCTGCAGCAGATGGTTTGTCTTCGATTAAAACATAATCCAACTCACGAGTTTCTTCTGATTTGAATTTTTTCTCTTTAGTCTTCATATAAGCTACTATTTCGTCGTCGCTTACTTTTACATCACTGTCTTTGATGCTAGAAAATGGCACATTGACAAAATCAAAGCTAACTTTATTTTGCTCAGCTTCATATTTTAACTTGCCTTCTGTTTCAGTAGTGTACATAGCTCCCTTAACTAAGGAGTTGTATATTTGATATTTTGCATTAAGCTCTGCATCCTTCTCTTGGTCTTTTAACATTTGAAGACCTTCTGGGTTTGTTTTGAAATAGTCTTTAAATTTGTTTAAATCAAATTTTCCAGCAGCATTTAAAAACATTGGATTTTGTCCAATTTGTGGATTTGCTTTTAATACTTCTACAATATGTTTTTCGCCTACACGAATTCCTATTTTTTCAAACTCGGCTGACAATAAGGCAATATTAACTTCTTGGTTCCAAACTTGGTTAGAAGCTTGCATAGAAGTCATTGTTTGACCTTGATTTTGACTATTTTTTTCGGTGTTAGCTACTTTTACTCTAAAGTCTTCAAAAGATATATCTTTTCCGTTAACGCTACCTACATCTTTAGATAAACTTTTAAATCCTTTGGTAAATAAATCTTGAACTACAAAAGATAGTAGTGCAAAACCGATTAGTAATAAAAGTAAACCTGAACGTTTTCTAATTTTTGATAAAACTGCCATTTCTATATATGTTAATTTTTAATTCAGTTTGCGAAAATACAATTATCTGTGAAATAATAATACTCACACAGTTATAATTTCATTTATTTTTTTGATTTTATTAAGAAATTAGACTAATAGGGTCAATTTTACCAATTCTAATTTCTTGTTTGAAGCTTCTTCTATATAGAATCGGAAATTATCAATGGTAATTTGGGCACCTTTTTGAGGGATTTCTTTATAAAAATCTACAATAAATCCTCCTAAAGTTCCATATGAATCACTTTTGGGGATATTAAGTTTGTACACTTCGTTGAGATACTCTACGTCTAGTCGGGTTGAAAATAAATAACTACCATCTTCTTGTACTTTTTCAATTAAAGTTTCATCAGAATCATGTTCGTCTTCTATTTCGCCAAAGAGTTCTTCAACAATATCTTCTATGGTAACGATGCCTGAGGTTCCTCCATATTCATCGAGAACAATGGCTACGCTTTTTCGTTTTTTGGTTAACAAATTTAATACATCTTTTATGAAAATGGTTTCAGGAACAAATTCAACGGGAATCATAATTGATTTTATACTACGCGGTTTTTTAAACAATTCAAAAGAGTGAACGTAACCTACTATATCGTCTAATGAATTAAAGTACACCACTATTTTTGAATAACCGGTTTCAACAAAAAGATTTCTTAAATCTGTAATTGAGTTGTGTAAATCGATGGCTACCAGTTCTGTTCTAGGAGTCATTATATCGCGAGCTTTTACTGCAGAAAATTCTAGTGCGTTTTGAAATATTTGAATTTCTGAATCTACACTTTGGCTATCGTCCATTGCATTCATTTGTTCAGAAATGTAATTACCTAATTCTACTTTGCTGAACGTTAAATTTAACTGGTCTCCTTCTGTTTTGAAAAACTTCTTTAATATAAAATCTGAAATCCAAATCATAAAAGAAGAAATGTAGTAGAAGAGTCTGTAAAAGAAATAGGCCGGAAGCGCAAAGAATTTTATAAAGGTGTTGGCGTAAATTTGAAAAAAAACTTTTGGTAAAAATTCAGAAGTGATTAAGACTACTAGAGTTGAAAGTACCGTTTGCAGCAATAAACTGGGTAACGGTTTAAAATGAAAATTAGAATGTTCAAACCATTGCATTAATAGATCACCCATAAAAAAACCATAAACCACCATAGATATATTATTGCCAACTAACATAGTTGCAATAAATTTTGAAGGTTTTTGGGTAAGTTTAGTGAGGATTTTGGAAATAAAATCATCTTGTTTTTTTTCAATTTCAAGATATATTTTATTTGAGGAAACAAACGCAATTTCCATTCCAGAGAAGAAAGCGGAAAGTATCAAACACAGTATGATTATTCCGATTTGCATAATTTAGTGTTTGTTATTACGTTCTTGGAATTTATTTGCAAAATTTCTTCTAAAGAAAAACATGAATAGGGCTGCCAAAGTAAAAAGGCCCATTAGTATGGCTTGGTTGGTATTGCCGCCTTTATATTGGTTAAAACTTTCAATTGCGACAAGTATTGCAGCTATTAAGTAGGCGTACTGTGTGAATTTTAAATATTTCATGGTTGGTTATTCTGATTGAACTTGTCCGGATATTTTTTTTGAATTTACTTTTTTGAAATCTTTACTAAAGTCAATTCCTTCGCCATAAGAAACTCCTTTTGAAGAAGTAAATTTAAACTTTTTCTCTGTAAAAAACCATTCGTTTTTTTGATCGTAATATAATTGATCCGTTTCTAAGACATCTCCGCTTTGATTTGATATTTTGACTTTTCCTTGCAAGTCAATCAAATTGGTTTTCTTATGTGAAACTGCATAGTCGGCTACGATGAAAGTTTGCTTGCCGCTTTTATCAAATAATGTCAAATGAATGCCGTTTGGAAATTCTGTGAAGGGGAATTCCACAGTGGCATAATCTAGCATTTTTGGACTTATTAAATTGGCAGTTATTCTCCCTGAGTCGGTGTACTTTAAATTTATAAATTCGGCATCTCCACTTGGGGTGAACTCGGTTACTCCCATCTTTTGAACTTCTCTAAAATTGCTTTCGCATGCAACTATAATTAGGCACATGGGTAGCCAAAGCAGTAACGGGTTACTATTTCTCGGGAAAAATGTCATTAATTAGAGGGGAAAGAAACGGTTTCATTAATCCAACATCCAATCTTTATGGATTTACCATTCATTTTTTCTGTGCTGATTTCTGTTGGAGTTAAAGATTTAGCCGCTAACGATTCGGTCATTCTTTGAACTGTAGTTTTCAGTATAGGTTCAGCTAAGGCCGCTTTGTTAATGGTTGTCTGAGCTAAATAGTATATTGCTTTCTTTTGAAAAGGGGTTTGACCACATTCTTCTGCACTAGTTGTATAGAGTTCGGCTAGAAACAAATAGGCTCTACCCATTTTTGGGTCTAAAGAAACTGCTTTTAATAACAACTCTTTGGCCTTAGGTTTATCTCCGCTTAATAGTCCCGTTGCTAAAGAATAATTTAGTTTAGCTTTTTCTAGTGGGTTGGATTCTAGCGTTTCTGCTTCAGTGAAATATTTTATTGCCTCTGGGAATTTGCGTTGTTTCATTGAAGAATTAGCCAAATAGTAAGCCGATTTTGTTGTTGCTTTAATTTTGTAATTGGCTTCAGCCATTGCATTGTAAATCGGTTGGCCACTGCATTTAACTGTAAAATTGGAGAGGGCTGTAGTTAACCAATCTGCATGATCTTTATTATTATCAAATCTTTTCTCATAATAGGCGGACAATACATCGCAATTTGTTATGTCTTTTGCAAGTGCATGAATACCTCTTTGAGCTGATTTATAATCGCTGCTTTTGGTGGTATTTGAACTTATTAAAGCGTCTAGTAAAGTATTTATTTGCATGTATTTGTCTAGTACCATATCGGAAGTGTAGTTTTTACTGTCTTCTTTGTATTTGGCATAATACAAACTAAAGTAAGTATAAAAGACATTTGCTTCAGTGATGCTTTTTGGCGATTTAGTGAATGTGCTGTTGAGTAGTTCCACTATTTCATTATTTGCTTCAATCTTATGATTATATAAAGCCATGGCTTTTTGAGCTTCATAATTCGGTATAGAAGAGGGGAAGTTTTTATAGTATTGGTCGTATACACTCATTTCCTCGCGAACTAATTTTTCTTTTTCTTCGATAGCAGTTACATTATCTATTTTATATTCTAAAATCGTGATACCATCGGAATAAATAGCTTCGTTTTCATTAGGACAATTTTTTCTAACATCATTCCAATCGTCATAGGATTCAGCTATTTTATTGGATTTAATTAAGTCTTGGTATTCTTTTGTTTTTAAAGTACAGTCATATTTTTGAGCATGACTGTTCATGACTAATAAAACGGTTAGAATTGAAAAGAATGCTTTCATAATAAATTAGGTATTAGTCAAATTTACGTTTCACAAACCAAAGGTCACTTAAGGATAAACCGATGGATAAATTTACATAATTTTCTTCCACTAGATTGTTGTATTTAGTACCTCTTTTCCCTACTTCAAGACCGATATTGATATTGGAAACAGTACCTCTCATAGGTAGTCCTAGACCTATATTGGCAGCACAATCAGTGATGGATTTGTTTTGAATTACTAGACCGGTATTTTCATATCGGATACCTCCTCTGTACGTTACTCTTTTGGCATAGCTAGTGAACGAATTATAATTAGGAATAAAATAACCTCCTAAGCTATAACGTACTGCATTTTCAAAAGTGTTTCCACTAATATCGGTAAAACGGTTATTGGTAACACTGGTGTTAAGTAACGTTATTTCAGCTCCCACTAACCATTTTTTTGTTTCTCCAAAACCAGTTCCAAAAGATAGTTTGGATGGTATTTTAATTTTAGTATCTGCAACATCAGCTTGAACGGTACTTGTCACACCGCCTGCTGTTGATAAGCTTTGAAAAGTTTCGATAGTTCGCGAATTGTTTACATTAAGGTTGTATTGAGGCGTATAGTTTATACTACTGAAAAGGGATAATTTTTTATTTAATTTTGTTTGATAGGTAATCCCTAAGTCAAAATTTACGCCACTGAGGTTGGATGAATTTAATTCACGGGTACCGTCTTGTACAAAATCGTTGTTAATGGTTAAGGTGGTGGTGTTTGTTGTTTTTATGGTTCCGAAATTGTACTGTACATCAACGCCAAAGTTTATTTTTTTTGTTAGACCGAATCCAACGCCAAAGAAGACTTTGTTTACACCGCCAATACCATAATATTGGTTTGTTTTCACTTCTGTTTCGTTTGCACTATTAGTGGATTCTTTAACGCTTTGGATTTTGTAACCTACAGATGAGTAGGGTATTAGTCCGAAAGCAAGGCCGAGTTTTCGAAGTGGCACTCCTACGGCAAGGTAATCTAGTGCTGTTCTTCGGGCTTTATCAATTTGTGTTTCAGTTTTGGATTTAGTATTTAAATAAGTAGCTCCAATTGAAAAATTGGTCCTTTTCAAACTGGCTAATTGAGCAGGGTTTTGAAGGTTGATATGGATACTATCTGGGAAAACGGAAAGTCCTCCCATGGATCTGTTTTCGACTGTTCCTTTAAATTTTATATCTCCAATTCCGTAAAAAGAGTAGGGAGAAGAAGTTCCTTCTTGGGCTAAGGCAGTCAATGAAATAAGTAAACAGAAGGTTACTATAATTTTTTTAATCATTTTTGATTGTATTGAAAAGTTTGGTTCAAACTTTCAAGCAGAAAATTTGAATGGGCAAATATGGTATTTTTTAATCGTTTAGCCAAAAAATCTGAGTCACCACCCGTTAAAATTATGATAAATTTAGCGTATTGTGTCTTATACTCTTCAATAAACCCGTCAATTTCATGAATTGTCCCATTGATGACTCCTGAATGAATGGATTGCGCGGTGGAATTACCGATGTAATTATCGGGATAGTTTTTTTGTAGTAAAGGTAATTTTGAAGTAAATAGATTTAGGGCTTCATAACGCAAGCGGAGACCTGGTGTAATAGCGCCTCCTAGATATTGATTGTTTTCGTTTACGAAGTCATAGGTGATGCAGGTGCCTGCATCAATTATGAGGCGGTTTTGATTTGGATATTGGAAAACAGCCCCGGCGGTTAAAACCATTCGGTCGATTCCTAGTGTCGTAGGTGTGGTGTATAGATTTTGAAAAGGAAATTTACTTTGATGTGAGAGCACATGGAGGTTTGTCTTTTTTTCTAGCAAGCTTAAGTCGGTTGTTATCGTATTACCTACAGAGGCTATCACGGTATTCTTGATTTTTGGGTATTGCTGTAAAATAAATGTAATTTTTTGGAGAAGTTCTTCTATTGGAAAAACGACTACTTCTAAAAGTGTATTGGCTTCAAATACAGCGGCTTTAATTCTGGTATTTCCAATATCTATAGCTAAAAGCATGGTCAAGTTTTTATGAAGGCAAAGGTAGGAATAGTTTTTTTTCATTAATTGTTTTGGATAAATTAAAAATCATTCTATATTTGCACCCGCATTAACAACGGTATCTTAGCTCAGTTGGTAGAGCAATGGACTGAAAATCCATGTGTCCCTGGTTCGATTCCTGGAGATACCACAACAAAAACCCTAATTACTTTAAAGAAGTAGTTAGGGTTTTTTTATTTCTACAATTGAGGCGGCTACTAGATATTTATTATTTACTGATTATGGAGCAACTCTTCTCTCTATATATTTAGTAATTTTTGCTCTTAAAAGTTTGAAATCCAAAAACTTTTCAACACGAAAACGATATAGTAAGGGACTAAATTATTAAAATGTTTTTTTAAATGAATAATGTAATAAATTTATGTAATTAAACAATTAATCAAATATTAACAAAAAAACAATCTTATGATTAAAAAACTCTTTTTTTTCACCATTGCTATTTTATTTTTCTCAATAAATAGTGGTGCGCAGTCCATCTCGATGATCGGTGATGCTGTAAGTGGATGGTCGACAGATGTTGTGATGAGCACAACAGATAACGTGAATTATACGTTGTCAAACTTCACCTTTTCTAATGGTGGGGCAAAATTTAGACAGAATGCTGATTGGGGAACCAATTGGGGGGCGAATGCATTTCCATCGGGAACTGCCAATTTGAATGGAAGCAATATTCCTGTTAGTGCTGGAATATTTGATGTTTCTTTTAACATTTCTACTGGTGCCTTCAGTTTTTCTCCGGTAGCTACTGGCTTTGATGCGATTAGTATTTCGGGTAGTGCTGGTCCAGGTGTCAATCAGGACACTGCCCTGCTTACGGTTGATGGAGTACATTATTCCCTAACTAATGTTGCTTTAACAGCAGGAACGTTGTTGTTTAGAAAAAACAATTCATCTGCGGTTACGTGGGGGTCTGCAAGTTTCCCAACGGGAACGGCTACTCAAGGTGGGGCTGCGATGGTGGTAACGCCTGGTACCTATGATATATCGTTTAACAAAACGACTGGAGCGTATAGTTTTGTATTGCCTCAAATGGGTATTATTGGCTCAGGAACGGCTGGTGGATGGAATACAGATACCATGATGAGTACAACAGACGGTGTACATTATTCTCTTGAAGGTGCTGTTTTAACAGCTGGGGAATTAAAATTCAGACAGAATCAAGCTTGGACCATTAACTGGGGAGCAACTACTTTTCCGGTTGGAACAGCCACTTTAAATGGTAATAATATTGCTGTAGTAGCGGGTACCTATAGTGTTACTTTTAATAGAAATACTGGGGCATTTGTTTTCAGCGCAGGTTATCCGGTAATTAGTTTGGCTTCAACTGGCAATGCTAATATCGACTTGATTACCCTTGATGGCGTAAATTACTATCTTAATACTTATTCGATCGCAGCAGGGGATTATACCTTTACGCAATCTAGTCCTACTGTGAATTCATGGGGAACTAATGCTTTTCCATCAGGGACTGCTACTCTAGGAGGAGCTTCTATTCCGGTATTGGCTGGAGATTATAATATTAAATTCAACAAAAGTACAGGAGTATTTAGTTTTGATTATTTAACTATTAGTGTAATCGGAAGTGCCACCCCAGGAGGATGGTCTGCAGACACTAATTTAACTACTACTGATGGCGTTCATTATACTTTATCGGGACTTGCTTTAGTTCTTGGAGAACTTAAATTCCGTCAAGGTAATGACTGGACTGTTAACTGGGGAGCATCTAGTTTTCCGGGAGGTACATCCTACAACAATGCTTCTAACTTAGGCGTGACTAGTGCTTCAAATTTCACAGTAACTTTTGATAGAAGTACAGGTGCTTATTATTTTTATGACGAGGTGAATTTACAAGCAACTACGCCTGTTAATTTATGTAAAGGTTCGACTGCTGCTTCTTTAGCTTTATCGGTTTATGCCGTACCAGGAAGTGCGGTAAAATGGTTTACTAAAGGAGGAACAATCACTAAACCAACTTATACCCTTATCACTACTGGCGCACCAAAGCCAACCACAACTGCGTTAGGAACTAAAACCTATTATGTATCACAAACCATCGGAGGTGTAGAAGGACCAAAAGTTGCTATTGTAGTAAATGTATTGGATGTTCCAACTGCTCCTACTACTTTGACAGGAACTGCTGCTCAAGGTCCGCTAGTAGGTACTACTACCACTGCAACTTATGTTACTACTGAGGTTGTGGGTGCCACTTCTTATTTATGGACAGCTCCTGCAGGAGTTAACATCGTTTCTGGACAAGGAACTACAAGTATCACTGTTAATTTTGCCGACGTTGCAGCTGGAGCAGGTGCTATAGGATCTATTTCTGTAAAGGCGGTAAATGACAATGGATGTCCAAGTAAAGCTAAGACATTAGCGCTTACTAAAGCATTGCCAGCTGCCCCTGCAGCCGTTAAAATGACTAATGGCGTAACTACTACTGCTATTACTAATTTTGGAAAATACATAGGATATTCAACTGAATTGACTTTAACGGCGACGGCTGTTGCTGCTTCTTCTTCTTATGTGTGGGAATTGCCAACAGGAGTTAATCAAGTTTCTGGAGGAAATTCTAATGTGATTACCGTTAATTTTTTGAATGTTCCAAACGGAGTTACCGTATTACAAATAGGTTGTAAATCTCAAAACGGTGTGGGTGTATCAGTAACTAAAAATACTACGGCTGTTCCTGCAACAACTTCAACGGCTAAATTATTGAAACTTACGGCTACAGTTCCAGCTACTCCAGCAGCACTTGCTGGTCAAGTAGGCGGACTTTGTGGAGGAAACACTTATAGTTACACAATGACAGCTGAAGCTGCCAATGCTTCTAGCTATTTTATTACAGCTCCTACTGGTTCTGTAGTGAAATCAGCTTCACATACTAGTAATAGCGCTAATTCTTTGGTGACCAGCGACTTAACGTTCACGGTTCAATACCCAGCTGATTTAGCTACTTTAGCTACTAAAACTATAGTGGTTTATTCAAGAAATGCCATTGGGGATAGTGTTTTGGCTAAAACTACTACGGTAGCTACTACTATGCCTGCAGTAACTACTGTTACTGGTACTGCGACTACATTCCAAAGATGTGCTCCTCAAACGTTCACGGTTAATACACCGATCGCTGGTGCGACCTATGCATGGACTGTTGCTGATGGTGCTGTGATTACTGTAGGACAAGGGACTTCTTCAATTACGGTTGATTTCTCGGCCGTTTCTAGTAGTGCACTAACTACAAAATTAACTGTAAAAGCTACCAATTCATGTGGTGTTGCTTCTGCGGTGAAATCTATCACATTAGCTACGGCGGTATGTGGAGCTAAAATGGCTGAAGCAGTAGTTTCTGATGCAACTACCATTAGTATGTATCCTAACCCAGCCACTTCTGAATTCAATGTTGATTTAACAGCGGTGAAAGGGGGCGTAGTTTCTATGTCAATTTATACCCTTAACGGTGCGGTTGTTTCTACTAAAGATCTTACCGTAACAGAAGGAAATACTACCGTGACTGAAAATATTGCTGATTTGGCTAGCGGAATTTACTTTGTACAATTCGTTAATCAAGCTACTAGCGAGACTATCGTTAAGAAGTTAATCAAAAGATAATTTCTAAACACTTGCTTTAGGATTAATTTAATTGGTCTTAAGGAAAAGTAGTTTACATAGCGAACAGAGAAGGCCTAAACGTAACGTTTAGGCCTTTTTTTTATGATTGTATCGCCTTATTTAAGTTTTAATGTCGTTTATTACTAGATAGTATGATAGCTTGTTTCTTGTTTGAAAGCATGGTATAGAAGAATTTAGCTAACTGTATGGTAAACTTAGTCATGCTATATCCATGCTATATCCATGCTATATCCATGCTATATCTATGCTATATCTATGCTATAACTATGCTATATAATAGTACATAATTGAAAGTATCTTATTATTAGTAAAGTGGTTATATGCCTTTGAATTGGGTAGTGTCAAATTGGTTTGCCTTGGGAATGGTAGGTCTGTAAAATAGTTAGCGGTAGTAGATTAAGTTTATAGAATAGACTTTAGGAGCAAAATGAGTTGATGGTGACGAGGTCTTATTGTATTTAACACAAAAAAGTGCGGTTATTTATAATTTTTTCACTAAAATTGACAGTTTTTATAATCAATCCAAAAATGAAATCTAAACACTTACTGGTACTGTTCTTGGTATCTTGTTTTTCGGTAGTAGGGCAACAAAAATTGAGTATTGAAGAAATTTACTCGGGGGCGTTTCGTCCTGAAG
>CANBOV010000037.1 GCA_947371275.1 Flavobacteriaceae bacterium | reverse complement strand
GAGAAATTTTGCAAGCGGTATCCCAGTTTGATTCAGCAAGTCCCCCAAAAGCAAATAGCCTCCTATATAGGCGTTACCCCCGAGTTTTTCAGTAAGATGAAAAGCAAGCTTTTGCGTAAATAACCCTTATTTTATCGTTTGTTTTTAGGCAGCACACTGTTTTTCAGTAGTGTTAGCACTATTATTGGCATCTATTTAGTATCTTTACCATGCTATATCCATGCTATATCCATGCTATATCCATGCTATATCCATGCTATATCCATGCTATATCCATGCTATATCTATGCTATATCTATGCTATAACTATCATTTAAATTAGATTGAAACCTACCTTAACACTAGCTAATTCCACTAGATTTACGGCGTGGTTTCAAGGTGTTTTCTTTAGCTGAAAAATTCTGTTATATTTGCTGTATGCAGTTTTCAGACGTATTAGGACAGGATTATATTAAAAACCATTTGGTTAGCAGTGCTTTATCGGGCCGCATTCCTCATGCCCAATTGTTTGTTGGACCGGAGGGCAGTGGTACTTTGGCAATGGCCATTGCGTATGCGCAGTTTATATTGTGCCAGAATGAGGGAAAAGAAAACGTGGGTGGTAATGAAAGTTGCAATTTAAAATTTGGCACCTTGACGCATCCTGATTTGCATTTTGTGTATCCCAACATAGCTACTGATGAAGTAAAAACGAAGCCTAAGAGTGGGGATTTTATTTTGGAATGGCGCGATTTTGTTTTGGGTAATCCCTATGGAAGTTTGTTTGATTGGCATAAACATTTGGGAGTACACAACAAGCAAGGAATGATAAGGGTTGAAGATGCTTCAGATATTTTAAAAGCTTTGGCCTTGAAATCCTACGAAGGGGGGTATAAAATCATGATTGTTTGGATGGTTGAAAAAATGAACCTTGATGCTTCTAATAAGCTTTTGAAGTTGTTGGAAGAGCCGCCGGAGAAAACCCTATTTATTATGATTACTGAGAATGAAGAAGACATTATACAAACCATACGCTCACGATCTCAAGTATTGCATTTTGGTGCTTTACCAGAAGCGGTAATTACTGATTCCTTGAAAAAAATCTATTTTTTGGATGATTCTTCAGCTCAAAAAGTAGCGCATCAGTCTCAGGGAAATTATAATAAGGCATTGCATATTTTGAATAATGATGATGGCGATTTGCCATTTGAAAAATGGTTTGTTGACTGGGTTAGAGCGGCTTATAAAGCTAAGGGAAATGCATCAGCTATACTTGAGTTGATCAGTTGGAGTGAAGAGATTGCGGGGCTAGGAAGAGAGGGGCAAAAACAGTTTTTAAATTATTGCATTGTCTTATTTCGTCAGGCTTTATTATTAAATTACCAAACGGAGTCTTTAGTTTACATGGAACCCTCTGTAAATGGTTTTAGTTTAGCAAAAATTGCTCCCTTCGTTAACGGTTCAAATATTGAGCTCATATTCAATGAACTATCGGATGCGATATATCATATCGAACGGAATGGAAATCCGAAGATAATAATGACGGATTTATCGATAAAACTGACTCGGTTGATCCATAAAAATGACTAGATTATGAATAATACAGCTTCGTTATTAGTATTGATTTTTTTGGCGGTTACTTATGTACAATCGGCCTATGATAAACTATTTGCATGGAAAGAAAATGTAAGTTGGTTACAAGGACATTTTGCCAAGACTATATTAAAAAATTACGTCCACTACTCCTTAATGATTTTGGTTGCTTTAGAGCTGATTACCAGTGTATTAGTGTTGGCTGGATGTGTTGAGTTACTAGTTACAGGGGGCAAAGCCTTTGGTTTATATGGAGCTGTTTCTTCTTGTATTTGTTTACTACTAATGTTGGTTGGGCAACGATTGGCTAAGGATTATGAGGGTGCTAAGACTATTGCGATTTACTATATTCCTTCGGTATTGGCGGTTTGGTGGTTGAGTTAGAAAAACTATTTTAATTCTAAAATAAAAAAGCCTCGATTAGATCGAGGCTTTTTTATAGGCGCTACTCAGCGTTTATTTTTTATCGGCTACTTTATCCTCCTTTTTATCGGCAGATTTATATTTATCATTTACTACCTTTATTAGATCTTTGGTGATATCATAATTGTCTTTGGCATAGAGAATAGATTGAGCATCTCCGGTACCATAGATATAGTCGTACCCTTTATCTTTTCCATACGCTTTAATTACTTTTTTATAGGCAATGACTAAGCTATCCATTTCTACGCCACTTTCTTGTTGTAATTGTTGCAACATCGCTTGTTGGGCGTAATTTAATTTTTGTTCTCTTTCTTGTAATTCGGCACCTTTTTGTTGTGCCCAAGCCTGTCCATTTTTGGCCGCATTATCTTTAAATCCTGCAGCTTCTTGTTTGAATCTATTCACTTCGGCTTCTAATTGGTTGCCCATTACTTTTGATTTGTCTTTGTATTTGGCTTCAATATCTTTGGCTTCTGTAGATTCTTCCATCAATTTGGCCGTATCAATATAAGCGGTTTTAAATTCTTTAGTACTAGTTGTTGTTTTATTGCAAGCTACCATAGCCAGGGCTAACGTTAAAAGGATAATTGTTTTTTTGCACATGATTATAAAATTGTTATGTTGATAATGTTGAATTTATATTTTTAATTTCATTTGAGAAAAATTCTTATGGCTTCAAAAGTATAAAAATTATGTTCCTTTACTTGAATATTTTCCTTTATAATAAATAATTATTACTTATATTTTAATGATAGTCAATATTTATTGGTTTTGGCTTTAAATAAGGCTGTTTCAGCCACTTTCTTGATTTAATTAACACATTAGACAACTTGTTGTGTTTAAACAAAACAGTGAGGGCTTAAATGGTTTTTAATTGTTTTTTATCACGTAAATGTGTGACGAATACTCTTTTGTTTTATTTCCGTTGAGATTAGATTTCCAACCGACAAAAAAGGCTCTGATGAAATTCATTTTGCCGGTTTTGTATTTTTCAGAAAGAAGACTTACATAAAAACTATCAAATTTCATGGGTAGCACCTCTACTAATTGGAGTTGGTTTTCACCAAATAATTTTTGGATACTATTTTTAGAGAAGTGCCAAAGGTGTCTTGGGGTATCATAGGCTGCCCAATGTTTTCCATAATATTCAGCATCAAAAGATTTGAAATTGGGCACGGCTATGAAAATAGTTCCGTTTTGCTTTACGATTCTTTTTAGTTCTGAAAGGTATTCGTCTAAATTTGGGACATGTTCTAAAACGTGCCACATGGTAATCACATCAAAAGAACTGTCTTGCAAATCGGCCAGACTTTCTGCAAAAGACACCCCCTTGGCAAGGGCTATGGTCTTGGCTTTTGTGCTTGGCTCGATACCCGTTGTACTCCACCCATCATTTTGTGCTACTACTAAAAAATCTCCTGTGCCAGCACCAATATCTAAAAGTGTTCCTTTGAAGGCATGGGTATTAACTAATTTAACTTTATTTCTAAGCGCGATACTTTTGATAAAATGGTACGCTCTTTCAAATAAGGAACGTTTGCCATCGGTATGAGAAATATAGTCGGCGCTTTCATAGTAGCTTGGTAATTTTTCAAGACTAGGTTTTGGAAACGTTAATAACATATCGTATTCGGGATTGTGGTGCAATTCGAATACTTCCTTAGAAACGGAATAATCTTTTACTTTTTTAAAAAAAATATTGTTTTGAAAACTCATATAAAGGCTGTATTGATAAGGCTTGACAAACTTAGTTTCACGTGGAACACCAAGGATTAAGAATTAGGATGTCGGATTAACTATTCATTAAAAATTCAAAACTAAAGCCGGTTAGCGACCCATGTAAATTAATAAAACTGACACATCTGAAGGAGAAACACCGCTAATTCTAGAAGCTTGCGAAATGGTTACTGGACGGATAGCGCTTAATTTCTGCTTGGCCTCAATAGACATGGATTTTATTTTATAGTAATCGAAATTATCTGGTATTTTAATATCTTCTAAACGGATTAGTTTTTCGGCATTATTTCTTTCTTTCTCTATATAGCCTGAATATTTAACTTGAATTTCGGCTTGTTCGATAATTTCTTTATCTAATTCGTTATCTTGAATGTATTGTTGGACTTTTTCAAACTTAAGTATATCTTCTAGGTCAATTTGCGGACGAGAGAAGACTTTGAACATTTTATCGGATTGTGCCATAGGGGAACTATCCTTTTCAATTAATATGGGATTGGCTTCTTCTTGTGTAACACTAGTTTCTTTAAAGAAAGAAACCATCTTTTCACTTTCATTGAATTTATGTTCCATACGAACTAATCGCTTAGTAGAGGCGAGTCCGATTTCATGTGATTTGGCCGTAAGTCGGAAATCAGCATTATCTTGACGCAATAAAGTTCTGTATTCAGCACGAGAAGTAAACATGCGGTACGGTTCTTCAGTCCCTTTCGTAATTAGGTCGTCAATTAAGACCCCTATATAGGCTTCGTCTCTACGTAAAATTAAAGGTTGTGCGTCTTTTACCTTGAGTGCTGCATTAATTCCTGCCATCAA
Organism: Flavobacteriaceae bacterium; assembly: GCA_947371275.1. Classification (GTDB taxonomy): domain Bacteria; phylum Bacteroidota; class Bacteroidia; order Flavobacteriales; family Flavobacteriaceae; genus Flavobacterium. The sequence goes on along the minus strand of CANBOV010000037.1, from coordinate 19,002 downwards.
ACCTTGAGAAGCAGCTTCTTCATAGCCAGTGGTTCCATTGATTTGTCCAGCAAAATACAAGCCCTCCACTAATTTCGTTTCTAAGGTGTGTTTTAACTGGGTAGGTGGAAAGTAATCGTATTCAATAGCATACCCTGGACGAAAGAATTTTACTTTCTCAAAACCTTCTACAGAGCGCAGTGCTTTAAATTGAATATCTTCAGGTAAAGAAGTAGAGAAACCATTAACGTAAACTTCTACAGTATTCCATCCTTCTGGTTCTACAAATAACTGATGACGTTCTTTATCGGCAAACCTATTAATCTTATCTTCGATAGAAGGACAGTAACGAGGGCCTAGACTTTTAATTCGTCCATTGAACATGGGTGAACGATCGAACCCTTCCCGAAGAATGTTGTGCACTTCATTTGACGTATAGGTCATGTGACACAGTTTTTGATGCGTTAGCGGCTTGGTTTCGTCTGAATAAGAGAATTTATCTGGCATAGTATCACCGGCTTCTTCTCTCATTTTCGTATAATCTAAAGAACGGCCATCCACTCTAGGAGGGGTTCCTGTCTTCATGCGACCCGATTCAAATCCGGCCTTAATTAAATCTTCTGTTATACCATAAGCAGCGCTTTCTCCTGCTCGACCTCCGCCAAATTGCTTTTCACCGATATGTATAAGTCCGTTTAAAAACGTACCATTAGTTAAGACTACCGTTTTGGCCTTAATTTCGATTCCGAGGGAAGTTACCACCCCTTCAATCTTATTATCAATAATCAACAGTCCCTTCACCATTTCTTGATAGAAATCAAGATTAGGAGTTCTTTCCAACATCAAGCGCCATTCTTCTGAGAACCTCATTCGATCTGACTGTACCCTTGGCGACCACATCGCAGGACCTTTGGATTTGTTAAGCATTTTGAACTGCACGGCAGTTTTGTCTGATACTATTCCTGAGTAGCCTCCTAAGGCATCAATCTCACGAACAATTTGGCCTTTAGCAATTCCCCCCATAGCGGGATTGCACGACATTTGCGCAATGTTTTGAAGACTCATAGTCACCAATAGGGTTGTACAACCCATGTTGGCCGAAGCTGCAGCAGCTTCGCAACCGGCATGACCTGCCCCTACTATTATAGTGTCATATTTTTCTAAAAACATTAGCTATTATGTTTCACGTGGAACAATTGCATTTTTTCTTCTTCTTTGGCACGCATTATTTGCTCATCCTCTTCACTCTTATCTTTGTATCCACAATAATGAAGAACACCGTGAACCAACACTCTTTTTAATTCATCTTCAAAAGTAACGGCAAAATCTGAGGCGTTTTCACGAACTCTTTCAATAGAAATGAAAATGTCACCGTGTAATTCGTTTCCTATAGAATAATCAAAGCTAATAATGTCTGTTAAGGTATCATGATTCAAGTATTGCTGATTGATTTCCACTAAATAATCATCATCACAAAAGATATAATTGATTTCACCTTCCTTCTTCATTTCAGAAACGATGACCTGTGAAAGCCACACTTCGTATGCTTCTTCATTATCTAAAAGAAAATCTGTTTCGTAATTAAAACTAATCATTGGATTTAAAATATTCTTGAACCTTTTGGTTAAAATTGGAGCGCAAAGGTAAACTTTGTCTATTTAATATTTCAATACTATTCAAATATTCTTGCAGTTTGCTTGGCAAGGCATTAACGTTGTTATTGAATTCTTTTTTATTAGTTTCGGATTGACGCTTTTTATCTTCTCCTTGCTGTTGGACAGCCTTTTGAAGTTTTAGCAGTTCGTACTTAACATTTAATATCTTTTGCATAGTCTCATTGTTAAACCCTTTATTAAGCAATTGCTTTTCGATTTGCTTCATTTGTTCCAACGCATTTTGACCGTTCCCACCTACTCCTTGCTTATTAAGTTCTTTCTCCAATGCTTCCCGCAGCTGTTGTTGTTCTTTGTATATTTCCATAATGGCTTTGGCATCCCCTTCACCGTCCTTTCCATTTTCACCGTCTTTATTACCTTGAGAACTTCCATTGCCACCGCCCTGTCCGTTCTTTCCGTTTTTCCCCTCTTTACCATTGCCCTCTTTACCATCCTTTCCGGGTTTACTTCCCTCTTTGCCACCATCGGATTGACCCTCTTTACCGTCCTTCCCTTCGCCTGGTTTATCACCGGGCTTGTCTCCAGGTTTGTCTCCCTTCTTCATGCCCTTTTTCATTTTCTCTCCTAGTTCGTCTTGCTTCTTGATTATATCAGGTAGCTGCATACCGGCACCTTGACCTTTACCCGGCTTAGGCTTACCTGCACCTTGGCCTTGCATCTGCATGGCGTTTTGCATACCGTTTAGAATATCCGCTAACATGTCGGCCAACTTATTAGCTGAAGCTACGGCATACTGTTGGTGTGAATTTCCTTTAGGCACATTGGCATCCGCTAACGACTCAATGCTTTTGTCGACATTGTATTGCACGTTCCCTATTTCCTTGGTAATGTCTTCAGCAATTTTAGGATTTCGCAGGGACATGGCAAAAAGACTATCATCCACATGCTTAAATTGTTGTTTTAAATCTTGTTGTATTTTGAGGTTTTTATTAAAGGACGGTGCGCCTCTTTTAAGATTTTTAAATTGCTTCATTACGTCTTCTTGAGAGAAAGAATACGCTAGAAGGTTATCTAAAATTTGGCGTAACATTGCCACATCCTCTTCCATTTGCTCCATTTCACCAGCATCCATCTGTTCGGCCATTTGTTGACTCATTTGCTTCATCTTTTTGGATGCGCTTTTCTGTTTTGGTTTTGCTTTATCCTTTTGTTGCTTTTGCAATTGGTCTTTAGCGTTTTTAAGATCTTCGTCGATACTTTTTTCTTTCTCTTCTGATTTAGGTAAATCCATAGGAGCCTTCAACTCCTTATTCTCTTTGTCTAACTCTTTAAGTTCCTCTTGAATTTTATCAAATTCCTTATTAATTTCGTCTTGTTTCTCCGCATTATTTTCCTCTGACTTATCAGCCAATTTATCTTGCTTATCGGCTAACTTATCAAGCTTGTCTGCTAGTTGCTCGGCCTTCTTCTCAACATAATAGCGTTTGGTTAATTCCACCAATTGCTCAAGACTTTTGGTTTGATTTTTACTTGCTTGCTGGAATTTCTCCATTTTTTCAAATAATTCCTCTTTACTGATTTTGTCATTTAGTTTCTTAAGTTCGTCTAGTAGTTTTTGGTTTTTCTCTAGGTCTTCTTTAGTTTTTTCTAAACGGTCTTGCAGTAGATCCTTCTTTTCATCTTTCTTCTCTGCTTTGAATTTATCAAGGTTGTCCTTCATTTTCTCTGAGAACTCCTTCATCAATTCATCTTGCTTTTTTTGACGCTGAATAAAATCTTCTACTTTTTGTTGGTCTTTGTATTCTAAATTATCTTTCTCTTTTCCCATTTTTTGCAATTTATCCATTTCTGACAACTGTTTATCTTGGGCTTTGAGGGATTTAGATAAGGCATTGATGTTTTCGTTTTGTTGTTTTAGCATCTCGTCTTGCTTCTCGGTTTCTGTAGCGATTCTATTACTGAACACGGAAGACTTAGTGCTTTTATAATTATGCAGTGCATCGTTATCAAAGACTTCGAAATAATACTCATAAGACACTCCTTCTTTTACGGGAAGGTTGCTAGGGAAGGAAAACACAAACTGATCAAAAACGTCTTTTTTGACCGCTATAGGCGCTCGTTTGGCTGCACTTGGATTGTCTTTAGGGTAATAAATCACCAATAACTTAGACAGGCCGTAATCGTCTGAGAGTTGCCCTAGAACATAATTCTTGTTTACTTTTAAACTATCTGGCGCATTATTTACTGTAATAGCCGGGAATTGATCTTTGATAACCGAAATCTGATAATTTAACTTCTCGTAGTTCTGCACTTTAGCATTTGAAGTTAAGATTTGGTAATCCACATTTTGCAGGATACTTTTTGATAAAGAGAATATGTTTTCCTCTTTAGTAAAAGTGAAGTGATTGCTTTCGTTAACCCAATCCACTTTTTGCGTTGCTAGCGTATTCATTTTCCAAGTAACGCGCGTGCCTTCTGGAATGATTGCATTACCGGTTCCTTTAACAATTTCGGATTTCTTATTTAGGTAAGCTGGGAAATTCAGCACCATTTCGAAATTAGCAATAGAGGGAACGGTTACCACTTTTAATTCAAAATCATGGGACGACACCTCGTTGGCTTCTAAATGAAATTCAAGGTCTTCGGTAGGCTTAGGAATAACAAATTCAAATACGCCTGCTTTATTAGATTCCATGAAATAGCTTTCATCACCGATATAAATCATGGCATTTTCTGGTATTACATTTCCAACTGTTTTAACTTTAAGAAGGAAATCTTTGTTTTGTTCGGTTTGCAGACTGTTATTAAGAACCACGAACTCGAATGGTGCCGGCGGTACAAATTGTTGTTTAAAATGCACTACACGGTTTAAACTTTGCGACAGGATGTCTCCCTTTCCAGCAATTAAAAAGAATAGGAAGAATAAAATAGGGATGATGGCTAGTGGTAAATATTTTTTGTTTTTAGTAACGTTAATGGCGTTGCTAAAAGGAATGGGTTGCAAGGTGTTGGCTTTTTGATCAATAGAAGCCAGTAAAAGTTCTGATTTGTTGTCGTCTTGTGTTAATTGAAGGAAGTTGGTTAACTTATCCCCCACTTCACTAAAATGATTTCCGATAATGATGGAAGCTTCCTTATAGTCAATTCCTTTTTGGAGTTTAAAAAGTTTGAAAATGGGAAATAAAATAAAGCGGAATAGTAGAAAAAACTCTACGGCCATAAAGACTATAAACAGCATTGTCCTTGCGGTCGGTTTTAACCAAAGGAAGTACTCAATGAAAAGAGTGAAAATGAAGTACAAGAGTCCGAGACCGACAAAGAAAATAGATCCTTTGACTAATTCATTGGTATAATACTTTTTAATAAAGCTTTCTAACTTTTGATAAATAACAGTTGAATTCTCCAATTTTTACAATTCTTTTTTATAACCGATAAATGTACAATTTTTACTGAATACCTAAGCGTTAAAAAAATGCCAATGAAAATTCAATGGAAACTGCCTAATTAAATTTTATCTTTGCCCCAAATTTTACTAAAATGTCAAGACCAGTTAGAGTTCGTTTTGCCCCGAGTCCTACGGGACCGTTACACATTGGTGGTGTACGTACTGCCCTATTTAATTATTTATTTGCGAAGAAACATAATGGTGTTTTTTACTTGCGCATAGAGGATACCGATCAAAATCGATTTGTTCCTGGAGCTGAAGCCTACATTATGGAAGCATTGGAATGGTTGGGTATATCCCCTAGCGAGACAATTGGCAAAAATGAGCGCTTTGGTCCTTACCGTCAAAGTGAGCGAAAACCGATTTATAAAGCCTATGCAGATCAGTTGGTGAATACAGGTTGGGCCTATTATGCTTTTGACACGGCAGAAGCATTGGATGCCCATAGAAAGCAACATGAAGCTGAAGGTAAAACCTTTATTTACAATTGGCATAATCGTGAAAAACTGGATACTTCTTTGGTACATTCAAAAGAGGTAATTGAAAAAAGAATTGCGGCAGGAGAAGATTATGTGATTCGTTTTAAAACGCCGGTAAATGAAACCTTGTATTTGAAGGATATCATCCGTGGAGATGTAAAGTTTGAGACCAATTTATTGGACGATAAAGTATTGTTTAAATCGGATGGAATGCCGACCTATCATTTGGCTAACATAGTGGACGATCATTTGATGGAGACTTCACATGTGATACGAGGAGAAGAATGGTTGCCTAGTATGCCTTTGCATTGCTTATTGTATAAAGCTTTTGGGTGGGATGCTCCAGAATTTGCGCATTTACCCTTGATTTTAAAACCAATTGGCAATGGAAAATTATCGAAACGAGATGGTGATAAGATGGGATTTCCGGTGTTTCCATTGGAATGGAAGAATGAGGAAGGGATTTCTTCTGGCTATCGAGAAAAAGGATTTTTCCCTGAAGCGGTGATAAACTTTTTGGCCTTATTGGGTTGGAATGATGGTACCGATCAGGAATTGTTTTCTTTGGAAGAGTTGGTTTCTAAATTTGACTTGAACCGAGTACATAAGTCGGGTGCTAAATTTGATCCCGAGAAGAACAAATGGTTTAACCATCAGTATTTACAGAAGCAAAGCGATACATTATTGGCAGCATCCTTTTCTCCTATAGTAGCAGAAAAAGGAATTTCTACTGTACTTGACTTGACTAGAATAGTATCCTTGATAAAGGAGCGCGCTCATTTTGTTGCTGAGTTTTGGGATTTGGCGGATTATTTCTTTATTGCTCCAACTACTTATGATGAAAAAGCCTCTAAGAATTGGAAGGAAGAAACGCCTGAATTGATGCAACAATTAATTGCCATTATAAATCCTATAGAAGATTTTACTTCTATGACTATTGAAACTTTAGTAAAAGAGTGGTTGACACAAAATGAGATTGGGATGGGCAGGGTGATGCAACCTTTTCGATTGAGTTTGGTTGGCGCCTTAAAGGGGCCTCATCTTTTTGACATTGTTGAATTGATAGGTAAAGAAGAAACCATAAAACGATTAGAGAAAGCCATAGCCACTTTATAATAAAGAAAAAGCCCTGAATTATCAGGGCTTTTTTATTAGAAGTAGAAAATCACATTTCCATTAATAATGGAAGCATTTCCTTTAAAATTCCCTTCTACTTTTCCTAGCATATTCATAACGCCGTATTGATAAGAAAGATTTAATCTAGCATTTCTTACTCCGGCGGTAATCCCCACTACGGGATAAACGCCTACATTGTTCATTTTAGTAAAATCTTTGGCCGTTAAAGCAGTTCCCTTTACAATATTGGATTCCTCATTCTTATCGATTTGAGCGTTACCGTTTATTTGGATCATGGGTCCGAATTCAGCGCTCAGGTGATTTTCAATGAACTTATAACTTAATTGAAAGGTCACATTGGCACAGGGCAATTTATAATTCACATCTCTATTGCTTGAAACTCCTTTTTTGGTGGCAATTTTATAATTGTATTCGCTGAACTGCATACCGAAGATGGCATCCCAATCGTCATAAAAATTACCTCTCATGGAGAGTCCGATGTTCCAACCTGTATCGGGTTTGGTTTCAATCTTAGAAGAATTTAAAGTAAATTGATTTAATCCTAAGGTTACGCCTATCATATTGGAATCACGGTAACCGTATTGTGCAAATCCTATCGTTGACTTAAGCAACAAAAGGATTATGATTTTTTTATACATTTTTAAGAACCTTATAATTTGTAACAAACATACATATATTTCGTATAAACATTGTATAAACAATTTAAATTAAAAAATCATGGTAATTATTTTCGTTCTTTTATTTTTTGGTTTTGTTCTTCTGCTTTCTTCATTTTTTACTGTTAAGCAACAAAGTGCTGTCGTTATTGAGCGTTTTGGGAAATTTACCAGTATTAGGAGTTCGGGATTGCAATTAAAACTTCCTATTATTGATCGCATTGCGGGGCGTGTAAATTTGAGAATTCAGCAACTAGATGTTATTATTGAGACAAAGACTAAGGATAACGTTTTTATCAAAATGAAAGTTTCGGTTCAATTTAATGTGATTCAGGATAAAGTTTACGAGGCATTTTACAAATTAGAATACCCACATGATCAGATTACGGCTTATGTATTTGACGTAGTTAGAGCGGAAGTACCGAAGTTGATTTTGGATGATGTATTTGAACGTAAAGATGATATTGCGATAGGTGTTAAACGCGAATTGAATGAGGCGATGATGACTTATGGATATGATATCATCAATACTTTGGTAACGGATATTGATCCGGATATTCAAGTTAAAAATGCGATGAACAGGATTAATGCTGCGGATAGGGAGAAAACGGCAGCGACTTTTGAGTCTGAGGCACAACGTATTCGAATTGTGGCCAAGGCTAAAGCGGAAGCGGAAAGCAAGAAACTGCAAGGGCAGGGTATTGCGGATCAAAGAAGGGAAATTGCGAGAGGATTAGTAGAGAGTGTGGAAGTATTGAATAATGTGGGTATTAATTCACAGGAAGCATCAGCTTTGATTGTTATTACACAACACTATGATACTTTACAGGCGATAGGTGCTGATACGAATTCAAATTTAATATTATTACCTAATTCGCCTCAGGCTGCTAGTGATATGTTGAACAGTATGGTTACTAGTTTCACCGCTTCTAATATCATAGGAGAACAAATGAAAAACCAACCGAAACGCGTTAAGAAATCGAAAGATACTACCTCGTTAGATTATAATCCGAGTGATACTTCTCATCCTGCAGAGCCAGCATAAAAACAATTAATCAACAAAAAAGAGGCTTAATCGCCTCTTTTTCTATTTACAAACCAATTGATTACATATGGGATTAAAAGCTTTACAATCATTCCGTAGGTACCGGAGAACACTTTTTCATATACATCCGAGAGCAATGAAATGGATTTGGAAGGAACTAAACTTTCTTTAGTTTTCTCAATACTCAATACTATTTTTTGATAGTGCAATTCTTTTTCGACTTTTAAAATAGCCAATTCTTGTTCTATAGCTGCGTAGGAAGTGTATTTTTTGGTTGCCATACTATTACTCATTAAAGAATATTTCGGAGAATTTTTCAAGGATAGGTCCTTCTACTATTTTGTCTTTGACTAAAAATAATAATAGAGCCAGTATTAGGTAAATACCTGCTATGCAAAGAAATCCTATAGGATAACTATGGAAATATTGGCCTAAAGCAAGAGAACCTGCAATAGAAACAAAAAGTAATACTATTACTAAACATATAGCAATCAAAAAAAACTTAAGAGCCAAGGTCGTTGATTTCATGGCAACCTTAAATCCCCATAGTTTATAATAGGCAATGCTAGTGTCTATGTAGGCTTTGGTATTTTCTTGAATATCTTCTAGATTTTCTCTAATTTCTTCTAAGGCCATTATTTCTGAAATTTGGCATTTTGTTTTTTAAGTTCGGCAAGTTTCTCTTCTAGGAAGGAAATTGCTTCCTCTGTTTTATAGCTGGATTTTGAAATCAGTTCCTCTACAGTATCTTTTAGCTCGTCTTTGGATTTCGAAAATTTTTCTTTAGCTTCATCTTCGAGGGTATTGAATTTAGTTTTGATTTCTTCTTTAAAGTCATCGAAGTTGTCTTTTATTTTTTCTCGCGTTTTGGAACCTTTATCAGGGGCGAATAAAATGCCTAATCCCACTCCGATTACTGCGGCAGCTAAAAGTGCAACTAGGTTATTATTTTTGGTGGACATTATTTTTTATTTAGTTCACTAAAGTTACGAAATAATTCTATTTTAAGGGTTGGATGGGTAAAACTTATTTTAAAGCGAAATAAAAGAACTTTGATGATGGAGTGGTAAAATGAGTTGGTAAAAAATTAAAAGTTAAATAAACCCGATTTATGAAGGTTGATTTTAATAGATGTATAAAATAGTTTTTTAAGTTTTGATAAACAAAACATATAATAGAGAAAGCCTACTATGTAGTAGGCTTTCCATTTAATATCTCTATAAAAATAAAATTATTCTTTTGCATCCACTTTCGCCCAAGTATCTCGTAGGCCTACTGTTTTATTAAAAACCAAATTTTCGGTGGATGATTCTTTGTCTACACAAAAATAACCAATGCGTTGGAATTGGAATTGGTCTAAATTTTTGGCTGACTGTAAACTTGGCTCCACATATCCAGTAATTACCTCTAAAGAATTTGGGTTAATAAATTCTTTAAAGTCGATTTCTTTATTTCCATCTGGGCTTTCATGTGAAAATAAACGGTCATAGATTCGAACTTCGGCTGGAATGGCATGTTTGATTGACACCCAATGAATGGTCCCTTTTACTTTTCGTTGGCTGGCTTCTGTCCCGCTTCCGCTTCTTGAATCGGTATCATACGTACAATGAATTTCGGTAATAGTTCCATCTTCATCTTTGATAACACTTTCGCCCTTAATGATATAAGCATTTTTTAAACGCACTTCGGTACCCAGTGTCAATCGGAAAAATTTCTTATTAGCTTCCTCTTGAAAATCTTCTCTTTCGATGTATAGTTCTTTAGAGAACGGCACTTTTCTATAGGTCATTATAGCTTCCTCCTGGTTATTTTCAGCTTCCAACCATTCTTCATTGCCTTCTGGATAATTGGTAATTACTAATTTAACAGGATTTAACACTGCCATTACCCTAGGTGTCGATTTATTTAGTTCTTCACGGACACAGAATTCTAATAATGAAACGTCTATTAAATTAGTTCGCTTAGCAATTCCGATGGTATTTGCAAAATTGCGGATCGCCATAGGAGGGTAGCCTCTTCTGCGCATCCCTGAAATAGTACTCATTCTTGGATCATCCCAACCGGTAACGTGTTTTTCTTCTACCAATTGCAATAGTTTTCTTTTGGAAACTACAGTATGAGAAAGGTTTCTACGGGCAAATTCTCTTTGTTTAGGACGTACTTTGGTACTGTCATAGACTTGATCTAAGAACCAGTCGTATAATTCACGGTGTGGCAAAAACTCAAGAGTACAGAACGAGTGGGATATTTGCTCTAGGTAATCGCTTTCGCCATGGGCCCAATCGTACATAGGGTAGATGCACCATTTATCAGCTGTTCTATGGTGGTGTGAGTGTAATATGCGGTACATGATAGGGTCACGCATCAACATATTAGTGTGTTCCATGTCTATTTTGGCTCGTAGGATATGGGTTCCATTAGGAAACTCACCATTTTTCATACGTTCTAATAAGTCTAGGTTTTCTTCTACTGAGCGGTTTCTAAAAGGAGAATTGGTTCCTGCTTGTGTTGGGGTCCCTTTTTGTTTGGCCATATCTTCCGAAGATTGGCTATCAACATAGGCTTTCCCTTTTTTTACAAATTCGACTGCCCAGTCGTACAATTGTTGAAAATAATCAGAAGCAAAACATTCGTTATCCCAATTAAATCCTAACCATTCGATATCTCTTTTGATGGCATCAACATATTCCTGTTCCTCTTTGGCGGGATTTGTATCATCAAAACGCAAATTTACAGGGGCTTGATAATCAATTCCTAAACCAAAATTTAAACAAATAGCACTAGCATGACCCACGTGTAAATACCCGTTAGGCTCGGGTGGAAAACGAAAGCGTAATTTGTCATTGGACAAACCGTTTTTCAAATCCTCCTCGATGATTTGCTCTATAAAATTTAGGGACTTCTCTTCTGTTGCCATTATTTTTGTAATTTTAGCAAAGATATGTTTAATTAGTCAATTTGAAAATGTGAGGATTTGAAATTTGGCAATGAAATCAAAAAATGGGAACTATTAAATTACAAAATATTAGAACTTTTTCTTTTCATGGATGTTTGGAAGAAGAAGCCCGCATAGGATCTGACTATAGGGTAGATTTAGAAATCAAAACTGATTTAAGAAAATCATCAATAACAGATGAACTAAATGATACAGTAGATTATGTTCTATTGAATCAAATTGTAGAAGAAGAAATGGCGATACGTTCCAAATTATTGGAACATGTGGCACATAGAATTGTAACGAGAATTTTTAAAGAGATTCCGGCAGTCTCCCGTATTTTATTAGCGGTTTCTAAATTAAATCCACCTATAGGTGGTGATGTAGAGGCTGTTACTATTGAAATGGAAGAATACAGAAATTAAATTCTGACAGAATAAATTCAACTTCAAAAAAAGTAGATTTCAAATTTCAAATTTCAAATTAATTCCTATATTTGCCGTCCAACTGGCATCGTGGCCGAGCGGCTAGGCACCGGTCTGCAAAACCGACTACTCCGGTTCGAACCCGGACGATGCCTCAAAAGAGTTACTAGAGATAGTAGCTCTTTTTTTATGGTTAATTTTTAGGAAAAATTAAGTAAAGATTGTGTTCGAACCCGGACGAGGACTCTTAAGAAAGTTCCAGAAATAGTAGTTCTTTTTTTTATGGTTAATTTTTAGGAAAAATTAAGTAAAGATTGTGTTCGAACCCGGACGAGGACTCGTAAAAAAGTTCTAGAAATAGTAGTTCTTTTTTTATGATTAATTTTTAGGAAAAATTAAGTAAAGATTGTGTTCGAACCCGGACGAGGACTCATAATAAGGCTCGCTATTAAATAGAACATTTTAAGTCTGCATTTCTAGTAATAATAATATAGAGGAGTTTATTAAATAAATTTACTTTTTCTTTTCTAACTTTTCAAAAGCGGAGTTAACAATTTTTTGTTCTTTGGGAAACCAAGCTTGAGAGAGTAAAACCACACCGCAAATAATCAGCACTATACTAATGAATTTTTTTATTAGAAGTATGTTTTTTGGGTTTAATTGGTTTCGTAATTGTTTGGCTAGAAGTATTTTGAATATATCAGTTACAAAATAGCTAATGATTAAGGTAGAGAAAAATGTAATCATTCTTGGGGCTTTCAACTCTAATTGTGGTCCGATAGTAATAAGGATGGCTAACCAAAAACCTAATACTCCAATGTTTATAAAATTTAAGAAAAAGCCTTTGATGAACAGGGTTAGATAATTGGTTTTGGCTAATTCTTTTGGATCTATTTCGTCTATACTTTTTTTGGATTCATTTTTATTTTTGACAAATGAAATAATCCCATAGGTCAGCATTACTAATCCACCAAAAATAAACAAAGCGGGATCATTTTTGATGCTTTGAATTAATCTATAACTACTAAAAAAAGCAATTAGAATAAAAATAATATCCGCTAGTACTACTCCTAAGTCAAACATTACTGCAGCTCTAAATCCTTTAACCACACTGGTTTCTAAAAGAACAAAAAATACCGGCCCAATCATAAAACTTAGAAAGAAGCCCAGAGGAATAGCTGATAATATATCGTTAAGAAACATATTTGTTATGATTTTGACATTGCAATTTAGAATATAAATTTTAGAAAGTAAAATAAATTCTATTTTGCTTCTCTGATAGATCCACCTGCGATTACTTTTTGGTTGATTACTTTTGGTTTACCGTAAATAACAATATCACCTCCAGCTCTTAGTTTGGCTTCCACTAAATCAGTAGCATAAACATCTGCTTCTCCTCCTGCGTTTCCTGTAATGGTTGTTTGTATTGTTTTGAATGTAGCTGCTTCATAAATACCGCCAGAATTGACTAAAACTTCTTGGTTTTGCGCATTTCCTTGCAGTGTAATTTTAGAACCATTGGCAACACGAGCATTTAATTTAGAAACTTCCAAATTCAGTTTTACTTCAGCACCTTCTTTGGCAATAATATCAAAAGCAATTGCTTTTAATTTATCGGCGCAAACGACACGTGATCCTTCATTAGCTTCTACGGCCGTGATATTCTTATAATAAACTGTAATTGAAATATCATCTCCATCTAACATTTTAAATAAAGGCATTCTAACCTTTAATTCCCCATTTTTATTGACTAATTCTACTTCGTTTGCTTCTTTGCCGTTTATTACTACTTTGTTTTCATTACTAGAAATTAACAATACATCCATTCTATCAAATGCGGTGACTTTTGTAAAATCACCCACATTTTTTTCAACTTGTCCAAATGCTACTGTACTAATTAATATTAAACTAAAAACTAACTTTTTCATACTATTCATTTCTTCTAATAAAATGGAAATCTAATTGTTTTTTAACTAAATCGGCATTTTTTACTTTGACATATACTTCATCACCTAATTGCAATAATCCCTTAGAAACTTGACCAACCAAGGCATATTGCTTATCATCAAAAACATAGTAATCTTCTTTGATTTCACGAATTCTTACCATGCCTTCGCATTTGTTTTCAATAATTTCTACATAAATACCCCATTCAGTTACTCCAGATATAACCCCTAGGAATTCTTGGTCTTTGTGATCTTGCATGTATTTGACCTGCATATATTTGACCGAATCCCTTTCTGCTTGTGCGGCTAGTCCTTCCATATCACTTGAGTGGGCACATTTTTCTTCGTATTCTTCTTGGTTTACACTTTTACCACCATCGAGGTAATGTTGTAATAAGCGGTGTGCCATTACATCAGGGTATCGACGGATGGGGGATGTAAAATGACTATAAAAATCAAAAGCTAAACCATAATGACCAATATTATCGGTTGAATATTTAGCTTTACTCATACTACGAATGGTTAAGGTATCGACTAGATTTTGTTCTTTTTTACCATTAACTTCGCTTAATAAATTATTCAATGATTTCGATATATCCTGTTTAGATTTCATGTTTATGGAATACCCAAATTTTGAAATCACAGTTTGTAGATTAATCAATTTATCTTCGTTGGGTTCGTCATGAATACGATAGATGAATGTTTTCTTTTGTTTGCCAATGAATTCAGCCACTTTCCTATTGGCTAATAACATAAATTCTTCAATTAGATGATTAGCATCTTTGGATATTTTAAAGAAAACCCCAACAGGCTCTGCATCTTCATTTAGATTGAATTTCACTTCCACTTTATCGAATGAAATAGCACCTGCTGCCATTCTTTTTCTGCGAAGAATTTTAGCAAGCTCATCCATTTTTAAAGTAGCAGCTACTATAGGGGAGGAGACTTTATATTCCTTTCCTGTTAAGGATATTTCAGCTGGAATAACATCTAATTTAGATTCAATTATTTGTTGGGCTTCTTCATAGGCAAAACGTTGGTCTGAGAAAATGACTGTTCGTCCAAACCAAGAATCAACCACTTCTGCTTTTTGATTTAATTGAAAAACTGCCGAGAAGGTATATTTTTCTTCTTGTGGTCTAAGAGAACATGCAAAATTAGATAATACTTCTGGGAGCATAGGAACTACTCTATCTACTAAATAAACAGAAGTTGCTCTTTTATAAGCTTCATCATCTAAAATAGTACCTTCTTTTAGGTAATGAGAAACATCGGCAATATGGACTCCGATTTCGAAGTTTCCATTTTCTAGCACTTGAAATGATAGCGCATCATCGAAATCTTTAGCGTCTTTTGGATCAATGGTAAAGGTTAAAATGTTACGCATATCTCGACGTTTTGCTATTTCTTCTTGGGTGATAGAAGTATCTAATTTATTAGCATAAGCATCTACTTCAATAGGGAAGTCATAAGGTAAACCATATTCAGCAAGTATGGCATGAATTTCGGTGTTATGTTCGCCTGGTTTACCTAATACTTTTAGCACTGTTCCAAAAGGAGAATCGGCCTTAGCGGGCCAATCTTCTAGTTTTACTAATACTACATCACCGTGTTCTGCGTCACCTAATTTATTTTTAGGAATAAAAATATCGGTATACATCTTGGCATTGGCAGTAGTGACAAAACCAAAATTCTTTTGAATATCAACCACACCAACGAATTCTTCTTTGTGTCTTTCTATAATTTCCAACACTTCAGCTTCTGGTTTACGGGAACTTCTTCTATCGTATACATAAGCTTTTACTGTATCACCATCCAGTGCATGATTTAGATTTACAAAAGGAACATATACATCATTTTCTAATTCGTCACAAACAAAATAACCGGCTTTTCTACTGGTCATATCAATTTTTCCTTCGTAATATTTTTGATTGCTCGCTTTGACTAAATACTGCCCTGGTTCGCTTTCAATAATCAATTTTTGTGCCGCTAGTATCTTTAAATCTTTGATGATTTCGTTTCTACTTTTGGTATCATCTAATTCTAAAATAGCGGCTATTTGTTTGTAATTGAAAGGCTTATTGGCATTCTTAGAAAGTATTTTAAAAATTTTCTCGGAAAAGGTTTTTTCATTTTTCCCGAACTTCTTTGGTTTCTTACTCATTGTATCATTTTATGTGTGCGTTAATATTTTTAATATGAACACATAGAATATAGCTTAGCAACATTTTTTTTATTTTCTAAAATGTAGAAGCTATATTTCTATTAATGCTGAAAATTACGAAATAGTTAGAAGTTATGAGTAATAAGTAATGAGTTTTAATATAAATCTAACATTTCACTACCTTTATAAAAACTACACTAATGACTGAGTTTGTCACCATCGCTACTTTTACTTTTGCTCATGAAATTATGGTATTAAAAACTATTTTAGACAGGGAAGGTATACCGTATTTATTTCAAAATGAAAACTTAGTTTCATCAGATCCTTTGGCAAGTTTTGCTTATGGAGGAATTCATTTAAAAATTCATCCTAACGATAGAGAAGTAGTTAAACAAATTTTAGATGACTTAAGTACTAATTTAGAAATTGTTTAAACTGAAAGTTTTCAACACTAATTAAAAACAACAAAAAAAGAATTTTTAAAAAATTAAATTTATGATGGTTATTATAGGGTGTTAATAGTTACAATAACTTTTTAAAAATAGATAGGGTTTTAAAGTTATGTAAACTTATACAGAGTAATTAACAATTATAATGTTGTCTAAAACTCTTAAAATGAGTAAAAAAATAATTTTTATTAACAGTTGTTAACATGTAAAAAAAGAGTGAAAATAGTAATAAGTTTAGTGGTTGACAATTGTTAAAAACCTATTTTTTTATGCTGATAAATAATCTAAAAAAAGGGCAAACTAAATTAGATTTTCTCGTAGTAATTTTTGATTAGAAAAAAAGAGCTTACAAGCTTAAAAAACTTCTAAAAAACTATCCTAAGTTGTTAACAATCTATGTTAACTTAAAGTTAACTGATAATCAACGATTTGTAAAACACTATTAACATTATAAGATTTTAACAATTATATTGAATTAATAGTAATGATTTTCAAACACTTATAAAAATACCGTAATTCAGTATTGTCGTTACCTTTTAATAATCAACTAGTTGCAACAAACTAATAAATACAAGCGATAGATTCATTAAATTTGTCTTCTAAACTACATACTACAAACTATGAAAATCTCTATTGGAAACGATCATGCTGGTCCTGAATACAAAAAAGCTATAGTGGCTTTTTTAGAACAAAATGGGCATACTGTTTTAAACTATGGAACCGACACATCTGAAAGTGTAGATTACCCTGATTTTGGTCACCCTGTTGCAGTAGATGTTGAAAATGGTAAATCGGATTTTGGTATTGTTATTTGTGGTTCTGGAAACGGTATAAATATGACAGTTAATAAACATCAAGGAATAAGGTCAGCATTGTGTTGGACTAAAGAGATTGCTGCTTTGTCACGCCAACATAATGACGCCAACATAATTAGTATACCTGCTCGATATACTTCAATTCAGCAAGCAGTTGAAATGGTTGATACTTTTTTAAATACTGCTTTTGAAGGTGGTAGACACGCTACTCGTGTCGATAAAATTGCTTGTCAATAATTTATGGGACACCAACACAACCATAGTCATAACCACGAAGTACAAGGGAAGAACCTAGTCTACTCTATTTTACTCAATCTTTTAATTACGGTTGCACAGTTGGTAGGTGGTATTCTTTCAGGAAGTTTGGCTTTACTATCGGATGCCCTTCACAATTTTTCGGACGTGCTCTCCTTGTTATTCAGTCTGATTGCCCATAAACTTTCGAGAAAAAAAGCCTCTATAAATAACACTTTTGGATTTAAAAGAGCTGAACTTATTGCTGCTTTTGTAAATGCGGCTACTTTGGTAATTGTTGCTTTCTTTCTTATTTATGGTGCTATAGAACGCTTTTTTGCTCCTCACACTATTGAGGCTGGATTGGTGATTTGGATGGCGCTACTAGGTATTGTTGTTAATGGACTTTCGGCAGTATTATTGCAAAAAGACGCTGAGCACAACATTAACATGAAATCGGCTTACCTTCACTTAATGACTGACATGATGGCTTCAATAGCGGTTTTAGTGGGTGGTTTGTTAATGAAATTTTATGGTTGGTTTTGGGTTGATAGTGTATTAACCATTGCTATAGCTTTTTATTTGATAGTGGTAGGAGTAAAGTTATTATTAGAATCCACTAAAATGTTGATGTTATTTACTCCAGACCATATAGATATTAAGGCGCTTGTTCGTGAAGTTCACAAAATTAAAGGAGTAAGTAAATTACATCATATACATGTATGGCACCTTAATGACGAAGAATTGCATCTTGAAGCGCATCTCGATTGTTTAGAAGACATCAAAATGAGTGAATTTAACGAAATTCTTCATCAAATAGAAAATCTATTAATGGATAAGTTCCATATTAATCATATTAACATCCAGCCAGAATACAATAAAGAAGAAGCTACAAAAGACTTTATTGTTCAGGATTAATTATTCCCCATGAAGAATGTAGATATCCATACCATCCAACTGCTTTTTCAAAATCGTTTACCTGACAGTCACAAAGGCAATCATGGTCATGCATTAGTAATTGCAGGAAGTAAAGACAAAATGGGTGCTGCTATTATTTCAGCAAAATCGGCGCTTCGCGCTGGTACGGGTTTAGTTACTGTCGCTATTCCTAAAAAGGAAAGGGGATGTGTTTTCAATGCTATACCCGAAGCGATGTTAGTTTTTCGAGTAGATAATACCGATTTAGAGAAATACACCGCTATCGCGATTGGACCAGGCATAGGGACAAATAAAGCTGCTTTACAAAAGGTAATTTTGCTCACACAATTTTTTAAACGTCCTATTGTATTTGATGCTGATGCTTTGACAATTTTGGCCAGTAACCAATTATTGCTTCATAAACTTCCTTTTAAATCTATACTTACACCTCACATTAAAGAGTTTGATCGACTATTTGGAAATCAAACCTCAGAAAGCGAAAGAAGACAAGTGGCTATTTCAAAAGCAATTGAATTTAAATGCATTATTGTTTTAAAAGGGCACCGGACTTTTATCACAGATGGTATTTCTTCGTTTGAAAACAACACAGGCAATTCAGGTTTAGCGAAAGGAGGTTCTGGTGATGCCTTAACAGGGGTCATAACCGCTTTTTTGGCACAAGGATACGAACCCATCAACGCAGCCCTACTAGGTGTATATCTACATGGTTTGGCGGCCGATATTACTCTAAAAAACCAA
>CANBOV010000036.1 GCA_947371275.1 Flavobacteriaceae bacterium | reverse complement strand
GGAGAGTAACTTTCAATAAGTTCCCCCGATGAAAAATGGTTGTTTCCCGTTGAGGTGCCTTCATTAATAGCTTTTACGCCTAATATTTCTAAGGCTTCGGTCATGCCGAATTGTTGTGCAATTGATGCCATGGTATACTAAGTTTGTTTGTTTATAATTTTCAGCAAAAGTAAACGATTATTTTGAATTGAAAGCACTATTCAGCATCACGGTGACACCATGTAATTCTTCACTTCCTTCTCTGCATACCTCTGCGTAATAAATCGGTCCAACCCATTTTATTTCCCTCTGTGCATCTCTGTGGCTCTTTGTGTATCTCCGGGGTATAATTTTTAATCCATCCTACGGCAGTAAGGTATAATAAAGCTAATATAAGCAATAGTATATAGCATTTATATGTCGTATTTATAGCGTATATATAGCGTATATATAGCGTGTATATAGCGTGTATATAGCGTGTATAAAGGTAGTTAGTTGTAAGCTAAATACATATTGAATCGTGAAACACACACGATTCAATGGGGAAGTAATCTATATAAACAAGTAGGATTAAGGTACAGCACACCCATCATTGGGTTGTAGAACCAAAACAAGGCAGCACTTTACCCTCAGTTGCGTTTCGTTAAAACAGTAAAACAAGTAAGGATTCTCCAGTAAAAGCAGCTAGAGGATTACTTATCCATAAAGGCAGGATGGGATTCCATCACGGTGCCACATTTAGAACAGGTACGCATCGCCTCCGAAGTATAATAGGCTTTAAAATGCGGCAAAAAATCTTTCTCAATATCATGAAGTTCAAAATACACTTCGTGCAATTTGTGATTGCAACGGTCACAAAACCACAACAAACCATCGGTAAATCCTTTTCCAGCACGCTTACGCTCAATCACTAAACCTACTGAATTTTCAGTTCGTGAAGGTGAATGCGGAATTTTAGCAGGGTGCAAGTAGATGTCCCCAGCATTCAGATTCATCGCTTTCTTTTCACCGTTTTCTTGGATGTATACCGTGATGCTTCCTTCCAATTGGTAAAACAATTCCTCAGTTTCGTTATAATGATAATCCTTGCGAGCATTAGGCCCGCCCACAATCATTACAATATAATCGTCAGATTCTACATAAAGGTTTTTATTGGCAACAGGGGGTTGTAATAAGTGGCGGTTTTCGTCAATCCATTTAGTTAAATTGAAAGGTTGTGCTATAGCCATAGGAGTATTTTTTGTAAAGTTATAAAATAAAAAAGTCCCGATATCATCGGGACTTTAAAATGTTACTTAATTTCTTTAGCTAAGTAAATGTAGGATGGGAAGTGATCACTATACCCCACATCATTCATTGAATGCCGCAGCGGATAACCTTTATATTGCCCCGTTGTTTGAATCATAAAAGGCTTGTTATAAATACCTGCTCTCCAATAACGGAACGAAGAAAAGTCTTTTTGTATCAAAGTTTCAGAAACCATTATCTGGTCAAAAATATCACCCGCATCACGATAGAATAAGGTAGCATTTCCTTTGTAGAACATTTCTTCAAACGGATTGAAAACCCCAAATGGTTTTACGTCTTCTCTTTTACGCATTGCCCCAACACCCTCTTTCACACTCTTATTATAGGTGCCATCATTCAAATCCCCCATCGTAATGATTTTAGCATTAGGGTTAATTTTGTAGATAGAATCCATGATTTTTCTATTCAATCTTCCTGCGGCTTCTCTGAAAGGGGAACTTTTCTTCTCTCCTCCTGAACGAGAAGGCCAGTGATTAACCATCACATTGATCTCTTCTCCATCTAAATAACCGGTAACCAAAAGAATATCACGGGTATATACGCGATCTAAATTTTTATCCACCTCCGATTTATCATCGGCCACATCGTCTTTGTCATTTTTTTCTTTAGCAGTGGCATTGATTTGGTTTTTATAAATCAATAACGGAATGTTTTTAAAACTAGTAGGCTTAAAATGTTTCTTTTGATACAATAAGGCTACGTCTATACCTCGTTTATCTGGGGAATCAAAGTGCACAATGCCATAATCATTAACCAACATTTCAGGCTCCTTAATCAAATCTTCCAGTACACCTCTGTTTTCAATTTCTGCACCGCCTATTAATACTGGCGCCTTGTCTTGTTTTTCTCCTTTTCCTATCTGTGACAATACCGTAGCTAAGTTGTGTAATTTTTGGTGGTATTTTTTAGAAGTCCAGTTTTGAACTCCAGTTGGCAACCATTCTTCATCATTATTCGGACCGTTAATTGTATCAAAAAGGTTTTCTAAATTGTAAAAAGCAACCGTATGCACTATATATTTTTTCTCTTGGGCTTTTGCCCCTAATATTGCGAAAAAAACAACGAAAACAGCTATTAATCTTTTAATCTTCATAATTAGTATATTAATTTAATGTCAAGTTTAGTACAAACTATGGGCCAAAAGTAGATAATATTATTAAAAGATGTACATTTGTCGGCTGTTAAGTTATTATTAAGACTCAGCAAGAGAAAAATTAATTTTATTTTATTTATGAAAAAACTTGTTATTAGTACTTTATTTGTAATGCAGGTGTTTTTTGTTTTTGCTCAAAGCAATACCGGATTTACAGGTAAAGTGTTAGATTCAAAAACACAAAAGCCATTACAAGATGTAGTTGCTGCTATTCAAAACACCAATTTGACAACGCTCACAGATGTTAATGGTGTTTTTGTATTTAATGGAGTAGCTGTTGGTAGTCAATTATTACAAATTAAAAGTAGCGGGTACAAAGACCAATTGCTTTCAGTTGACGTAGTTGCAGGGAAAATTTTAGATTTAGGAATTGTAGTGATGGAGGAAGATATTACCTCTGAACAACAATTGAGCTTGATTACCATTACCGATAATGATTTGGGTGATGATAATAGTGGCTCAGAAACTACCGCAGGGCTATTACAAGCCTCTAGAGACGTCTTTCAACAAGCAGCCGCATTCAACTGGGGACAAGCGCGTTACAGAGTGCGCGGTCTTGACAGTGAGTATGGTGTGACCATGATCAACGGAATCAACATGAACAAAGTGTATGACGGTAGAGCACAGTACAGCGATTGGGGCGGACTTAACGATGCCACTAGAAACCAAGAATTCACAACCGGTTCAGCACCCTCTGATTATACTTTCGGAAATATATTAGGAACAACTGAAATAAACACTAGAGCTTCTGTATATAGAAGAGGTAGTAGAGTATCTTTCGCAGGTACAAATACCAATTATAACGGAAGAGTTATGGGAACTATGGCATCGGGAATGAGAAACGATGGTTGGGCTTATGTAGTTTCTGCTTCTAGACGATTTACAGTTCAAGACGGTGCGTTCTTTGACGGATTGACCTATAATGCAAATTCTTTTTTTGCCAGTGTAGAGAGAAAATTAACCTCAAACAACTCGTTAAACTTTACCGCTATCTATGCTAAAAACAGAAGAGGTAAAACATCTCCAAATACGCAAGAAGTTACAGATCTTGCAGGTGTTAAATATAACTCCTACTGGGGATTCCAAAATGGAGAAGTTAGAAATTCAAGAATAAAAGATATTGAAGAACCAATCTTTATCTTAAGTGACTATTGGAAAATAACGTCAAAAACTAATTTGAACTTAAACCTTTCTTACCAATTTGGTAAAATCGGGAATAGCCGTTTAGACTACCAAGGTGTAAATAATCCAGATCCTACATACTATCGAAATTTACCAAGTTATTTTACTTCATTATATCAATCAGACCCTGCAATTGTAGGGGTAACAGATCCTTCAGTTTATGCTCCAGGAGGTTTAGGCGGAATTCCAACACCTGATTTAATCGGTGCAGCAAATGCAGCTTTCTTAACCAATCCTCAAATTGATTGGGCTAGATTGTATTCTACTAACGCGCAAGCTAATGCGGCGGGTGAAGGAGCAAAATACGTACTTTACGAAGACAGAACAGACGACAGACAATGGGCTGCTAATGCAGTTTTAAGCTCGCAATTAGCAGATAATATTGTATTAAATGCAGGAGGTACTTTAACCAAAGTTAAGTCTCATAACTTCAAAAACTTATTGGATTTATTAGGAGGTGATCATTATGATGACGTTAGCCTTTTTGGATCGGGTGACCAACAACAATCCGATTTAAATAATCCAAACAGAAAAGTCTATGTAGGTGACACTTTTGGATACAATTACAATTTGTATACAACTAAATATGATGCCTTCACTCAATTCAAATTCTCGTATAAAAAAGTAGAATTCTATTTAGGTCAAACCTATTCACATACAGAATACCAAAGAGAAGGCTTGTATAAAAATGGATACTATACTACTAATTCTTTAGGATATAGTAACAAAGAGAAATTTGATAACTTCGGTTTCAAAGGAGGTTTAACTTATAAAATTACGGGTAGACAATTCTTGACTTTTAACGGAGTTTATATGTCAAAAGCTCCTACCTTAAGAAATGTATTCAATAATGCTAGAGTAAACAATAATGTAACAACAGGAGTGGCTAGTGAAAACATTTCTAGTGCTGATGCGAGTTATATTATCAATTCACCTAAACTAAAAACAAGATTGACCGCTTTTTATTCTAAAATAGAAAACTTAACGGAAACTTCATTCTTCTTTGGTGACGGTGCCGGTATTGATGATCCAACAACCAACATCAACGAAGCAAATGCTTTTGTTGCTGAAACAGTTACAGGTCTTGCCAAAAGAAATATGGGATTAGAATTTGGTATGGAATATCCAATCACTTCTACGCTTAAAGTATCAGGAAGTGCTGCATACGGAGAATACATTTATGCAAACAATCCTAATGTAACCATTAGTGTAGACCGTTTAGCAACGGCTACCAATACAAATCCAGTAGCTGATTATGGTGTAACACACATCAAAAATTACAAACAATCTGGAATGCCACAAGCGGCTGCCTCTATAGGATTAGAATACAGAGACCCTAAGTTTTGGTGGATCGGTGCAAATGCTAATTATTTAGCCAATAGTTATATTGATATAGCTCCTATCACAAGAACAGATCATTTCTATGTAGATCCAAACAGCGTAAACGGAAATTCATTTCCAGAAGCAACACAAGCAAGAGCCGATGCTTTATTAAAACAAGAAAAATTTGCCAATTTTACTTTGGTAAATCTTACGGGTGGTAAATCATGGAAGTTTGGTAATCAAACGCTTGGTTTCTTCGCCAGTGTAAACAATGTTTTTGATGTTACCTACAAAACAGGTGGTTTCGAACAAGCAAGAAACTCTAGTTATAGAGAATTAAATCAAGATGTTTCTAGTGGAACACCTGCTTTTGCACCAAAATATTTTTATGGTTATGGAAGAACCTACTTCCTAAACCTTTATCTTAACTTTTAAAAAAAATAAATTAATATGAAAACAACAATTTTAAAATCAGCATTTTTAATTGCTTTGTCTGTAGGAGTATTTTCAAGCTGTGTAAAGGATGACAATTACAGCACGCCTCAGTTAGCAGATTGTGGTGGTACAACTCTAGTTAAAAACAGAGAAGTTTCACAAATTTTAGCTACACCTACAGTAGCACAACACGTAAATATCGTGGACGGAGTTTCTGATGTAATTGAAGCTTATGTTACTTCAAGTGACTTAGGAGGTAATTTCTTCAAAAGTATTTCATTCCAAACCCTACCGGTTGTTGGACAGTCCGTGAAAGCATTCAGTATTCCAGTAGATGCAGTAAATACCTTTATTGATTTTGAACCAGGTAGAAAAGTGCTAATCAAAATGGATGGTTTATATACAGATAACCCTGCTTCAGGACCAATGGGAATGAGAATCGGAGGATTATATGTAAGTACGTCAGGTGTTCCTTCTGTAGGCAGAATGCCAGAAGCTGATTTTAGAGCAGCAGTACAAGCCACTTGTACAAAAGTAGACGAAAGTAAATTATTGCCTATTGATGGAGCTGGAGTAGCTACTCCGGTGACTATTAGTGATATTACAAATGGGGATGCCTATCTTAATCGATTAGTGGAATTAGACAATGTAATGTTTGATGACGCATCAATACAATCTCCTGCTTATTATAATGTAAATAATGATTTAGGAGGTGCTACAAATTTACACATTGTTGATATTTCTGGAGGATCACTTATCTTTAGAACTAGTAGTTATGCAAATTTTGCTGCTAAAAGCGTTTTAAAAGGAACAGGTAAAATTAAAGGTGTTTTAACTAAATACGGTACTGATTATCAGTTTGTGGCACGTACACAATCTGATATTAATTTAACTAATGTAATTACTGATCGTTTCACTACAATCAAAGAAGGGTTTGATGCAGGTCAAGGTGCGTGGACTGCTGTAAGTGTTTCTGGATCTCAATCATGGCAATATAGTTCTACTTATGGTAATCCAGGTGGAATGATGAAAATGTCGGGTTACTCAGGAGGTAATCAAAACAATGAGGATTGGTTAATTTCTCCAACGCAAGATTTCACTACATGGACTTTAGCTTATCTTTCTTTTGATAATGCTTATAAATTTACAGGGGCGCCAATCGAAGTTTTAGTATCAAATAACTATAGCGGTACAGGAAGTCCTTATGCTGCAGGGGTTACTTGGACAGCTTTAACAGGAGCACAATTGTCAGCTGGTAATTATGCTTATGTGAACTCAGGATCATTAAACATTACTAATTTTACAGGTGCTGGTAATAATAATGTACACGTTGCTATTAAGTATACTTCAGATACTTCAGCTGCTTCAACATGGGAAGTGGATAACATAACCTTCACAGGAAAATAATTTAGAGTATGAAGCAATTAAAATATATAAGTATATTACTGGTTTTTGCCTTGTTTAACACTTCTTGTGATGACAAAGCGCAAATGGATTATATACAAAAGAACGATTTAAAAGGTACTTGGAAAATAACAGAAATTGGTAGAGTAAATGCAGCCAACGGAATCGATTATGAAGCATTCAAACCTTCTGCTAATTGCGGTACGAGTATTGATAATATTGTTTTCAATGAAGATTTAAGTTTTGTTCAAAATACCTACGGAGACGTAGCAGATACTTGTGAAGAAAAATCTTTTCCGGGAACGTATGCGCAAGCCAATCATACTTTAACACTGGTTCAGACAGATGCCCAAGGGAATCATTATACTACTACAGCTTTAATTACAAAGTTAGAATTCACTAATTTAGAATTAAATTTTACTGATGCTACTAATACGTTAGTTTTCATCAAATTTGTAAAAGAATAATGCAAAGCAACTCAAAAAAAGCCACACAGAATTGTGTGGCTTTTTTTTTAATATAAATCACTACTTTTAGCCCTTTCAATCAAATACTTTTTACCAATGAAAAAAATCTTTTTTATAATAATCAGCACTATGGCAGTAGCAACATCAGCGCAAGAAGTTCTCTCTCCAGAGACTCTTTGGAAACTAAACAGAGTAACCGCACTGGGCCTAACAAAAGACAAAAAAGCAATTGTCTACAAAGTAACTACTCCAGTAATGGAGGAAAATAAATCGAATAGCAAGTTCTTTACCATTCCACTTACGGGCGGGACTCCAACCGAAATCAAAGACACCAAAGAAGTACTGGTAGATAAAAACGTTTCCCCAGATGGGAAATTCATCCTATCTACCCAAGAAGTCAAAACCGAAAATGTATTAGGTAAAGATATTTATGCCGATTTACAAAAAGCAGACGCCCAAGTCTATAATGGCCTTGATTATCGTCATTGGGATACTTGGAATAACGGTTCACATAATCACGTATTCTTTGCAGAGAACTCAGAAAAAGCAATAGCTATTGATATCATGAAAGACGAACCGTTTGATAGTCCTCAAAAACCCTTCGGTGGTGATGAAGATTTCATTTGGTCTCCTAAAGGGACTAGTATTATCTACGTTTCCAAAAAGAAATTCGGTACAGATTATGCAATTTCAACTAATACTGATTTATACGAATACAACCTAGAATCAAAAACAACCAAAAACCTTACTGAACCAAATAAAGGTTATGATACCAATCCATCTTTCTCACCTGCAGGCGATTTAACATGGCTACAAATGAAACGCGATGGCTATGAAGCCGATAAAAACGATATAATCGTTCGTTTTAAAGGAAATGATATGAATTTAACTGCCGCTTGGGATGGCTCTGTAGAAAGCTTTAAATGGAGTCAAGATGGTAAGAGAGTGTATTTCATTGCAGCGGTAGATGGAACCCAACAGCTTTTTGAAGTTAATTTCCCAGGAGTTACCAAAATTGCAGTAACGGTTAAACAGGTAACTTCCGGTGATTTTGATGTGCACGATATAGTTGATGTAGCCACTGAAAATTTCATACTGACCCGAACAGATATGAATCATGCTTTAGAAATTTTCTCTTTCAACACTAAGAAATCCACTTGGCAACAATTAACTAATACCAACGAAGCCATATACAGTAAATTGGCCATGCCAAAATACGAAAGACGCTATGTAACCACAACTGATGGCAAAAAGATGTTAGTTTGGGTGATTCTTCCGCCTAACTTTGATAAAAACAAAAAATACCCAACACTCCTTTATTGTCAAGGGGGACCACAATCTCCACTTACGCAGTTTTACTCCTTCCGTTGGAATTTTGCTTTAATGGCATCGCAAGGGTACATCGTAGTAGCTCCAAACCGTCGTGGTATGTATGGCCACGGGCAAGAATGGAACGAACAAATTTCAAAGGACTGGGGCGGACAAGTAATGAATGATTACCTTTCTGCAATAGATGATGTAGCTAAAGAAAACTATGTCGATAAAGCACGTTTAGGATGCATTGGTGCCAGTTATGGGGGGTATTCGGTATACTTCCTTGCTGGAATCCATAATAATCGTTTTAAAACCTTTATTGCGCATGATGGGGTATTCAATTTAGAGAGTATGTATGGCACCACCGAAGAAGTGTTCTTCAACAACTGGGACCACGGTGGCCCTTACTGGGATAAAAACAACGCTGCAGCCCAAAAAACATTTACTCAGTTCAACCCAATCAAAATGGTTGACAAATGGAATACCCCAATTCTTGTTATTCAAGGAGGAATTGACTTCCGCGTACCAATAGGGCAAGCACAAGAAGCGTTCCAAGCGGCACAACTTCGTGGAATTAAAAGCCGTTTCCTCTACTTCCCAGAAGAAAATCACTGGGTGCTTAAGCCTCAAAATGGTTTAGTATGGCAACGTGAGTTCTATAAATGGTTAAAGGAAACTTTATAATAATAAAAAAACCCAACTTGAAAAAGTTGGGTTTTTTTATTGTTCTGTATTTATTTATTCGGGATCATTCATTTTAAAACTCTCCATAAACTTTGTAGTATAATTTCCAGCTACATAATCCGGCTCTTCCATCAATTGTCTGTGAAATGGAATGGTAGTTTTAATACCTTCAATGTAAAACTCATCTAAAGCGCGTTTCATTTTGTTGATCGCTTCTTCACGGGTTTGCGCAGTAGTAATCAATTTCGCAATCATAGAGTCATAATTTGGCGGAATAGTATATCCAGCATAAACGTGAGTATCTAATCGTACTCCATGTCCCCCAGGAGCATGTAAAACAGTTATTTTACCTGGTGAAGGACGAAAGTCATTATAAGGATCTTCAGCATTGATACGACATTCAATAGAGTGCAACTGAGGCAAGTAATTTTTACCAGAAATAGGCACACCGGCCGCTACCAATATTTGCTCACGAATCAAATCATAATCAATTACTTGCTCTGTAATTGGATGCTCAACTTGAATACGTGTGTTCATTTCCATAAAGTAGAAATTTCTATGTTTATCAACAAGAAATTCCACGGTTCCCGCTCCTTCATATTTAATAAACTCAGCTGCTTTAACAGCTGCTTCTCCCATTTTGTGACGCAATTCATCCGTCATAAAAGGGGATGGTGTTTCTTCAGTTAGTTTTTGGTGACGTCTTTGTACAGAACAATCTCTCTCAGATAAGTGGCAGGCTTTCCCATAAGAATCACCTACAACTTGTATCTCAATATGACGGGGTTCCTCAATTAATTTTTCCAAATACATGCCATCATTACCAAATGCTGCAGCCGATTCTTGACGAGCACTTTCCCAAGCTTTTAATAATTCATCTTCTTTCCAAACAGCCCGCATCCCTTTTCCTCCACCTCCAGCAGTTGCTTTTAACATTACGGGAAACCCCATGCCTTTAGATAATTCTAATGCTTGTTCATATGATTCTAACAAACCATCAGAACCAGGTACACAAGGAACTCCTGCCGCCTTCATTGTAGCTTTTGCAGAAGCCTTATCTCCCATACGGTCAATCATTTCAGGTGAAGCACCAATAAATTTAATACCGTGTTCTTGACATATTTTAGAAAACTTAGCATTTTCAGATAAGAATCCATATCCTGGATGAATAGCATCTGCATTAGTAATCTCTGCAGCTGCAATTATATTAGACATTTTTAAGTAAGATAAATTACTTGGAGGAGGACCAATACAAACGGCTTCGTCAGCAAATTTAACATGTAAACTTTCTGCATCTGCAGTAGAATATACTGCAACGGTCTTAATGCCCATTTCACGACAGGTTCTAATAACACGAAGTGCAATTTCGCCTCTATTGGCTATTAATATTTTTTTAAACATTTTTCTTAATTTGAAAATTAAACAATTCGAGAATTTAAAAAAGAAATAAGTAGTTAGTTGTTATTTAATAACTACATCTTCAAATTTCAAATTAAGAAGGGTCTACTAAGAATAGAGGTTGATCAAATTCAACTGGCGACATGTCATCAACTAAAATTTTAACAATTTTACCCGTAACTTCAGCTTCAATTTCATTGAATAATTTCATAGCTTCAATAACACAAAGTACATCGCCTTTAGCTATAGTGCTTCCTACTTCTACAAATGGAGATTTATCTGGAGATGGTTTACGATAAAATGTTCCAATCATTGGAGATTTTATAGTAATATATTTTGAATTATCATCTGCGGCAGCTACAGGAGCAAGAGGGATAGCAACTGGAGCAGCAGCTACAGGAGCGGAAATGGATTGTTGCATAGGAGCTTGTTGCACATATGTAATATCAGGAGTATTGCCTTCTAAGGTGGTTCTGATAGTAATTTTAATATCACCTGTCTCTAATTTTACTTCTGCAACACCAGAATTGGATACAAATTTGATTAGGTTTTGAATTTCTTTTAAATCCATAATTAGTTAGTTTAAAATTAGTTTATTGTTTGTTGTATGCCCATTTTAAGTAGATTGAACCCCAAGTGAATCCTCCACCAAATGCTGCAAATATTAAATTATCTCCTTTTTTAAGTTTATTTTCAAAATCACTCAACAATAATGGCAACGTGGCAGAAGTAGTATTTCCGTATTTTTGAATATTTACCAATACTTTATCTTCATCTAATCCCATCCGATTTGCCGTGGCATCAATAATTCTTTTGTTGGCTTGGTGCGCTACTAACCAATTTACATCTTCTTTGGTTAAATTATTGCGCTCCATAATTTTTTCACTAACATCTGCCATTCCCGACACTGCATATTTGAATACTGTTTTACCATCTTGAAAGACAAAATGTTGTCTGTTTTCAATAGTTTCTATTGATGGCGGAAGAATAGACCCGCCAGCATCAATTTTAAGATATTCTCTACCAATACCATCACTTCTTAAGAACTCATCTTGAAGTCCTAAACCTTCGTGGTTTGGTTCAAATAAAACCGCACCAGCACCATCACCAAAAATGATGCAAGTTGCTCTATCGGTATAATCAATAATTGAAGACATTTTATCTGCGCCTATTAAAAGAACTTTTTTGTATCTGCCTGATTGAACGTAGGCAGCAGCATTAGACATTCCATAAAGAAAACTTGAACAAGCAGCTTGTAAATCATAAGCAAATGCATTTACAGCTCCAATTTGAGTGGCAACAAATACACCGGTAGACGCAACAGGCATGTCAGGAGTAGTGGTGGCCATAATAACCAAGTCAATTTCAGCAGGATTAATATTAGCCTTTGCAATTAAGTCTTGAGCAGCTTTAATTGCCATGTATGAAGTGCCTTTGCCTTTTTCTTTTAGAAGTCTTCTTTCTTTAATCCCAGTACGAGTCGTAATCCATTCGTCATTAGTATCAACCATGGTCTCCAGTACTTGATTTGAGAGTACAAAATCTGGAACATATGCTCCAACTGCGGTTATAGCGGCGGTAATTGTAGTCATAAATAGGGTATTTTTCCAATCGATTTTTCCAATCGAAAAGTTGTGGAAATTACAAAAAAAAAATTATACCTAAGTAAATTAGGATTGGTTATTTCTTAAAATTAAATAAAACAAAAAACTCCCACAAAGTGAGAGTTTGTTTTGTAAAAAAAACGTAATTAAGCAACAGCTACTGATTTATCAATAACTACTTGTCCTCTGTAATACATTTTACCTTCATGCCAGTAGGCTCTGTGGTATAAATGTGCTTCGCCTGTTACAGGACATGTTGCAATTTGAGCAACAGTTGCTTTATAATGAGTTCTTCTTTTATCTCTTCTTGTTTTGGAGATTTTTCTCTTAGGATGTGCCATTTTACTATATTATTTATCCGTTAATAGTTGTTTTAATTTGTCCCAACGTGGGTCAATATCATCTTCTTTTTTTACTTCTTCTTTAATTTCTTTGACTTGTAATTCGTTTAATTTTTGTAATGCTTCTGTTTGTAATGTTCCATCTTTTACACCAGGGTGAATCCTCTTTTGAGGCACAGATAAAACAATCATTTCATAAATATATTGCGATAAATCAATTTGATGTTCACCATGAGGCAATATCAACAACTCATCATTATCATTGTTAAATTCATCTCCAAATTGAACAACCAATTTAATTTTTCCTTTAACTGGTAAATCAAAAGATTCACCAGTTAAATCACAAGGGACATATACACTCCCTTTATGTTTGAAATTGATTTCCAACATTGTTTCTTTTTTTTCTAAAACAACATCTACATTTAAATCACAATTTTCGAATTCATCAAAACTAAATTCGTCAAAGAACTTTTTATTAATTTTAAATTCAAACTGATGCTTCCCTAATTTTAATCCTATAAAAGGAATCAAAAATTCATTTATACTTTTCATCTGAACAACAATTTGACCCGAAGTTTCGGGAGTGCAAAGATATAAAATTATTGTAATTCCAATAACCTTATCAACATTTTTTTGTTTATAACTGTTTTTCTTTTGTTTTCAAGGGATTCTGGCTAATTTCAAGATATTCATTTCTTGAATTATAAACGTCAATTGCAGTATAAACAGCTTCTTTAAACGAATTATAATCAGCAACTCCTTTTCCAGCAATTTCAAAGGCTGTACCATGATCCGGAGATGTTCTTATTTTATTTAGGCCTGCAGTGTAATTTACTCCATTACCAAAAGACAGTGTTTTAAATGGTATTAATCCTTGATCATGATATGTTGCAATTACAGCATCGTATTTTTCATATTGATTACTCCCAAAAAAGCCATCTGCAGCGAACGGTCCAAAAACCATAATTCCTTTATCAAATAATTTTTTCAAAGTTGGTTTTAAAATCTCATCATCTTCTTTTCCAATTACACCATTGTCACCAGCATGCGGATTTAAAGCTAATACAGCAATTTTAGGTTTGTTGATGCCAAAATCCTGTATCAAAGAATGTTTTATAGTATCTATTTTTTGAATAATTATTTTCTCTGTTAAATGATTGGCAACTTCATTAACAGGAATATGATCAGTAAATAAACCTACTCGTAAATTATCCTGAACCATAAGCATTAATGCATTTCCTTCTAGTTCTTTATCTAAATAGTCAGTATGCCCTGGAAATTTAAACTCTTCAGATTGAACATTATATTTGTTAATAGGCGCAGTTACCAAAACATCAATTTGATTTTCTTTTAAAGCTTTTGTGGCGGCTACAAAAGATTTTATTGCGTAAACACCAATATTTTCGTCATTTGCTCCAAAATTTATATCAACTCCTTCTCTCCAGATATTAAGCACATTTATTTTTCCAATTACTAATTGATCGAGTTTGTCAATTCCGTGTAAAGGCGCAGTCAATTCAAGTGTCTTTTTAATGAATGAAAGCACTTTTACATTCGCAAAAATAACAGGAGTGCAAAGCTCTAGCATCCTGGAGTCTTCAAAAGTCTTAAGGATTACTTCGCTTCCAATACCGTTTAAATCTCCAACTGAAATTCCTACGATGATATTTTCTGCTTTTTTCATAAGAGGGACAAGTTATTTATTGCTAATTTTGAAGGGCAAATTTAGTAAAATAAAACCATAATGTTCACAGGAATAATTGAAACACTCGGAATAATAAAAGAAATACAAAAAGATAATGACAATCTGCACATAACTGTTTCATCTGTTATTACACAAGAATTAAAAATAGATCAAAGTGTGGCTCATAACGGAGTTTGTTTAACGGTGGTAGATATTAAAAATAAGGAATACAAAGTAACCGCTATTAGAGAAACAGTTCAAAAGACAAACATCGGGGATTGGAAAGTAGGTGATTTGCTAAATTTAGAACGCGCAATGAAACTAGGTGATCGACTGGATGGTCATTTAGTTCAAGGCCATGTTGATCAAACAGGAACTTGTAAATCTATTTCAGAAGCAAATGGCAGTTGGTATTTTACATTTGAATATGACAATAAATTAAATAATATTACAATAGAGAAAGGTTCAATAACAGTCGATGGAGTTAGTTTAACTGTAGTCAATTCTAAAAACCATGAATTTAGTGTAGCGATTATACCCTATACTTTTGAGCATACAAATTTTAATACTTTTAAATTAGGGACAAATATAAATTTAGAATTTGACGTTGTGGGAAAATACATCTCCAGATTGTATTCTTTGAGATAGAAGATATACCTTTCTATGGGGATAAAATTAAAAAGGCTTCAATTTACTTTGAAGCCTTTTTTTTGTTTATATCTGATATTTTGTATAATCCATAAGTAATCGATGCCAATACTAACAGCAAAATGCCACCATCCAATGGAGATCCAGGAGGCGGAGGTGTTGATGGCGGTGGTGGACCTGGTGCAGCAAAAACTGAAATCAGAGGCAACAAAAACACTACCAAAGAAGTAAAAATTCTATTCGGGACAATTTTCATAGTGCGTAAAAGTAAAAAAAAAATCTATTCACCAAAATAATTACATTCTAAATTCATTAATTTAAATAAAAATATATTAGAAAAAACCTTTATTAGAGGGCTAATTTTATTATTTAAACTGGTAATTTCTTTACATAATGTTACTAATTAACGAGAATTTCAAGAAATTGGTTTTTAATATTTAAAAATCAAAGGCCTCAAATTTGAGGCCTTTAATAAGTGGTCCCACTTGGGCTCGAACCAAGGACCACCTGATTATGAGTCAGGTGCTCTAACCAACTGAGCTATAGGACCCGTTAACGAGGTTGCAATATTAGCACTATTTTTTATTCAGTGCAACTATTTTTAGTTGATTTCTTGACAAAGTTCAATCAAAACACCGTTTGTTCCCTTAGGATGTAAAAAAGAAACCAATTTATTGTCGGCCCCTCTTTTAGGAGTTTCATTTAACACGATGAACCCTTCTTTTTTTAAACGCTCAATTTCTGAAACAATGTTTTCTACTTCAAAAGCTATATGATGAATACCTTCTCCTTTCTTTTCCA
This sequence comes from Flavobacteriaceae bacterium, assembly GCA_947371275.1. Classification (GTDB taxonomy): domain Bacteria; phylum Bacteroidota; class Bacteroidia; order Flavobacteriales; family Flavobacteriaceae; genus Flavobacterium. Next base: position 8,663 of record CANBOV010000036.1, on the reverse strand, counting down.
AGAATTTAGCAATGGGACTTTCGGATGAGGTAGCTTCCAAAAGTTCTATTTTATTTGGACCATTCATAAAAAAAGAAGTTTTTACGCCTTCACTTATTACTTCTTCTTGTTTATATGGAGGGACTCCAAAAATTTTTTCAAAAAGCAAATTGGAGACTTCTAAATTAGATACTGCAATCCCAATATGTTCTATTTTTCTCATAAATATAAATTGAATTACAAAGTTAACAAAAATTCAAATGCTTTTTCTTTTAACCTAAATCAAGATAGAGAAAAGAGCATCGTTATCGTGATGAAAACCGTTTATAGTTCAAGGCAAAACTTTTACTTCTTATAATTATGATAATTTAAAATTGTATTTTTGCAATATGGAAACAAATAGACAAAAAAAAATAGGGAGTGTGCTACAAAAGGATTTGGTAGATATACTTCAAGGAGAAGTTCGTAAAAATGGGCTAACCAATTTGGTAATATCAGTTTCTAAAGTCAGTGTGACAACTGATTTAGGTGTTGCACGAGTTTATTTAAGTGTTTTTCCTCAAAATAGAGCTCAAGAAATTTTAGAAGCAGTAAAGTCAAATATGCCTCTAATAAAGCATGATTTGTCGCAACGTGTAAAATTACAGTTGAGAAAAGTGCCAAATCTTTCTTTTTATATAGATGATTCATTAGATTATATAGAAAAGATTGATAATGCCTTAGCAGGGAAAGAAAACCCTATTGAAAACAGAGATCTATTAGATAAACGCAAGAAATTTTAATTTGGATTTTTCGTTATACATAGCAAAACGATATCTTTTTAGTAAAAGCAGTAATAATGCTATAAATATAATTACAGTTATTGCCTCAGTAGGTATTATCGTTGGCACTATGGCTTTGTTTGTCGTTTTGTCGGTATTTAGCGGACTTCGGGATTTTAGCTTGTCTTTCTCAAATGATTTTGATCCAGATTTAAAAGCAAATCCTTTAACGGGCAAGTATTTCTTTATTTCTCCAGATCAGGAAAACCAGCTTAAAAATATAGTTGGCGTGGCTTCGTACAGTAAAATTGTAGAGGAACGAGTACTATTCTTTTTCAAAGAAAAGGAACTTGTAACTAGTTTGAAAGGGGTAGATTCTAATTTTACTAAAATAAATTCCTTACTTAAAAAAGATATTTATAACGGACAATGGTTAAAGCCTAATTCCTACCAGGTGGTAGTGGGTTATGGGATTGCAGAAAAATTATCTCTTGGTCTATTCGATTTTAATAATCCATTTGAAGTTTATGTACCTAGAAAAGGAACAGGAGTTATCGAAAGTGAAGAAGAAGCTTTTTATAAATCAAATTTAATTCCAGTTGGCATTTATGCTATCAGTGAAGATTTAGATAGTAAATACGTATTCTGTGATTTAGCACTAGCACAAGAATTATTGGAGCTAAAGTCCAATCAAATTTCAGGAATTGAAATTAAATTGAAACCTAAGGTTGATGAAGCAACAATAAAAACTGAATTAATTACTATTTTTAATGGTAAAGTACAAGTTAAAAGTCGGTCAGAACTCAATGCTACATTACATAAAATGTTAAATACAGAGAATTTGGCGGTTTACCTGATTTTAACATTAGTTATTGTAATGTTTTTGTTTGCTTTTTCAGGAGCTATTATCATGATGGTCTTAGATAAAAGGGAAAATTTGAAAACTCTCCTTTATTTGGGAACAGAACCCAAAAAGTTAAAGAAAATATTCTTGTTTCAAGGCACTTTGTTGTGTGCAATTGGTGGTGGTGCTGGATTGATTTTGGGAACCATCATTATATTGTTGCAGCAACAGTTTAAGATAATAATGATTACGGAATCATTAGCATATCCAGTCAGATTTTCACTTCAAAATATACTTATAGTGATGGCAACAATTATGACTCTAGGTTTTTTAGCTAGTTTAATAGCAAGTAGTCGTGCTGGTAAAAAAGTGTTATATTAAATGAATTGATAATCAGAATATAATTCTTGAATTTCAGCTAAAGTTTTGTATAATGCTTCAGCCGATTCTAATGTTACTAGTTTTAAACGGTGTTCTTTAAAGTTTGAAACCCCCTTGAAATAATTGGTGTAATGACGACGCATTTCTACTATACCTACACGTTCCCCTTTCCATTCCATGGACCATGTTAAGTGGTTTCTTGCAGCTTCTACCCTGTCCAGCATTGTAGGCTGTGGTAAATGCTCTCCTGTTCTAAAATAATGTTTTATTTCATTGAAAATCCAGGGATAACCAATGGCTGCACGGCCAATCATCATTCCATCTAAACCATATTTGTTTTTGTATTCTAATGCTTTTTCAGGAGAATCAATGTCACCATTTCCGAAGATTGGCATTGTAATTCGTGAATTATTTTTAACACGAGCAATATGCGACCAATCTGAATGTCCCTTATACATTTGGGCGCGAGTTCGAGCATGAACTGTTAAAGCTTGTACACCAATATCTTGCAACCGTTCTGCAACTTCATCAATATTAATAGAGTTTTCATCCCAACCTAAACGTGTTTTTACTGTTACTGGTAAATGGGTGCTTTTGATAACTGCTTTAGTCAAACGAACCATCAAATCAACATCTTTCAAAACACCTGCGCCAGCTCCTTTGCAAACTACTTTTTTAACGGGACAACCAAAATTAATATCAACTAAGTCAGGTCGAACAGCTTCTACAATTTTTGCAGACATGGCCATTGCTTCTTCATCACCACCAAAAATTTGTATTCCAACAGGTCTTTCATAATCGTAAATATCCAGTTTCATTCTACTTTTAATAGCGTCACGAATGAGACCTTCTGAAGATATGAACTCTGAATACATTAAATCAGCACCATGTAACTTACATAATCTGCGAAAAGGTGGGTCACTCACGTCTTCCATTGGAGCGAGTAGTAAAGGGAAATCGGGAAGTTCTATACTGCCAATTTTGGGCATTAGGTTTTAATTTTTAGCAAAAATACTAATTTTTGTCGGTTTCGGCTTCTAAGACTTTTAAATCAAAACTTTGACTTATATTTGCCGATTAAATGCGCAAGCATTTTGCCCTTAAATAGACAGATACAGAAGATGAAGCATATTAGAAATTTTTGCATTATTGCTCATATTGACCATGGGAAAAGCACCTTGGCCGATCGCTTGCTTGGTGCAACGCAAACCGTTACCGCACGTGAAGAAAAAGCCCAATTGCTTGACAATATGGATTTAGAACGTGAACGAGGAATTACCATCAAGAGTCATGCCATCCAAATGGAATATAAATTTAGAGGTGAAGATTATATTTTGAATCTTATTGATACTCCAGGGCACGTCGATTTTTCTTATGAAGTATCTCGTTCAATTGCAGCCTGTGAAGGTGCTTTATTAATTGTAGATGCTGCACAGAGTATTCAGGCTCAAACAATTTCAAATTTATATTTAGCGTTAGAAAACGATCTTGAAATCATTCCGGTTCTCAATAAAGTAGATCTGCCGAGTGCAAATCCAGAAGAAGTAAGTGATGATATTATTGACTTATTAGGGTGTAAATTAGAAGATATTATTCATGCTTCTGGAAAAACGGGTTTTGGTGTAGAGAATATTTTGGCTGCTATTATTGAAAAAATACCAGCACCAAAAGGAGTGAAAGACGAGCCGTTACAGGCTTTGATTTTCGATTCTCATTATAATCCATTTAGAGGTATTGAAGTTATTTTCCGTGTGAAGAATGGTGAAATTCGTAAAGGCCAAAAAATTAAGTTCATGGCAACAGGGAATGAATATTTTGCCGATGAAGTAGGGACACTCAAGCTAAACCAAGTGCCAAAAGAAGTTATTTCGACAGGTGATGTGGGTTATTTAATATCAGGTATTAAAGAGGCTAAAGAAGTAAAAGTGGGAGATACGATCACTGATGCAAAAATCCCAACAACCAATATGATTACTGGATTTGAAGATGTTAAACCAATGGTTTTCGCTGGAATTTATCCTGTAGATACAGAAGATTACGAAGATTTGCGTTCTTCAATGGAGAAACTGCAATTAAATGATGCTTCTTTAGTGTTTTTACCAGAAAGTTCAGCAGCGTTAGGTTTTGGGTTTCGTTGTGGTTTTCTTGGCATGTTGCATATGGAGATTATCCAAGAACGGTTAGAACGTGAATTTGATATGACTGTAATTACTACAGTTCCCAACGTTTCTTATTTAGCTTATACCAAAAAAGAACCAGAAGTAGGGTTAGTCGTTAATAATCCTTCAGATTTACCTGAGCCATCTAAACTTGATAGAGTTGAAGAACCATTTATAAAAGCTACTATCATTACTAAAGCTGATTATGTTGGAAACGTAATGAGTTTGTGTATAGAAAAAAGAGGTGTTATTACAAATCAAACCTATTTGACTACGGAAAGAGTTGAATTGAATTTTGACATGCCATTAGCTGAGATTGTATTCGATTTTTATGATCGTTTAAAAACAGTTTCTAAAGGTTATGCTTCGTTTGATTACTCGCCAATTGGAATGAGAGCTTCTAAATTGGTTAAATTAGACGTCCTATTGAATGCGCAATCTGTAGATGCCTTGTCGGCTTTGATTCATGAAAGTAATGCTTATCATATTGGAAAAAAAATGTGTGAAAAACTCCGAGAATTAATCCCAAGGCAACAATTTGATATTCCAATTCAGGCAGCAATTGGCGCTAAAATTATAGCCCGCGAAACGATAAAAGCTTTACGTAAAGATGTAACTGCCAAATGTTATGGAGGAGATATTTCTCGTAAACGTAAATTATTGGAAAAACAGAAAAAAGGAAAGAAAAGGATGCGTTTAGTAGGGAATGTAGAAATCCCGCAAGAAGCATTTATGGCCGTATTAAAACTGAACGACTAGTTATAATAATTATTAATATTGATACCCAATAACTAAGTTATTGGGTATTTTTATGACATTTCATGAAGTAATTTTACTACATCTTCTCTCTTGAAAAGTTGTGTGCCTTCGTTCATTGTGGCGGCAGTGCCACAAGCGATTCCCCAGCGAATGACTTCTTGCAAGGATTTGTTTTGTGAAAGTGCCCATACCATGCCGCCAACCATACTGTCCCCGGCACCCACGGTGCTTTTCTTTTCTGCTTTAGGCGCTTTAACATATTCGGTTTGGTCTTTTGTGACTAAAATTCCACCTTCAGGACCTAGTGAAACTACAATAATTTCAGCACATCCTTTTTCTATTAATGTTTTGGCAGCTGTTGTAACTTCATCAACATCCAATCTTGTAACACCAATTAATTTCGCTAATTCACCTATGTTTGGTTTTATTAGATATACGCCTGTTTCAAGTACTTTTTGCAATCCTTCACCTGAAGTGTCTACGATCACTTTAATACCTGAAAATGTTGCTATTTCTACAATTTTTTGATAGTACTCACCGGTTAATCCCTTATTCAAACTTCCACTTATTACTAAATATTCCGATTTTATGCCTTTTATTATTTCGATAAGGGATTGTTTTTCATCTTCCATCAATTCATTTCCTGGAAAACCAAATCGGTATTGTGCTTTTGTTTCATTTTCAAACGCTATAAAATTTTCACGTGTCCAGTTTTGGGTTGGAATGACTTTGCTTTCGATAGTATCTTTTTGAACCAACTCTTCAAGCATTTTGCCCGAGGAGCCTCCCGAAGTAAAAATACAAAGAGAGTTACCACCAAGCTTAGAAATGGCCTTAGAGACGTTTATTCCGCCGCCTCCTGCGTCATAGTGAGGCTTTTCACATCGAATTTTTTGTTCAGGAATTAATCCAGTAAAATGAGTGCTTTTATCCAATGAAGGATTTAAAGTCAATGTAATAATTTGATGTGATTTCATATTAAAATTTAATTCCTATAAAGTTGCAAATAATCCATGAGATGTGGTGTAAAGTATGCTTAAAAAACTTTGTAACTTTGCAACTTAAAAAAACATCAATGTTAGAAGATAAAGCACCACAAAGAACACAATTGTCGCAACTTGGAGAATTTGGATTAATTGATCATTTAACCAATAAATTTGATGTTAAACAACCATCTACTCTGAAAAGTATTGGGGATGATGCTGCAGTATTGAATTTTAAAGATAAAAAAGTAGTCATCTCTACCGATTTGTTAATTGAAGGTGTTCACTTCGATTTAACATACATGCCTTTACGACATTTGGGCTATAAGTCTGTTGTAGTAAATGTTTCTGATATATGTGCCATGAATGCAATGCCAACACAAATAACAGTTTCTGTGGCCGTTTCAAATCGTTTCCCATTAGAAGCATTAGAAGAGTTGTTTGATGGAATCGCATTAGCATCAAAATTCTACAATATCGACGTCATTGGAGGTGATACTACTTCATCACAAAAAGGATTGATTATTTCAATAACAGCAATAGGCGAAGCTATTGAAGAAGATATTATTTATAGAAATGGCGCTAAAGAGGGCGATTTGTTAATAGTATCTGGTGATTTAGGTTCTGCTTATATGGGATTACAGATTTTGGAACGTGAAAAGCAAGTGTTTCAAGTAAATCCAAATAATCAACCAGATTTAGATCCCTATTCCTATTTAATAGAACGACAATTAAAGCCTGAAGCACGTCATGACATTAGAGAATTATTAGTAAAATTGGAAGTAAAACCTACTTCAATGATCGATATATCTGATGGATTATCCTCAGAAATTATTCATATTTGTAAGCAATCCAAAGTGGGGTGTAATTTATATGAAGAAAAAATTCCTGTAGATCCTCAATTTATTAATGTTTGTGAAGAATTTAATATAGATTCCACAACAGTAGCTATTAATGGAGGAGAAGACTATGAGTTATTATTTACGATAAGGTTAGAAGACTTTGATAAGATTAAAGCAAACCCTAATTTCACGGTAATTGGGCATATGACTCAAGAAAGTGAAGGAATTCATTTAATTACTAGAGCAAATACTAAAATCCCTTTAAAAGCTAGAGGCTGGGATGCAATGGCGCAATAAAAAAAGCGATACTGTTAAGTATCGCTTCCTCCTAAGTCTTTGTAAATCAAGTTATAGCTTGTTTTCCACTACCTCTTTTTGAATCTACAAATACTAACCCTGAAATCATATTGCTAAGGTAGTCTTTGTAGTTATGGGAGTTATTACGGTTTCCCGCATATTTGATTACGGTTTCCCGTATAATCGTTAAATGACACCTTTTTTCTTGGCTTCATTAATTAAATCAATATCGTTTCCGTCTTTTACTTCTAAAATCTCACGAATATTTAGCTTTCGTTTTTCTACAGCACTTAAAGATAGAGGAATATATTGTGGTAAATCTTTGGTTTTTACTCCTTTAGAAAGATGAAATAGTATTTGTTTATCAAAAACATCCAATTCGATATTATTGTATTGTGCTTGTCCAACTAATTTGATAACAGTTTGACTATAGTAACTTTCATCTTTAATGATTTTGTCAAACGCGAAGAGTAATTCGTCAAACGTTAAATCATTTTTGATAATTAAGCCACTAGGATTAATGTTTTTAATAATGTTGTTGATTTTTAACAATTCGGTATGCATTGTCAATAAAATCACCTTGCAGGTAGGCATTTCCGTTTTTATTAGCATTGCTAAGTCCTCGCCCGAATAAATCCCTTTTTCAGCATATTCTGGCATGCTGATGTCAAAAAAAGCGATGTCAAATGGTTTTGGCTGATCAATGATATTTTCATAACCAGTTTTACAGCTGTTTGCTTGTGTCACAATAAACTCAGTGCCTTGTTGACTGTATTTGTTGATAGCATTTTTATAGGCTTCAATAATAAAAGGGTGATCATCTACTATTAAAATGTTAATTGGGCTTGTCATTCTTGTTCTGTAATTAATGGTTTAGTTTCTATAGGTAAGGTTATTACAATTTTTGTCCCTTCATTTTTCTTTGAAGTGATGTCAATTATTCCTTTACAATCGTTAGTTCTTGAAATCATGTTTTGCATTCCTATGCCTTTGCTTTTTCTACTCACGTCAAAACCAATACCATCATCTTGGATTTTCAAATAGACATTTTCAGTATCTCCTTTTATTTCGACAGTAATGTTTTGGGCACTAGCATATTTATTAATGTTTTGCAGTCCTTCTTGCAACATACGATACATGTTGATTTTTATAGCATTCGCTACTTTGTCCCAAACCACATTATTATCAATAGAATAAATAACATTGGCTTCATGAGAAGTATTCTGCTCTTCTAATAAATTATGAACGATAGAAACAAAGTTATTAATTAATACTTGTTTTTCTCTATTCAAATCATGCGAAATTTCACGGATGTCCTGTTCAATGGTTTTTAATTCATTTAGGAGTTCAAAACGTTTTTTAATGGCTTCTTCATCCGTGTTGTGGTTCAAACTGTCTAAGTTTAAACGCAATCCAAACATTCTTCCTAATACCCCGTCATGCAGGTCCTGCGCCAGTCTTTTTTTCTCTTTGTTTTTACTTTCATCTATGATCGCTTGTTGTGACATCATGAGGTTGTAAATGTCCTCATTGGCTTTCTGTTGGGCTTGTTTATATAATAACTCACGCGTACGAGCACGCTGTGCTCTTACTACGAATAATAAGACAACGATGATAAAAGAAACTACAAAGACATACAAGAGGGTTCGGTTTTTTTC
>CANBOV010000035.1 GCA_947371275.1 Flavobacteriaceae bacterium | reverse complement strand
CGGGCAATTTGGTCAAAAGTATCTTGCGTGATTTTTACTTCTGGGGCCTTGCATTCAACCAATAAAAAAATAGTGCCATCAGGCTGAAAAACAATTAGATCATACCGCTTATGTAAATCATTAATTTTAATAAGCTTTTCTACATTAAGATACGATTTAGGGTACTGCTTTTCCTGTAAAACATACTGTATCGTATGTTGTCTAACCCATTCTTCGGGGGTCAATTGAATAAACTTTTTCCTAACCTCATCAAAAATAGAGACTTTATTTTCACTATTTTTGAACCGAAACGAATACGAAGGAAAATTAAGTGGTTGCATCTCACAAAGATAATTTGAAAATTGAAATATCAAACAGTTTAAAAAGAGAAAATAACAGCCAACTTACACTAAAAAAGAATACCGTAGACACTCCATGGACGAAGTAGCAAAGATCATTAACGACATCAAAGCAGGCAACATCAGACCCATCTATTTCTTAATGGGCGAAGAACCCTATTACATCGACCGCATCACCGAATATCTTGAAAAAAATCTGCTAACAGAAGACGAAAAAGGATTCAACCAAATGGTGCTATATGGGCGTGATACCACCATAGAAGATGTAGTGTCAAACGCCAAACGCTACCCAATGATGTCCGAACGCCAAGTAGTCATTGTCAAAGAAGCGCAAGAATTGTCACGCTATATCGACAAACTCGAATCGTATGCCGAAAATCCGCAACCTTCTACCGTTCTAGTTTTTGCCTACAAATACAAATCACTCGACAAACGCAAAAAGATTACCAAAGTACTGGATAAACACGGACTAGTGTTCGAAAGTAAAAAGTTATACGAAAACCAAGTAGGCCAATGGATCAACAGAGTCCTACAGGGTAGAGGGTATACCATCGAACCCAAAGCCAATGCCATGCTAGTCGCTTTCTTAGGAAATGACCTGAGCCGTATTGCCAACGAATTAACCAAACTCGAAATCATCATCCCGAAAGGAACGGCCATTACACCCAATCATATTGAAGAAAATATTGGCTTCAGTAAAGATTTTAACGTCTTCGAATTCCGCAAAGTTATAGGGGATAAAAACCAACATAAAGCCTACCAGATAGCCGACTATTTCGCCCAAAATCAAAAAGATAACCCCATGGTGTTAATCAATGGTCAAGTGTTTGCTTTCTTTTCGGCACTGCTGCAATACCACGGACTAAAAGATAAATCTCCCAGCAATGTGGCCAAAGTACTGAGGGTAAGTCCTTATTTTGTAAATGATTATATAGGAGCCGCCAAAAACTATCCCATGCGTAAAGTCAGCAGCATCGTAGCCAAACTAAGGGATATTGATGCAAAAAGTAAAGGAGTAGGTGCCAATAACATGCCTGCAGCCGATTTATTCAAAGAAATGCTATTCACTATCTTTAATTAAAAAGCAATCAACCAAAGTAATCCCAACGGGATTCCCAAGAATAGCATAAATCCCAATAAACATCCCGTAGAAGTTCTGTTATAAACTCTATTGTATAAGGCCTTTTTGGGATTAGTTACCCAGCCATAACCACGCGGCGCTTTCAAGCCCAATTGATTTTGAACCATCCGTTTTACCGAGGTCCGTGCCGCTATCCGTTTCGTCACCGAAGGTATTCTAAATCCAAATTTCATGCTGCCTTAGTTGTTTAATTCGCGACTGTTTTCCAAAATAATTTCTCAAATATAGCCAATTATAAATAATAAATAGTCAAGCAGTTCATTGTAGTTGAACAGGTAGGCTGTTGTCAATTTGACAACTACTTTATCTTAATAAACGCCTATGATCTGCAAAGCCGAATAGTAGCCGTTCTTTAACGAGTACTGTATTCCATTAACTTCTTGGTAAAAGGATAATGACAATAAAAAGAAGTTCACCCCTGCAACGTCAGGTACTGGTTCCACCCCCAATTCTACAGTAGCACTACTTTGCGTTAGCAATCGATTTTGTGGTAAACTTAAAACGAGCGTACGAGCCCCAGTCTCAAAATTAAGGCCTAGAGTGGCCAACTGTAAACGAACGTGCGTAGCCCCTTTCGGAGACGCCAAATCCCTACCAGGAAGGAAATTAGAGATAACCACTGTGCCTTCCCCCTCATCCAAAACATAAGGCGCCTTTAAAATCGAACCCAAAGGGGCGTCCTTGTTAAAATCAAAACCCGTAAGCAATTGTTTTCCTGCTATTCCTGCTATTCCTCGGGCAACCGTGCGCTTGCCCCGCAGCGATGCTTGATCCAAGATCTTAATCTTACAGAGTGTTTGCAATAGCCTACTGGCCAATCGACTGTCCTTACTGCTAAAGAGTAACGGACCTAACGCCTCGCGCATCATCCGTCCTGCCCTCGCACAACTGGAAAACTCTTGGTTGTTTTCCCTCGTTCTAGCAAACGCCGGTTCCCGCTGAATCCGTTCTTTAGAAACGCCGCTTTTTTCACGTACTACCTCTTCGCCCTCTAGTTTGTAAAAGGTTAAATCATAAAGTGACCCCTTGATTTTGATAATGCCTCTTGCTTTTGCCATACTAAAATAATGTTTAAATGATTTATACTGTATTTTTTGAACCTATAAGTAGCAAAGACACCTACAGGACTCCAATGCCCCCTTGTAGGAATGCTTACAAGCACTCACGTTTCGCTTTATTAGACAAGGCAAAGGCCAAAAGGTTTAAGTTAGGACGCGATTTATGCTAGTTTTTACCGCTTTTAGTAAATTTTGATGCATTATAATCGCTATTTCTTCTGAAGAGAATGGTCTACAATATAGCATTAATCGGCCTGTTATAAAAAAATCCTACAAGTCAATTAAACCTTTTAGCCTTTGTTTTGTCTAAGGGAAATAGGGGTTACTCCATAGTTACTTCATAGTTGAGCCATACTTACTCCATGCTTACTTCATACCTACGGCTATGGTGAAGTAACCCAAAGGCTATGGTGAAGTAACCCTAAGAGGCAGTAAATAAAGGGCTTAACCAAGTGAAAAGCGGGTCAATCCATTATGGAAAATAAGCCAAACACAGCCTTAGGATTTAAATTATTCCTACAAAATTAAAAATCAATACTAAAACCATAAAAATATGAACCGACTCTGCATTTACACCAAAGACATTCAGTGGATTACCGGAAAAAGCGCCAGCCACAGCCGCTACACACTAAGACAAATCAAAAAACATTTTAATAAGGAACTGCACCAACCCGTCAATGTCGAGGAATTCTGCCAATACATGGGCATGCGAGTAGAATTGGTTTTACAACAACTCAAGGGATACTAAAAGGTACTTACAAGATAACCGAAAGAGTTTATTAGAAAATTGTACGAATAATTACACGACAGTATGTAGTTCATCGATTTTAATAGGGTGATTATAGTAGGTATGCCTACCATCTAAGCAAAATGAAATATATTTGTATCCCTTTTTTAAACTTGTCAGAATCAATTTATTATGAAACATCTTTTACTTGCACTTGCACTATTTTCAGCCAGCCTTTCTATCGGTCAAAAAAATCAAAACTTCTGGTCAACTTCCACTCCAAAAGGAACAGCTACCATCGTAGAAAACAAAAGAATCCTTTTAAAACCTCAATTCTTCCAAGTCGACCTTGCAGGATTACAACAGGTTTTAATTACAGCGCCAAACCGTTGGACTACCACTCAACCGTCAAATACGATAGTAGCGTTTCCAAACGCTGAAGGGAAATCCGAAACCTTTGCGGTGAAAGAAAGTTCCAATATGGACCCAGTACTAGCAGCCAATTTCCCCGAGATTAAATCCTATGTCGGTCAAGGAATTGACATTCCTGGTTCGGTAATCTATTTTAGTGTATCTCCACTAGGGGTGCAAACCATGACCCTATATCCTGATCGCTCAGCAACGTTAATCGAACCCTACACTACCGATGCTTCACTATATGCAGTCTATAAAAAACAAGATAAAGCTGCAGCACTAAATACCTTTGAATGTAGCGTATTAGGGAGTGTAAATGTTGGGCTCCAACCTGTAGTTAGCGTGGCGCGCCCCAATGCTGACGATGCCTTTATGCGTACGTTTCGCCTAGCACTTTCCGTAACAGGGGAGTATACTACTTATTTTGGTGGAACTAAAGCACTTGCACTTGCTGCCATGAACAATACCATGACCCGAGTAAATGGAGTGTTCGAAATGGATTTTGGCGTACACATGAATTTAATCGCTAATAATGATGTGCTGATTTATACCAATGCCGCAACCGATCCTTATTCTGCCGCAACAGCAGGAGCAGCAGGCGCTTGGAATGCCGAATTGCAAAATAACCTAACCAATACTATTGGAAATGCGGCCTACGATATTGGTCACCTTTTTGGTGCCAGTGGAGGTGGAGGGAACGCCGGATGTATCGCTTGTGTCTGCATTAATGATACCGCTAGTACTACCGATACCAACAAAGGAAGTGGTTTTACCTCTCCCGCAGATGCCATTCCTTCGGGAGATAATTTTGATATCGATTACGTGGCCCACGAAATGGGTCACCAGTTCGGAGCCAACCATACATTCACCCACAGCAATGAAGGGACCGGAGTCCAAATGGAACCGGGTTCGGGTTCTACCATAATGGGCTATGCCGGAATTACAGCTTTGGATGTTCAACCGCATTCCGACCCCTATTTTCATGCGATAAGTGTCCAACAAGTAACCAATTACATCAAAACAACTACTTGTCAAACCAATACCGCGACAGGAAATGCAATTCCAACGGCCAATGCAGGTTTAGATTATACCATTCCCAAAAGTACTCCGTTCATGCTAACAGGAGTGGGTACCGATACCAATACAGCCGACGTACTAACCTATGATTGGGAACAAATGGATTCGCAAACGACTTCTGCAGCGCCTAGTGCTACTAAAACAACAGGAGTAGATTTCCGTTCGTATAATCCAAGTACGTCTCCTATTCGATATTTTCCTAAAATGAGTTCTGTACTAACAGGGGCTACAACAACCGCCGGAACTGAGTTAACCGTCGAAGCGTTGCCTTCCGTGGCGCGAACATTTAACTTCCGAGTAACAGTTAGAGATAACCATGTGAACGGACCCGCAAATAATAGTGACGATATGATCGTGACCGTTAATGGTACTGCGGGCCCCTTTTCAGTTACTGCTCCCAATACTGCTGTTACATACGCTGCAGGAACTTCCCAAACCATAACATGGCTTGTTGCAGGTACAACCGCCAACGGAGTGAATTGTGCCAATGTTGACATCCTATTGTCTGCCGATGGTGGAACTACATGGTCAACGATCTTAGCAGCTACACCAAATGATGGTACCGAAGCGATTACAATTCCAAATGCACCAAGCACGACTTGCCGCATCATGGTAAAAGGTACCAATCATATTTTCTTTGATGTTTCCAATACCAATTTTACCATTACTGGAGTTGATACCACCGCACCAACGGCACCTACCTTAAGTGCGTCGGGAACTACTACTACAACGACCAACTTGTCTTGGACGGGTGCCACCGACAACGTGTCTGTAACAGGATATGATGTCTATAAAGATGGAGTATTGTTAGGGTCAACAACAACAGCGACGACATTCCCTGTGACGGGTTTAACCGCTGCTACAACCTATGCCTTCACCGTAAAAGCCAAAGATGCTGCCAATAATATATCCGTTGCTAGTAACACTGTTAACGTAACTACACTAGCACCCGATACCACCGCACCTACTGCACCTACCTTAAGTGCATCGGGAACGACTTCAACGACTACCGATTTGTCTTGGACTGTCGCAACCGATAATGTCGGCGTAACAGGATATGATGTCTATAAAAACGGTGTGTTATTAGGTTCAACCACTACAGCAACAACCTTTGCCGTGACTGGATTAACCGCTTCCACGACTTATGCATTCACCGTGAAAGCCAAAGATGCTGCAGGGAATGTTTCTTTGGCTAGTAATACCGTTAACGTTACTACCTTAGCTCCCGATACTACAGCGCCTACAGCGCCTGTTTTAAGTGCTTCTGGGACTACTTCTACTACTACCAATCTATCTTGGACTACCGCCACCGATAATATAGGGGTGACCGGATATGATGTGTACAAAGCAGGTGTATTGCTAGGTTCAACAACCACAGCTACTACTTTTGCTGTTACCGGCTTAGTAGCTTCAACGACTTATGCGTTTACCGTAAAAGCGAAAGATGCTGCCGGAAATGTTTCTATAGCCAGCAATACCGTGTCTGTGACAACCACTGCCTTTACGTACTGTGCTGCACAAGGGAATAGTGTAACCGATGAATTAATTGGAAGAGTACAATTAGGAACTATAGATAATGTATCAACTGGCGGAACAGGGTACACTGATTTTACCGCAATTGCAACCAATTTAGCTCAATCCACCTCCAATACCATCACCATAACTCCTACATGGACCGCTACCGTATTTCCAGAAGGCTATGCCGTATTCATCGATTACAACGCCGATGGTGACTTCGCCGATGCTGGAGAAACCGTTTGGACCAAAGCCGCTTCCACTACAACTCCAGTATCAGGTGCATTTACCGTTCCCGCTACTGCAAGTTTAGGTGCTACCCGAATGAGAGTAATGCTTATGTACAACGCTATACCAGTAGCGTGTGGCAGCTATGCATTCGGACAAGTAGAAGATTATACCGTGAATATAGTAACCGAAACAACGCCTCCAACAGCACCTACTTTAAGTGCCTCAGGAACTGCCCAACGTACAACCAATTTATCCTGGACCGCCGCTACCGATAACGTGGGGGTAACGGGTTATGATGTTTATAAAAACGGAGTGTTATTAGGGTCTACTACCACAACTACTACTTATGCAGTGACTGGTTTAACCTATTCCACTACCTACGCCTTTACTGTAAAAGCTAAAGACGCTGCAGGGAATGTATCGGTAGCCAGTAATACGGTTAATGTTACAACACTTACACCACCAACGACTACTGCAACAGCTTGTGGGTCCTATACTTGGTCAGTAAACAACCAAACGTATACCAGCAGTGGAACTTATAGCGGAATCAACACTAGTGGAGATACCGAGTTCTTGAGTTTGACCATTACATCTTGTGCAAGTATAGTAAACCTTACATTATTTATTGAAGGCTATTACGATACCTCAATTCATGCAATGCGACCTGTTAAAGCCAATGAAGGGGTAGGGACAAGCTCCACAATAGTGGATGATATCACGGTGGAACTTAGAAACCCAAGTAATGGAAATCTGCTAACTTCTACAGTAGCCTCTTTGCAAACCAATGGAAACGCCGTTGCAACGTTCAATACAGCACCAAATGGTTCTTATTATTTGGTAATCAAACATCGTAATGCCATCCAAACGTGGAGCGCAACTCCTGTATCAGTGGGACCAACTCCGCTGACCTATAATTTCTCTAACGCAGCCACTAAAGCGTTTGCAAGTAATATGGCACATCTAGAAACCGGAGTGTACGGATTGTTTTCAGGGGATTTTAATCAAGATGGTTATATTGATATTTTTGACTACCCAATCTATGATGTCATCAACCTAAACGGTACTGGAAACTTCGTTTATACCGTAACCGATTTAAATGGTGATGGTTATGTAGATATCTTTGATTATCCAGTCTATGATCAAAACAGTAATAACGGGGTCACCGCTATTGCTCCATTTTAAAAAGTAAATACCAAAGTATACTTCTTTTAACCATCCTATTCAAATTATAGTATTATTTATGATAACATTATAATTTGAATAAGATGGTTTTATTATTTTTCCCGATATTTGCACTTCTTACTTAATACCACAATAAATGGGAATGAATAAAAATACAGTTTTAGGCTGGGCTACCCTTATAATGATCATCATGGGACTAACGTTAATTGCTTTAGGAGTCTACCGTTATGCAGATGTCGCTGGATGGGGCTTCGGTGCAGTTGGTGTCGGCTTTTTAGCTAATGCATGGGTCTTTAGCTCCCTAAAAGGAAGAGTTTAATAAAAAAACAAGATAAATAGTAAAGCATATGTCAGACGATAAGAAAGTAATATTTTCAATGCAACGATTGAGTAAATCGTACCAAGGAAGTGATAAGCAAGTTTTAAAGAATATTTATTTAAGCTTCTTCTACGGAGCCAAAATCGGAATCCTAGGATTAAATGGTTCCGGTAAGTCTTCCTTATTAAAAATCATCGCCGGGGTAGATAAAAATTACCAAGGGGATGTCGTATTCCAACCAGGGTATACTGTTGGCTATCTCGAACAAGAACCGCAATTAGATGAATCTAAAACAGTAATTGAAGTGGTTCGTGAAGGGGTAGCAGAAACAATGGCTATTTTGGATGAATTCAACAAAATAAACGACATGTTCGGTCTTCCTGAAGTATATGAAGATGCAGATAAAATGCAAAAACTAATGGATAGACAAGCCGAATTGCAAGATAAAATTGATGCTGCAGGAGCTTGGGAAATTGATAATAAGTTAGAAGTAGCGATGGACGCACTTCGCACCCCAGAAGCCGATACGCCTATAAAAGTTTTATCAGGAGGTGAAAAACGTCGTGTCGCCTTATGCCGCTTATTACTACAACAACCTGATGTATTGTTGTTGGATGAACCTACCAACCACTTAGACGCAGAAAGCGTTCTTTGGTTAGAACAACATTTAGCACAATACGCCGGAACAGTCATTGCCGTTACGCACGACCGTTATTTCTTAGATAATGTGGCAGGTTGGATTTTAGAATTAGATAGAGGAGAAGGTATTCCGTGGAAAGGAAACTATTCGTCTTGGTTAGACCAAAAATCTAAACGCATGGAACAAGAAGAAAAAGTGGCTTCCAAACGTAGAAAAACCCTCGAAAGGGAGTTGGATTGGGTCCGTCAAGGCGCCAAAGGTCGTCAAACTAAACAAAAAGCTCGTTTGCAAAACTATGACAAACTCTTAAATGAAGACCAAAAAGAATTAGATGAAAAATTAGAAATATACATCCCTAACGGACCTCGTTTAGGGACCAATGTGATTGAAGCTAATGGAGTAGCAAAAGCTTTTGGGGATAAACTTCTATACGATAACTTAAACTTTACACTTCCTCAAGCTGGAATCGTCGGAATCATTGGTCCAAATGGTGCCGGTAAATCAACCATCTTCCGCATGATCATGGGAGAAGAAAAGCCAGATGCTGGAGAATTTTCAATTGGGGATACCGTTAAAATTGCCTACGTAGATCAAGCGCACTCCAACATTGATCCTAATAAATCAATTTGGGAAAACTTTTGTGATGGGCAGGAGTTAATCATGATGGGCGGACGTCAAGTGAATTCAAGAGCCTACTTATCACGATTTAACTTTGGTGGCAGTGATCAAAATAAAAAGGTTGCCGCGCTATCAGGTGGTGAACGAAATCGTTTACACCTAGCCATGACCTTAAAAGAAGAAGGGAATGTGTTACTATTAGATGAGCCTACCAATGATTTAGATATCAATACTCTGAGAGCATTGGAAGAAGGTTTAGAAAACTTTGCTGGTTGCGCCGTAGTAATCAGTCACGATAGATGGTTCCTCGATAGAGTATGTACTCATATATTAGCTTTTGAAGGAGACTCTGAAGTGTATTGCTTTGAAGGGGGTTTCTCTGAATACGAAGAGAATAAAAAGAAACGTTTGGGTATGGATGTTACTCCAAAACGTATTAAATACAGAAAATTAATTAGAAACTAAGCCAATAAAAAAATCCCGAGCAATCGGGATTTTTTTATTGAGAAAACCTTTATATTTGAAGACTTAACAATCAAAATGATTAGAACTAAATTATATAGTTTACTTTTTTGTTTATTTATATGCTTGTCCAATGTTTTGGCTCAAGAGCATAAAGTAGAAGAAGTTGCAATTGAAAAGTTACTCAATCAATCTGTTGTTGAATTCAACAATGCTAAATATGATAAAGCCTTAGAATATTCAAAACAGGCTTTAATCAAAGCCTACCGTATAAATGACTCTTCCTATATAGCCCAATCCTACAACACACTTGGGTGCATTTATAATGAATGTTCAGAATCGTACAAAGCCATTGAGTTTTATAACAAAGCGCTTTCCTATTCCAAAAAGGTTAATAATGACAAACTGTACAATTGGATCTATGCCAATCTAGGCAGCGTTTATTATTTCAATCAAATTGATGTTGCTAAAGGAATCGGTTACTATAAAAAAGCGCTGTTTTATGCCCAAAAGTCAAACGATACAACACAAGTTCAATACAACAAAGTTGACTTGGCAAGTGCCTACTTTTCTATTGATAAATTTGATGAAGGCAATAAAGTAATCTATGATATAAAAAAATCCATCTTACTCAAAGGAGCCGAAGATATAAAAATGTCATTAAATTTATTATTAGGTATATACGCTACCAATGTAGAACAAAAAGCACTAGCAGAGAATTACTATCTTAAAGCCTTAACTATTGCAAAAACCAATAAATTTGATTCGTTCTTAGTCAACATCTATGAAAATATAGTCCGCCACTATAAGCACTATAACGAACCTAAAAAAGTAGCCGAGTACAAGCAAAAACTTGATTCCCTTTCGAATTTGGTTTATTCCAAAGAAAAAATTGATAAAATAAAAAAGGCCTCTACACAAATTGAACTAGAGGAATATAAAATTCAATTAGATAAAGTAGAAAAGGTCAATCAAGAGCATCAAGAAAGTCTAAAAGAATCTAAACTGATCGTGATATTATTCATCATAATTCTAATTGTGTTGTTACTCTTTTTATTAACGCTTTATAAAAATATTAAAATAAGAGAACAAACCAATATTGAATTAACCAAAGCCAATGAAGCACTCAAAGAAGCAAAAGAAAAAGCAGAAGAAGCATCCCAACTTAAATCGCAATTTGTTTCTACCATTACACACGAACTAAGAACGCCATTATATGGGGTAATCGGTATAACCAATATTATTATTGATGAACACAAAGAATTAGGAAATAGCCCTCATCTAAAATCATTAAAGTTTTCCGCCAAGTATTTGTTGTCCTTAGTCAATGATATTTTACAAATCAATAAAATTGAAGAAAAACGCATTGTTTTAGAAAACTTAATCTTCAATCTTACCGATGAAATTAATACCATAAAAAATTCAGTTGACTACATAGCCGATAAAAATAATGATGTCCTTACCGTGGAAATAGATACCGCTATCCCCGAGTTTTTAATTGGGGATAAATTGCGCTTATCACAAATTGTAATGAACTTGGTCAGCAACGCCTTGAAGTTTACCAAAAACGGTGAAGTAGCGATAACAGCCGATCTGAAAAATATAGTTGATAAAGTTTATTTCATTGAATTTAAAGTTAAAGATACCGGTATCGGAATTGCAAAAGAAGATCAAAGTAAAATCTTTGATAAGTTTGTCCAAATTGAACGTAAAGAAGAAGATTATCAAGGAACCGGCCTTGGATTATCAATTGTTTCAAGATTAATCGAATTATTCGATAGTGAAATTCATCTGGAAAGTGAAGAAAATGTCGGGACCACTTTTACTTTTACTATTGGTTTTGAATACGATGAAGATAAATCAAAAGAGATCATCAATAATATTGTTGTTGATTTATCCTCCACTCAATTATACCACATCTTGGTTGTAGAAGATAATAAGATAAATCAAATGGTTACCAAAAAAATCATCCAAAACAGCAATATGAGTTGTACCATTGTTGATGATGGCTATGCCGCTTTAGTTGCTTTAGAACGCGAATTATTTGATCTAGTCTTAATGGATATCAATATGCCTTTAATCAATGGTTTTGATACAACAAAGAAAATCAGAGAGAAGGGAATTAAAGTACCTATCGTAGCCTTAACAGCATTTGACAAACAAGAAGTTATCGAACAAGCTTTAGCAGCAGGTATGAATGATATTATGGTCAAACCTTTTGAACCCGCTAAACTGTATCAGGTTATTTCGAATCAAGTCAAAAATAATGAAAATGAAAACGCTGGTTAATACCAGCGTTTTTTGTTTTTCTTAGAAGCTTCCGATTTTCTGGAATTAGTCGCTCCCTCAGGTTTCTTTTTATTGCGTAAATCAGGTTTAGCATCCGGATTAGGTTCTCCTTCTTTCCAAGGAAAGGGATGGTCCTTCATCGTTTTTACGCCCACTTTAATCAACTTCAAAATATCTTTCCAATATGGCTCTTCATCTTTTCCACAAAAGGATATAGAGATACCTCCATTTCCAGCACGACCAGTTCTTCCAATTCGGTGAACATAAGTCTCTGGTATATTCGGTAAATCAAAATTGATGACATACGGTAAACTTTCGATATCAATACCACGAGCGGCAATATCAGTAGCAACCAAAACGGATATTTCTTTACTTTTAAAATGGTCTAATACTCTTTGACGAGCCGTTTGTGATTTGTCACCATGGATAGCCTCTGCATTAACACCGTGTTTTTTTAATGCTTTTACAACATTATCAGCCCCATGCTTAGTTCTAACAAAGACTAAGACATTGCTAAGGTTTTCATTGCGTATTAAATGATACAACAAGCCACGTTTGTTTTCTTTATCAACAAAATAAACCTGTTGTTCTATAATTTCAGCTGTTGAGGATACAGGGGTAACCGATACATATTCTGGTTTATTCAAAAAGGTATCTGCCAATTCACGTATAGCCATCGGCATAGTAGCCGAAAATAAAAGGGTTTGTCTATTAGCAGGTACTAATTTTACTATTTTTCGAACATCATTGATAAAACCCATATCAAGCATTAAATCAGATTCATCTAAAACTAAATAATGCAAGTTGTCAAAATCAATAAAACCTTGTTTGTGTAAATCTAATAAACGTCCCGGTGTTGCAATTAAGACATCAACGCCCTTCTTTAATTGATCCACTTGAGGAACTTGGGAGACGCCACCAAAAATAGTCAACTGTCTAATGTTAGTATATTTTCCATAGGTATCAAAACTCTCACCTATTTGAACTGCTAATTCACGAGTAGGGGTCACAACTAAACACCGAATTTCTTTAGTTTTTTTGGATGACCCAATCATGCGATGCAGATTGTGTATGATAGGAATAGCAAAGGCTGCTGTTTTTCCTGTTCCCGTTTGCGCGCAACCTACTAAATCTTTTCCTGCTAAAATAATGGGAATTGATTTTTCCTGAATAGGAGTAGGGCTAGTGTATCCTTCTTCAAAGACAGCTCTTTGAATACTTTTGGATAATGATAAATCTTCAAATAACATAAATAATACTTACGATTAAGTGTAAGTCGTTCCAAAGATAAGGTTTTTATATTTGGCAAATTTATAGGTTCAATTCCTTCCTTGACTTGATGAAATCAGTCACCAAATAACCAATTAATTTACCAATAAGGTGATTGTTCTTTTCTTCTCCTAACTCAGGCGCTCCTTCACAGATATGAATATAGGCGGCATTTTTATGCTTACCAAAGAAATAAACAAACTGACGAAGTTCTTCTACCGAAAAACCACTCATCGTCATGGCGCTACTAGCTATATTTGGTAAAGCATCTAAATCTATTTCAATGCCAAAGGCATCGTTTTTAATAAAATCTAAGGCAGTATTCAACTCTTGTTGATAGTTTTTTTGTTGACGCACTTTAATTTCGTCGTAAGTGTTATAATTAACCCGATCTTCTATTTTCTTCAAATTATCAATTACATTTTTAGAAGTATAGTTTTCGTGTAATCCAAATATGAAATATTTTTTTAAAAAGCCCTCTTCATAAGCATAAGAAAAACCATTGCCGCTATGTCGTCCTTCTAGTATTCTAAAATCGGAATGAGCATCAAAGTTTACAGCATTTATAGGCTTGCCTAATCCAAGTGCTGTTCCTTTAATATTTCCATAAGCATTATTATGCCCACCACCGATAATGATAGGTGTTTTACCGCATTTAATTATGGTCGTAATGACATGCACAACTTCTTTGTCTATTTTTTCAACCAAAGTACTTAACTGCTTTCTATCGGCTGTTTTTTGAAAATCCAAGTCTTTTGCTTGCTCCATTTCACTAGCAACATTAAGGGTTCCCAAAATGATGATTTGACTTCCTTTACAAAAACGATTGTGCTGTATGTTAGCAATACTACTAATAGCACTTTTCCATGCAGAATCAGCTCCTGGGCGGCCAAAATTAGCTCTAATACCAACGTCTTCAGGGATGCCTAACAAAACATACTGCGCTTCGCTATTTTTTATGAATTCTATAGGATTTTCTTCTTTTGGAATGGTAATCATTTTTTCGCCAAACTTTACTTCACCACTTCTATGGTTCGTTACTTTAGCTAAATCTGTGATTGAAAAGGGAATTACATTCTCCATTATTAAAAATATTTCTTCAAAAATATAATAAATATGCGTATATTTCGTTACTATTAATATTAGTAATTAACTATTGTATAAAAAAAATGTAAGCTATGGAAAATCAAAGCAATAACTCAAAACTCAAAGGAATCATTGGTGTATTAGCACTTTTGTTGGTCATCAGTTTAGTCTATATTTTTAAACTTACTTCCGATGCAAAGTCATTAGAAGCAACGGTAACCACGACTACTTCCGAAAAAGAAGCTGTTTTGAAAGATTTATCAGCATTGAAAGCAACCTATGATGCAGCTCTTGCAGAGAACACCTCCATGTCTGATGAATTAATAGCAGAACGTGATAAGGTGGTAAAACTAATGGAGCAATTAAAAAGTGCCAAAGGAGATGTAGCTTCCCTACAAAAATATAAGTCGCAATACAAACTTATGGAAGGCAAGATGCGAACATTAATGCAAGAAGTAGATGTACTAAAAAAACAAAACCAAACCTTAACTACTAATCTGGACAGTACCAATGTTAAGTTGGATGATTCTAAAAAATACAACCAAGTTTTAGTAGGACAAAATGAAGAATTAGCCAAGACTGTTGAAAAAGGACAGAAGTTAACGATTACCAATTTAAAAACGGCAACTTATAAAGTTAGAAGCTCAGGAAAACAAATCGTGACTGATAAAGCCAGTAGAACTGATTTACTTGAAGTAAAATTCACGATTGCTGAAAACAAAATTGCTAAATCAGAAGATAAAACCTATTATGTTCAAGTAATTGACGGTAAAAACAATGTGTTGGGAGATAAAACCCTCGTTAAGTTTGGCGATACTTCATTAACTTACAGCTTTACATCAACAGTTAAATACGAAAATAAAACAGTAGAGGTTAGCGAACAGTTACCGGGTAAAGATTTTGCCAAAGGCACTTACTTTGTGAATATTTTTGATAAAGGAGAACTAGTATCTAAAAGCAGTTTTTCTCTGCGTTAATTTAAGAACGATACTTTATAAACATAAAAAAAGCCCCGAAGTTCTCGGGGCCTTTTTTATGTAATTATTTTTCCTTTTAAAATGACTTGGTCTATTAAATTACTACCAAAAGCATAAGGGATTTCATAATAGGAATTAAGCGGTTTGGTGATGATGAGGTTCGCTTTTTTACCTAGGGTTATACTACCATGAGTATCAGACAAACCCATGGCATAGGCGCCATTAAGTGTAGCAGCATTTATGGCTTCTTCAGGCGTAACCTTCATTTTAATACAGGCGGTAGCTACCACCAAATTCATATTCCCAGAAGGTGTTGTCCCCGGATTAAAATCAGAGGCTAAGGCAAAAGGCAATCCTGCATCAAGCAGTTGTCGCGCTGGCGTATAAGGAATGCTTATAAAAAAAGAACAACTTGGTAAGGCAACAGGCATTGTTTCACTATTTTTTAAAGCTTCAATATCTTCTTGGGTTACTATTTCAAGATGATCTACTGAAAGGGCATTGTGTTTAACACAGGCTGTAATTCCATTTATCGCAGTAAATTGATTAACGTGTATTTTAGCACGCAAGCCATATCGTGCCCCTGCTTGCATTATACGTTCCGTTTCTTCTACCGAAAAATACCCTGTTTCCAAAAAGGCATCAATGTAATCAGCCAATTTTTCAGCTGCTATTATCGGTAACATTTCGTTGATGATTAAATCAATATAGCCCGAATGATTTTCTTTATATTCCGTTGGAAATGCATGAGCTCCAAGAAAGGTAGATTTAATAGCAATAGGGTAGGTAGCAGCGAGTCTTTTTATTACTCGTAACATTCTCAATTCCCCTTCTATTGTTAAGCCATAACCCGATTTTATTTCAATCGCACCCGTTCCTTGTTGGATAACTTCTTCTACTCTTTTTTTAGATTGAATATAGATTTCTTCTTCCGAAGTGGCATTTAACTTGATAGCCGAATTTAATATTCCACCTCCTCTTTTAGCAATTTCTTCATAAGTAAGACCCTTAATTCGGTCTACAAATTCTTGTTCTCGATTCCCAGCATAAACAATATGCGTATGACTGTCACACCAACAGGGTAATACTATTTTTCCTGTAGCATCTATGGTCTTGTCAACTGCTGTTTGAGGACAGTTTTCCATTAAACCATAAGCAGTAATCAACTCATCTACTATCAATAAATAAGCATTTTTAATCGTTGGCAAATTAGCCATTTCAGCACCAGATACTTTAAGTATGCCGACTTCTCTAACCTGCAATAATTCTTTTATGTTGATGATTAACGTTTGCATACAATGATTTTTGGTAAAAATAGTTTGAAAAAAAGAAATATTCTTAAATTTAAACAAATTTAGAATTCGTGAGAAAAATTAAATACAAAAAAGGACATAAAGTACAGCCCACTTTACTAGAATATACAGGGGTTCACAAATATACGCAAACCCAAACTCAATTATTTGTATATAATGATACAGACTTGGCTGAATTTAATGAGTTCGATGTAATCGAAATGCATAAACATGTCGATTATAGTAAAACCAATTGGCTAAATGTTCATGGGTTAAATGATAGTGTTATCATAAAAAGTATCGGTGATTTTTTGTGTGTAGACAATTTTATGCTTTCCGATATAGTGAACACGACTAAACGAACAAAGCTAGATGAATACCATGACACCCTGTTTTTCAACGTAAAATCATTACTACCTGAGGAGGATTCCAATAATATAAGTGTTGAACAAATCAGTTTTCTGTTGAAAAATGGAATATTGGTTTCATTTCAAGAAAAAAGAAGTGACTTTTTTACACACATCAGAGAACGAATGAGAACTCATTCTGGAATTGTACGAACTAAAAAAGCAGATTATTTGTTGTATTTATTATTAGATGCCATTATGGAAAACTTCTACATTACTATAGAAAATGAAGAAGATAAAGTGGAAGAACTTATTAATGAATCTAAAGTAAGCACCAACCTTTCTATCCTAGAAAAAATAGAAAAACATAGAGATAATTATAACTTTTTAAAACGTTCAATCATACCTTTAAGAGACTCATTATATTCAATAAAAAGTATTAAAGACGATAATGTATTCAATGCTATAGAAGCAAATAACTTTACTTTTTTTGAGCGCTTACACCAAAAATGTCTAGAGCTTTTAGAACAAATAGAATATGATTTAACTACATTAGATAGTGCAGCTAATTTCTTTTTTTCATCACAAAGCCATAAAATGAATGAAGTAATGAAAACACTAACGGTAGTATCTGTATTTTTTATGCCATTGACCTTCATAGTAGGGGTATACGGAATGAATTTTGACAACATGCCCGAACTGCATTGGCAATACGGTTATTTTATTATAATTGGCGTAATGCTTATTTTATTAATGAGTATGGTTTATTATTTCAAAAAAAAGCGATGGTATTAAGTAGAACTTCTTTTTAAAATAGTTCTTAAAAACACCAAACCTATTAGAGCCGATAGTATTGAAGAAACTAAAATCATAATTTTAGCATTTTCTATATGTTGATTGTCTGTAAAAGCTAAAAGTGTAATAAAGATAGACATAGTAAATCCGATTCCACCTAAAATACTAACGCCTACTATCGATTTCCAATTCAAATCTTCTGGTAATTGACTAATTTTTAATTTTACCGAGATATAACTAAATAGCCAAATACCAATTGGTTTACCAACAATTAATCCTAAAGCTATCCCTAAGGTATAGTTTTGAATTAAAGCGTTTGGCCAACCTGCGTGCAAAGTAATGCAAGTATTAGCTAAAGCAAAAATAGGAAGTATAAAAAATGCTACAGGCTTATGTAATAAATGTTGTAAAAGGTAAGAGGTGGATTTTTCGTTTCCGTTGCCAAAAGGTATTGCAAAGGCTAATAAAACTCCAGTAATGGTTGCATGCACTCCTGAATGTAGCATGAAATACCACATAAATATCCCTCCTATGAGATAGGGAATTAAATTCCGTATCTTTAATCGGTTTAATAAAAGTAAAAAGAGGAATATACTTAATGCAATCAATAGATTTGTCCATTGTAATGTTTTGGTATAGAATAAGGCAATAACCAAAATAGCCCCTAAGTCATCAATCACCGCTAAAGCAGTTAAAAATACTTTTAAAGAGGCAGGAACACGATTGCCCAATAAAGATAATATACCTATCGCAAAAGCAATATCAGTAGCCATAGGAATTCCTGTTCCAGATTGAGTAGTGGTCCCGTGATTTAAAGCAATATATAGGCAGGCAGGAACTAACATGCCACCACAAGCAGCAGCAATCGGGAATAATGCATTTTTAAAATGAGACAACTCACCAACATATAGTTCTCTTTCCAATTCTAAACCAATTAGTAAAAAGAAGATAGTCATTAAACCATCATTAATCCAATATTCAACAGGATGTTCCCCAAATTGATAATGCCATAAATGTACATAACTTTCACTCCAAATAGAATTGGCAAGAAGTAAAGAAAGTAGGGTACAAATAATAAGGATAAACCCTCCTGCTTTTTCACTATCAAAAAAATCCTTAAAAAGTTTGGTAATTAGCATTTAGCAAATATAAAAAAAGCCCCTCTATTGGAGGGGCTTTTTAGGAGTTATAATTAACCTATAGTGCAGTAATAATGAACTGACTTCTTCTATTAAGTTGGTGTTCTGCTTCGGTACATTCAACACCATCAGCACATTTGTTAACGAGCTGTGTTTCTCCATAACCTTTAGCAGTTAATCGGTCAGCTTTGATGCCATTTTTGATTAACCATTCTTTGGTTGATTTAGCTCTTCTATCAGATAACTTCATATTATATTCCGAAGTAGCTCGGCTATCAGTATGCGAACGGATATCAATTTTCATAGTTGGATATTGTTGTAATACATCTAAAATCTTAGCTAAATCGATAGCAGCATCATCGCGAATATTCCATTTATCTAAATCAAAATAGATAAGGTTAATACCAAATACATCAGCTAAATCGCCTCCAATCGGAATTGGTTTAGCAATTTTTTCAAGTTCTATATTAAGTTCTGTTTTTCCACTGTCTTTCTTGATTATTACAGGAGATTCTTTTGTATTGTATGTTTCAAGTGACGTTCTTACATAATATTTTTCAGAACATTCTACTTCAGTGAATTCGTATTTACCATTAGCATCAGATAATACTTCTTTAATAATATTGAATTTATCATCCATTAATACCAATTTAGCATTAGGTAATATAGCTTTAGTATCTTGATCAGTAACTATTCCATATAATACTTGTTCACACCAAATAGGTCTAGATTCTATAAATTTATAGATATCATCACTACCTTGGCCACCGTCTCTATTAGAACTTAAATACCCTTTTTTAGTTTTTGAATTAATTATTAAAGCAAAGTCATCTTTAGGTCCGTTTGCTTCTTCTCCTACATTTAATACTTGTTTAAAATTAAGCGAACCATCTTTTGGCATTTTTGTAATAAAGATATCAAGTCCACCAAGACCCGGTTGTCCGTCTGAGGCAAAATAGAACTCATTGTCTTCATTAATAAAAGGATATGTTTCTCTACCTTCGGTATTGATAGTCTCTCCTAAATTTTCAGGGGTTCCGAAAGAACCATCATCACCTATTTTTATACGGTATAAATCAGATTGTCCTTTTCCACCTGGCATATCAGAAGCAAAATACATAGTTTTTTCATCAGAACTAAGGGCTGGGTGAGCTGCTTGAAAACTATCACTATTAAAAGGAAGTGGAGCAATATTTGTCCAATTTCCGTCTTTGTCTAAAGTAGCTTTGTATATTTTTAATAAAGTAACTTTTTCTGCGTCAAAGCCTCTACCATCTAGATAATTGTTTCTGGTGAAATAGGCTGTTTTACCGTCCTTAGTAAACACAGGCGTATCTTCATGGTATTTGGTGTTGATTTGTTTCCCAAACTTCGCCACAGCACTCAATGAGCCATCTTCACCCATATTGGCGCTATATAAGTTAGTGAAATGTTGTCCAGTCCAAGTGTGTATTTTTTTAGAAAAGTTTCCAGTATCTCGGGCCGATGCAAAAACTACTTTAGTTCCCATAAAGGAAGGTCCATAATCTGAAAATTTAGAGTTTATACCTGCGTTTTCGATTTTAAAACGACCTGAATTTTGTTTGATTTCAGCTAAATAATCTCTATTTTGATTTAGTAATTTAGCACGAGAGTCTTTGGCATCTTTCTTGGAGAACTCAGCTAACATAGCCTCTGCTTTTGTATAGTCTTTAACTGCCTTTAAGGATTGAGCAAAGTGATAATAAAACTCGGGTTGTTGTTCTGGATTTAATGTGTAAAGTTCTGAGTAAAATTTACTTGCTTTTTCTAATTCTGCATTAAAATAATAGGCATTTCCTAATTTGAGAAGCATATCAGGTGATTTATACCCTTTCTCATAAATACGTTCATAAGTTTTAATGGCATCTATATAGGCATACTTGCCATATTGCTTATCACCTTTAACTTCTTTTTGACCCTGTGCATAACTATTTACACAAGTTATTGCAATCAGTACTAAGTATATAATTCTGTTTTTCATGATTGTTTTTATTATTAGAAGAATCTAGGTGATACCATTTTACTAACTTTATTAAATAACTCAAAGCGCAAAAATACCTCATGCGAGCCTGAGTTGTAATGTTTTAAACGGGTAGTCTCCATATCGTAACTATATCCAACAAATAATCCGTCTGTGATTTGAAATCCTGCAAGTGCACTTGCAGCAGCGTCCCAACGGTAAGCGCCACCCAACATTAACTTATCAAAAAACATGAAGTTTGCAGATAAATCTAATTGTAGCGGTGCTCCAGTTACCATTTTAGTTAAGAATGCAGGTTTGAATTTAATATCTGAGGATAAATCAAATACATATCCTCCAATTGCATATACATTCATTCTTTCTTGAAATACGGCATAATCGTTATCACTGTATTTTTTATCTTGTAAAAAATTAGGAACAGACAATCCAAAATACAACTTGTCTGAGTGTAAATATAGACCCGCTCCAAGATTTGGTGAGAATTGACTGTTTACAGGTTGCAGATTATGATCAGCAACAATTACAGGATTCAACACACTGGTATCCAAAGAGAATAAGTTTCCTGTCGCTTTAATACCAAATGAAAGTTTATATGTCTCAGAAGTTTGTACAGTATAGGATACATCTGCTGAAATGTTATTCTCATTGGTAGGTCCAATTTTGTCATTTACAAAAGATAACCCAATTCCAAGATTACTATTGTTTATTGGTGTATTTAACGAGAAAGCATTAGTTGTTGGTGCCCCTTCAAGGCCGACCCATTGTGTACGATGCAAACCAAAAACACTCATAACTCCTCTAGAACCAGCATAACCCGGATTTATATTGATAGTGTTATACATGTATTGAGTATATTGAGCATCTTGTTGAGCAAAACCACAGTAACACGATAACATTAAAGCAAAAATTAAAATCTTTTTTCTCATAATTTCTTATTTAAAACCTGAGGATTTGGGCAAATCCTCAGGAATTTGATTTATCTATCTAGTAAGGTATAAATATTTAGATTCTGTTACAACTTTTCCTGTAGTACCATCGGTGTACGTAAGAATATAGAAGTAAGTTCCTGCTGGTAACTCATCTGATTTACTTACAGTAGCTCTACCATTTGATAGACCAGTAAATACTACACTTTCGTTATCATAATTTTTAGCATCATAAACTAGTACACCCCAACGGTTGTAAATTTCAACTGTATTCGGTAAGTGACATTGTTGATTAATATAATCAATTTGGAAATTTTCATTATCACCATCACCGTTTGGTGTAAAGGCATTATGAACTATAATATTATCACATCCTTCCACTACACACAATTGAACTGGTACAAGTACATTTATCTTTTGAGGACAAGTAGTTTGATTATAATTGTAGCTAAAGATATAGGTTCCATCAGCAACTCCGTTAGCATCAAATACAGTTCCACTAAAAGAACCTACGTTACTTTCATTAATCCAAGTTCCGTTTGCAGGCGTTCCAGCTGGTAAAACTACAGAATTTAAATCTAAAGTAGTTTCTATAGTTCCATTATTACAAACTCTGGCAACAGAAATTGAATCTACTGTTTGAGTTGTAATTGTTACCGTTACTGTTTGAGTGTATGTTTGTGATAAATTACCACATGCATCTTCTGCTGTCCATGTTCTTACTATAGTATATTGACTGTTCACTGTAGCTGATTGTGTTTCAGTTGCAGTGATGATCAAATTACTTTCTGCTGTACAGTTGTCAGAGAATGTAGGAGTTGGTGCAGTTGGAATGTTATCACACGTAACAGATGGATTTGTTAATATGGATGTCATTACTGGTGCTGTAGTATCTTGAACTGTTATTACTTGAGTAAATAATACAGAAGCATTACCACAAGCATCGATAGCTCTCCAAGTATTGGTATAAGATCCACTTGATGGACAAGTACCCGCCACAAATGTTCCAGTTGTTTTAACATAGGTTACATTGCTACAATTATCAGTAGCTTGAGGAGTTAATGTTTGAGCATTCGCTAAACCAGCAGCATCACTACATTCAACATTCACGTTTAAAGAACCACCAAGAGTAATCCAATCTGGATTAGTTGTATCCTGTACCGTAATTACTTGAGTAAATAGTGTTGAAACATTTCCACAAGTATCTGTTGCTGTCCATGTATTGGTATAAGAACCACTTGAAGGACAAGATCCCTGTACAAAATTACCAGTGGATTTAACATACGTTACTGTACCACAACCTTCAGCGGCAATTGGTGAATCAGCTTGAGCATTCGCTAAACCAACGGCATCACTACATTCAAGAGTTGTATTTAAAGCACCTGCTTGAGTAGACCAAGTAGGAGCCGTAGTATCTTGAACTGTTATTACTTGAGTATATACTGCAGAAGTGTTACCACATGCATCGGCTACCGTCCAAGTGTTTGTATAAGTACCAGCGTTAGCGCAACCACCTGAGGCTACAAAAGCACCAGTAGTTTTCACAATATTAGTCACATCACTATCACAAGCGTCAGTAGCTACTGGGAAGGCAGCTTGCGCTGTTGCTAGAGCAGCAGCATTACTACATTCAACGGTTGCATTTAAAGCACCTGCTTGAGTAGACCAAGTAGGAGCCGTAGTATCTTGAACTGTTATTACTTGAGTAAATACAGCCGAAGTGTTACCACAAGCATCAGTTACGGTCCAAGTGTTGGTGTAAGAACCAGCATTAGCACAACCCGTAGAAGCTACAAATGCACCACTAGTTTTAACTACATTAGTTACATCACTATCACAATTATCTGCAGCAGCAGGGAAAGCAGCTTGCGCTGTTGCTAGAGCAGCAGCATCACTACATTCAACAGTTGCATTTAAAGCACCAGCTTGAGTAGACCAAGTAGGAGCAGTAGTATCTTGAACTGTTATTACCTGAGTAAATGCCGCCGAAGTGTTACCACAAGCGTCAGTTACCGTCCAAGTGTTGGTGTAAGAACCAGCATTAGCACAAGTTGTAGAAGCTACAAAAGCACCAGTAGTTTTTACAATATTAGTTACATCACTATCACAAGCGTCAGTAGCAGTAGGGAAGGCAGCTTGGGCTGTTGCTAGAGCAGCAGCATCACTACATTCAACAGTTGCATTTAACGCACCAGCTTGAGTAGACCAAGTAGGAGCAGTAGTATCTTGAACTGTGATTACTTGAGTATATACTGCAGAAGTGTTACCACAAGCATCAGTTACTGTCCAAGTGTTGGTATAAGAACCAGCGTTAGCACAAGTTGTAGAAGCTACAAATTCACCACTAGTTTTTACAATATTAGTTACATCACTATCACAAGCGTCAGTAGCAGTAGGGAAAGCAGCTTGCGCTGTTGCTAAAGCAGCAGCATCACTACATTCAACTGTTGCATTCAAAGCAGCTGCTTGAGTAGACCAAGTAGGAGCGGTAGTATCTTGAATAGTGATTACTTGAGTAAATGACTCAGAAGTGTTACCACAAGCATCAGTTACTGTCCAAGTGTTGGTATAAGAACCAGCATTAGCACAACCTTCAGAGGCTACAAAAGCACCAGTAGTTTTCACCACATTTGTTACATTACTATCACAATTATCAATAGCGGCAGGGAAAGTAGCTTGCGCTGTTGCTAAAGCAGCAGCATCACTACACTCAACTGTTGTATTCAAAGCCCCTGCTTGAGTAGACCAAACTGGAGCGGTTGTATCTTGAATTGTAAACGTTGCTGAAGTTGATGTAGCATTACCACAACCATCAGTAGCGGTAAATATAACGGTTACAGCAGCTGAACAATCATTTGCTATAGTATTAAAGTTATTTGACCAAGTTACATTTGAGCAACTGTCAGTAGCCGTAGAACCACCATGATTGGCAATCCATTGTTCTAATGCTCCAGTGTTTCCTGAACCATCACATTGAACGATTAAATTAGAAGCGTTAGTAGTAATTACTGG
>CANBOV010000034.1 GCA_947371275.1 Flavobacteriaceae bacterium | reverse complement strand
ATTCTATTTCAAATTGTGTTAAAGCTTTAAATTGTTTCAATCGCTTAGTCACTTCTTCTTTAGTTAATGATTGCATTCGTTCTGTGCCAAATTGCTCTACACAGAAAGAAGCCAAGTTTGAACCTTGAATAATTGCCGTTTTCATGGTCTCAAAGGATATATCTCCCTGTTGCGTAATGTAGCCCGCAAATCCACCGGCAAAGGTGTCACCCGCCCCTGTAGGGTCAAATACATCCGCTAAAGGTAAGGCCGGAGCAAAGAAAATTTCATGATTATGGAAAATTAAGGCACCATGCTCTCCTTTTTTAATCACTACATACTTAGGTCCCATCGTATGAATTTTAGCGGCCGCCTTCACTAAGGAATATTCCCCCGATAATTGACGAGCCTCCTCATCATTAATCGTAATTACGTCTACTCGCTTAATAACATCCATTAATTCAGGTAAAGCACAGTCCATCCAAAAGTTCATCGTGTCTAGAACAACCAACTTGGGTTTATGACTCATCTGATCCAAAACACCCGTCTGAACAATAGGGTGTAGGTTCCCCAACATTACCACATCAGCATCCTTGAAGTTTTCAGGTACTATCGGATTGAAATCAGCCAAAACATTCAATTCAGTAGCCAAAGTATCTCTAGAATTCATGTCGTTGTGGTAACGTCCACTCCAAAAGAAAGTCTTGCCACCTTGAACTACTTCAAGTCCAGAAATATCAATGTTTCGAGAAGTCAATAAATCTAAATATTCTTGTGGAAAATCATCTCCAACAACAGACACTATAGCCGATTGTAAATTAAAATGGGATGCCGATAAACCTATAAAAGTTCCCGCACCTCCTAATATCTTATCTGTTTTTCCGAAAGGCGTCTCAATGGCATCAAATGCTACTGTACCTACGATTAAAAGTTTGTTCATTATTCGTGTTTCAAATTAAAGGTGCAAAGATAAGGGTTATGTTTCAGAGTTGCAAAGTTTGTCCGTTGCAAAGTTGTCTAAAGAATTCTAAAGGGCTTTATTTTTATATTTCGCTTATTGTTTTTTATTTTGCTGTAATCAGCTCCTTTTTTACTAGCGGGATATAGCATGGATATAGCATGGATATAGTACTGATATAGTACTGATATAGTACTGAACAACTTTTTAAGATACGGTAAAAATAGCGCCCCTAAAACAGTTTACCCTCTTCTTTTTCGTAATAGGAATCTATAGACAACTGCGCTAAACTTGAAGCATATACAGCCAAAGCATCACAGCGCTCATTTTGAGGATGATTATTATGCCCTTTTATCCATTTAAAGTCCACTTGATGTTGGCGGTAGATCTTAAGAAAACGCATCCATAAATCGGGATTCTTCTTGCCCGTAAAGGATTTCTTTTCCCAACCAAAAACCCATTTCTTCTCCACAGCATCCACTACATATTTCGAATCGGATACCACTAATACGCGCATCTTTGGGTTTTTTAATTTTTCCAAACCTACAATAACAGCCAATAATTCCATCCTGTTATTAGTAGTATAACGAAATCCTTCGTAATACTCTTTGCGATAGGTAGTACCTACCAATTCCATAACCACGCCATAACCTCCATTGCCAGGATTGCCCTTAGCAGCTCCGTCTGTATAGATGTGAACTTGATGCGACATAGTGTGAATCGGGGTTTAAGGTTTAGAATTTAAAAGCTTTGCAATGACTTGAGGAAAATACATATGCTCTAAAGCATGAACCTTAGCTGCAATTTCATCGGGTGTATCACAATCTTCAATACTTACCGATTGCTGTAAAATATAAGCTCCTTCATCATAATGTTCGTTAACATAATGTATAGTAATGCCCGTCTCTAACTCTCTATTGGCTAATATGATTTCATGCACTTTCATACCATACATCCCTTTACCACCATATTTGGGCAATAAGGCAGGATGAATATTGATGATTTTATCGGTGTACTGATGCACAATGTCTTCTGGCATTTTCCATAAAAAACCGGCCAATACAATTAAATCCGGCTGAAACTCCTTAAGCTTATCCAAAACTGCACCGCCCGTCAATTCGTCCTTATCAAAAATATAAGTCGGAACAGCATGTTGAGCGGCTATAGACAATACATTTGCCTTCGGATTATTAGAAAACACACTAACAACCCTTATTTCGTTATTGTTTTTGAAGTACTTAAGGATATTTTCTACATTACTCCCTGTACCCGAAGCAAAAAGCAAGATTTTTTTCATGGAACGCTGCGGTTTGTCACTACAAAAAAAAGAATAATAACTCGAATTAAAACCATCATTATGGAAGATTCTGAAATTAATTTTTTATTTTCGTGGACACATTTAGTAACAAAAATGTTGTTTTAAAATAAAGTTTTTTATTTTTGCCAACAATTTAAAATTAAAATCTAGAAATTATGTCAGACATTGCATCAAGAGTTAAAGCGATTATTGTAGACAAATTAGGCGTTGACGAAAACGAAGTTGTAACTGAAGCAAGCTTCACAAATGATTTGGGCGCTGATTCATTAGACACTGTTGAGCTTATTATGGAGTTCGAAAAAGAATTTGATATTCAAATTCCAGACGACCAAGCTGAAAACATTGCTACTGTAGGTCAAGCTATTTCTTACATCGAAGAAGCAAAAAAATAATAATAATTCACCCGTGAGAAATCTTTTTTTTCACGGGGTTTTTATTATTTTTACTAAAAAAGAGTAATACTGATTGATATTCAATCTTAAAAAATATTGAAATACCCTTGTCTCTTTAATGATTAACTTTGAAGATTACATGGGTATTATTGTTTAAATACAATTGTAAAAAAAACATTATGGCATTAAAGCGAGTTGTAGTAACAGGATTAGGAGCATTAACACCCATCGGAAACTCTATCGAAGAATATTGGAATGCTTTGGTAAACGGAGTAAGTGGTGCGGCACCAATAACCTACTACGATACCGAAAAACATAAGACTAAATTTGCCTGCGAGGTTAAAAACTTCAATATTGAAGATTTTATGGATCGTAAAGAAGCCCGCAGAATGGATAAATTTGCTCAGTATGCAGTAGCCGCTAGCGAAGAGGCCATCAAAGATGCAGGGATTACCGCAGATAATGTAAACAAACATAGAGTGGGCGTAATTTGGGGAGCGGGAATTGGTGGATTGGAAACTTTCCAAGAGGAAGTAATCAGCTATGCCAAAGGAGATGGTACTCCAAGATTCAACCCATTCTTCATTCCAAAAATGATCGCCGATATCGCTCCAGCACACATTTCAATGCGTAATGGCTTTATGGGACCAAATTATACCACCGTATCCGCTTGCGCTTCTTCTGCCAATGCCTTAATCGATGCCTTCAATTACATCCGATTAGGAATGTGTGATGTTATTATTTCTGGTGGTTCAGAAGCCGCCGTAACGATCGCAGGAATGGGGGGATTCAACTCGATGCAAGCCCTATCAACTAGAAATGAAAGCCCAGAAACAGCCTCTAGACCTTTTGATGCAACCCGTGACGGGTTCGTCTTGGGAGAAGGTTCAGGCGCTTTAGTACTTGAAGAATACGAACATGCAAAGGCGCGTGGAGCTAAAATATATTGTGAAGTAGGTGGAGGTGGTATGTCATCCGATGCTTATCACTTAACTGCTCCTCATCCAGAAGGAATTGGCGTAATTGCTGTAATGGAAAATACCTTGCGTGATGCAGGGATGACCCCAGATCAAGTAGACCACATCAATACACACGGAACTTCAACACCCCTTGGTGATGTAGCCGAGTTGAAAGCCATAAGCGCTGTTTTTGGTGAACATGCCAAAAACATCAACATTAACTCAACCAAATCAATGACCGGTCACTTACTAGGTGCCGCAGGTGCTATTGAAGCTATCGCTTCGATTTTAGCTATGAAACACGGAATCGTACCGCCAACGATTAACCATACAGTGGTAGACGAAAACATTGACCCTAGCCTGAATTTAACACTAAATAAAGCTCAAAAAAGAGACGTAAAAGTAGCCATGAGTAATACGTTCGGTTTCGGAGGGCACAATGCATGTGTGTTGTTCAAAAAATTAGAAGAGTAACGATTAGATGAAAATTCTAAAAAATATATTTAAAAATTCCCGTTCAACTGAGGACGGGATTTTTTTTAAAGAAATTGAAAAAGTTATAGGTTTTAAACCCCAACACATTACCTACTATCAAAAGGCCTTTACCCATCGTTCTACCAATAGAATGGATTTAAAAGGGAACCCTCTCAACTATGAAAGACTCGAATTTCTGGGAGATGCCATGTTAAGTGCTGTTATTGCAGCCCATTTGTATAACGAAGCACCCGCAGGAGATGAGGGATATTTAACCAAAATGCGCTCCAAAATTGTCAGCAGAGAACACCTAAACGAATTAGGTAGAGATTTAAACTTAATACGATTTGTAGAAAGCAAAGTACCCACGCAACACTTCGGAGAAAACATACACGGCAATATATTTGAAGCTTTAGTAGGAGCTATTTTCCTGGATAAAGGCTACGCTTTTTGCGAAAATTTT
The DNA here is from genome assembly GCA_947371275.1 of Flavobacteriaceae bacterium. Taxonomy (GTDB): domain Bacteria; phylum Bacteroidota; class Bacteroidia; order Flavobacteriales; family Flavobacteriaceae; genus Flavobacterium. The sequence continues at coordinate 20,706 of CANBOV010000034.1, read as the reverse complement.
ATTCAAAAAAGCGTAATTAAACCCTACGTCAACATCGAAAAACTGGAAGGCAAAGTGATCAGCTACAAAAGTTTACTTATTGAATGGTGCCAAAAGGAAAAGAAAGCATTTCATTATGATGTTTTCGATGATAACGGATTGGATGGACAAAAGTTTTTCGGAGTTAAATTAAGTATTGACAATAAAGTCATAGCTAAAGCTAGAGCCACCTCCAAAAAGAAAGCCGAAGAAAAAGCTTCCCAAAGAGCTTATTTTGCATTTCAAGAAAAAATTAACATAAAATAATACAGATTCTCAAAAAACTATAACGTTTTCGTTCATAAAATATCGTTAACACATTCTCTTCTTTGTTATATTCTCTATTAGTTATACTATATTTACAACTTAAAATTGCAATAGTATGGCTGTTCACAAATTGCATTTAGAAGAGTTTGACGAGATCGATTATCAATTAGTTGCTATTCATTCCCCTTTAGAGGATTATCGATTAGCTTATTTTATTAATCAAAACCTCCCAGTAAATCTTAAAAAAAGCAATTGCAACATTCATATTAGCAATAAAGAAGGAGAAACGCAGTTTACCAGGTTTATTTATGAAGATGAGGGAAATGATGTTTGTTGGAATTTAATTCAAAATCAAAATGATTTAACGGTGTCCACAACCTCAGAAAATCAAGGCTTATTTGCCAATAGCGGTACCAATTTTTCAACCAAAATATACCTCATACCTGAATTTAAAAGAGTGGACTATTTTCTAAAAATAGAAAATGCCGAAGCGTTAATTGATATAAATTCAATTACCGATTTACTAAAAAGAATTGATAGAGTAAGTACAGTGTATACTGTAACAGTAGAAAAGATAAAATCTAAAAATAATTTAATTTTTTAAGCATAATGCCAACAAGAAAAAAAACTAAAATTGTAGCCACACTAGGACCTGCATGTAGTTCGAAAGAAGTGATTAAAAGAATGATTGATGCAGGGGTAAACGTATTCAGAATTAATTTCTCTCACGCAGATTATGAAGATGTTAAAGAAAGAATCGATATTATTCGAGGCTTAAATGAAGAATTTGGGTATACTATTGCCATTTTAGCCGATTTGCAAGGGCCTAAACTTCGCGTAGGTGTTATGAAAGAAGATGTCGTTGTTAATCCAGGGGATATCATAACCTTTCAAACGGCCGAAGATGTTCCCGGCACCAAAGAACGTGTCTATATGAACTATAAAGAGTTCCCAAGAGATGTAAATCCAGGAGAACGTATTTTATTAGACGACGGAAAATTAATTTTTGAGGCCATTGAAACCAATAGAACTACCGAAGTGGTTTGTAAAGTAATCCAAGGCGGTCCTTTAAAATCCAAAAAAGGAGTGAACTTACCTCAAACCAAAGTCTCTTTACCAGCTTTAACCACAAAAGACATCAAAGATGCGATTTTTGCTATCGAACAAAAAGTGGACTGGATGGCACTTTCTTTTGTAAGAACACCAAAAGATTTAGAAGAATTACAAGATTTAATTGCTAAGCACTCCGACTATAAAATTCCTATCGTTGCCAAAATAGAAAAACCTGAAGCGGTAGAAAACATCGATAAAATTGTTGCGTTTTGTGATGGTTTAATGGTTGCTCGTGGAGACCTTGGAGTTGAAATCCCTGCCCATGAAGTTCCTTTGATTCAAAAGAAACTAATCCACAGAGCTAAAACCGCTCGTATCCCTGTAATTGTAGCCACTCAAATGATGGAGACTATGATTACTAGTTTAACACCAACCCGTGCTGAAGTAAATGACGTGGCCAATTCCGTGATGGATGGTGCCGATGCCGTAATGCTTTCAGGCGAAACATCTGTGGGTAATTATCCTGTTGAGGTTATCGAAAAAATGACACAAATCATTGAAGCTGTCGAAGATTCTCCATTGATTACCGTGCCTCAAAATCCACCTCACGTGAGAACTAAACGTTTTATTACGAAATCAATCTGTTACCATGCCGCTACTATGGCCAATGACATTAAAGCGAAAGCGATTTCAACCTTGACCAATAGTGGGTATACAGCTTTCCAAATATCAGCTTGGAGACCCAAAGCGCATATTTTAGTCTATACTTCCAATAGACGAATTTTAACGCAATTGAATTTACTTTGGGGAGTGAACGCTTTTTACTATGATAAGTTTGTAAGTACCGATGACACCGTAGGGGATATCAACGAAATTGCCAAAGAAAATGGATATGTGAAAAAAGGTGATATGCTAATCAACTTAGCTGCTATGCCTGTAGCCGACAAAGGAATGGTAAATACTTTAAGAGTTTCTGAAATAGAATAAGACGAAAATTAATCAATTTAAAAAATCCACATGTTATTTTTAATAGGTGGATTTTTATATTCAAGAAAAATACTTATTTTTAAACACAATTTTAAAACACTGATATTATGAACAATGAAAATATATTAGTTTCTAATGCAACAGACATTGAAAGAGCAAGTTTTTATAAAAAAACATATCAGCATCTTGCTTTAGCTGTTTTAGCCTTTATTCTTGTTGAAACTATTTTAGTAAAAACAGTGCCCATAGAAGTTATTGCCTGGATGCTAGGGGGAAGATTCATATGGCTATTTATTATTGGTTTATTTTGGCTAGGAACTACGATGTCCAATAAATTAGCCTACCATCCTTCTAAAGACAAACAGTATTTAGGATTAGGTTTGTATGTAATTTTAGAAGCGGTAATATTCCTTCCAATGATTGTTATCGCGACAGTTTATGCTGGTGGTGACATCTTAATGCAAGCAGCTTTAACTACCTCGTTTATGTTTGCAGGGTTAACAGCTGTTGTCTTTTTAACTAAAACTGATTTTTCCTTTTTAAGAACCTTGCTTGTTGTTGGAGGTTTTGTTGCACTAGGAATTATTGTTGTTGGTGCTATATTTGGGTTTAATCTCGGACTTTGGTTTTCAGCGGGTATGGCGGTATTAGCGTCGGCAAGTATCCTCTACCAAACAGATCAAATAAAAAATAATTATGGAACACAACAATATGTTGGAGCTTCATTGCAACTTTTTTCTTCTGTAATGCTTTTATTCTGGTATATATTAAGAATCTTTATGAGCCGAAGAAACTAGTTATGTAGTTTTTAAAATAAATAAAACCAGCTATTTAGCTGGTTTTTTTATGTCTAGAACTCAAACTTCAATTGTACCACAACCGCCTTTTTTAGTTCAGTATTTAAGTTGTTTAAAGAAATGCCAAGCAATCGTACCGATTCTTTCATTCGCTCTTGATACAGCAGCTCTTTTGCGGCCTCTAGGAGCAATCCCTTGTCTGAAATGAAGTAAGGCAGTGTCTTACTACGAGTTTGTGTCGTAAAATCGCTGTATTTGATTTTTAAGGTGACGGTCTTGCCAGATAGAGCGTGTTTCTTTAAACGCTTTTCTAACTCTTCAGCGATACGCTCCAATCGCTCCAACATGAATATTTCAGAAGTAAGATTTTCATTGAAAGTATGTTCCGCTGCTACTGATTTAGCTACCCGATCGGGTTTAACTGCACTGTTGTGAATGCCTCTAACGATTTGGTAAAAATGCAAACCACTTTTACTGAAATGCTCTTCTAAAAATTCTTTGGACTTGGATTTCAAATCCTTCCCAGTGAATATTCCAAAATGATACATCCGCTCTCTCGTCACTTTTCCAATCCCATAGAATTTTTTAATGTCTAATTGTTCTAAAAAATCTTCAACTTCCTCAGGGTTAACCGTCTTTTGTCCATTGGGCTTGTTATAATCACTAGCAATTTTGGCAACAAATTTATTCACTGATATGCCTGCTGAGGCAGTTAAGCCTACTTCTTCAAAAATGCGTTTTCTAATTTCTTGCGCTATAAGGGATGCGCTAGGGTTACCTTTTTTATTTTGGGTCACATCTAAGTAAGCTTCATCTAACGAAAGTGGTTCCACTAAATCAGTATACTCAAAGAATATTTTCCGAATCTTTTGGGAGATCTCTTTATAACGATCAAAGCGAGGCCTTACAAAGATTAATTCAGGACAATTTCGCTTCGCTTGAATACCACTCATGGCCGAGCGCACCCCAAATTTACGGGCTTCATAACTAGCAGCAGAAACGACACCTCTTACTTCATTACCCCCCACAGCCAAAGGTTTTCCTTTCAACTCAGGATAATCCATTTGCTCCACAGATGCATAAAACGCATCCATGTCAACGTGAATAATTTTTCGATAGAAATTAGGTTCTGCCATATCACAAATTTATAGTATCTTTCGATAAAATTGGAACTCTATGATTGAAATTGAAAGAAAGTTTTTAGTCCTTTCAACCGTTTTTTTAAAAGAAGCTTATAATGAAAACAGAATCGTTCAAGCCTATTTAAATTCTAATCCGGAACGAACAGTTCGCATCAGAATTAAAGATACTAAAGGCTATTTAACCATTAAAGGGATTGGAAATAAAACGGGTACCACTCGTTTGGAATGGGAACGGCAACTTCCAATAGATGAAGCAGAAAAGTTATTGCTGATCTGTGAAAAGGGAATAATAGATAAAACCAGATACGAAGTAGAAGTAGGCAAACACCTTTATGAAGTAGATGTTTTTAAAGGTGAAAATGACGGACTTGTATTAGCAGAAATAGAGTTAAAAAGCGAAGATGAATCCTTTGAAAAACCACACTGGTTAGGAATGGAAGTTACTGGAGATGAACGTTTCTATAATGCTTATTTAAGTAAACATCCATTCAAAAGTTGGTAGTTATTTATCCTCAACTTCAAGTTTAACAATAACTCCTCCTGTGTTTTTATTGTCAACTAATTCCATAAAGGCCTTTTTGCTTAAATCTATTTCACGCACCTTAGAGAAAGGCCCTCTATCGATAATCTCAACAATTACAGATTTTCCATTCGCTTCATTGGTCACTTTTACTTTGGTCCCAAAAGGCAGTTTTTTATGGGCAGCAGTATATTTGTTATTGTCAAACCGAATGCCACTAGCCGTTCTTTTTCCATGGAATTTTTGTGCATAATAAGAAGCATGTGCGTTTTTTTTGTAGAACTTAAACTTTAAATTCATTTCGGTTTTAACCGAATCAACCACTTCAGGAACCTCTGCTACAAGTTTAGTTTTTAAAGTGTCAGTCTTGACCAAAGAGGCTTCCTTGGTTTCTTTAGGCGTAATGGTTTTTTCTTTGTTTTTGGATTTGTTTTTATCTTTCTGTGGCGGGTTCGTTGACCAAACATTGACAGAGAAGACAATAGTAATTATCAAAAAAAGCAGTATAATTATTTTGCGATTCATGTAGAATTTTTTAGTTAATAAAAGGCTTTATAAAACCCTGACCTTGATAAAAAAAGTCCCTTTCAGGACTTTGTTTTTTCTTAGAACCATAAATTCCATGGGATTCTACTTAAAATTAAAAGCAATCCTAATAAAAAGAATATACCAATAGCCTTAAATTTCGCTTCACTACTAGAAGCTTTTTTATGTTTAGACCAGCCAATAGTTATTAATGTGATAGCAATAATATTGGTTAAAGGGTGTTCTAAAGAGGTTAGTCTAGCGGCAGCATCTTTCATTTGACCAAATAATGTGGAACCAAGCGGTGATACAAAATACAAGAGTAATCCAACAAGTAATTGAATGTGGGTCGCTATAAGTCCAAACAAAGCAATTTTTCTATCTTTAGCAGTGAACTCTTTCTTTCCAGACATTCCGATTAAAGAATTAATGACTGCTGCAACTAATAATAAAAGGGCTATATAAGCCCAACCCGAATGGAATTTTTGTATAAAGTGATACATTGTATTTTTTTTAGAATAACAAATATAGATAAAAGACATAAAAAAACCTCACGATTAAGTGAGGTTTTAGGTTTTACGGTACTTATTTGTTTTTCAAAAAATAGTTTAAAAGGAACTCTGTAGAGTTATCATGATGCTTTACTACACCTGAATGAATTTCATCCAAAATAGTGGAAGCTAATTGCTTACCTAGCTCGACACCCCATTGATCATAACTGAAAACATTCCAAATAACCCCTTGCACAAAAATTTTATGTTCATACATTGCTACTAATGAGCCAAGTGATTTTGGAGTCAATTTCTCAATCAATAAAGTGTTCGTAGGCTTGTTACCGGTAAATATTTTGAATGGCAACAAGAAAATAGCCCTTTCCGCTGTAACGCCCTGCTTTTCAAATTCAGCTTTTACTTGAGCTTCAGTCTTACCATTCAACAAAGCTTCTGTTTGTGCAAAAAAGTTGGACATTAATTTATCATGATGGTCTTCATTACCATACAATGGTTTTATAAAACCTATAAAATCAGTTGGAATAAGTTTGGTGCCTTGATGAATTAATTGAAAAAAGGCATGTTGTGAATTGGTGCCTGGTTCTCCCCATATTATAGTGCCAGTTTGATAATTAACCGGTTTACCATCTCGTCCTATACTTTTACCGTTGCTCTCCATTATACCTTGCTGCAAGTAAGGAGCCAGTTTTTGTAAATATTGAGTATACGGAATTATAGCTTCGCTTTCAGCACCAAAAAAATTATTATACCAAATACTCAACAACGCTAAAACAACAGGAATATTTTTGTCAAAAGGTTCATTTTTAAAATGCTCATCCATGTCATGAGCTCCTTGTAATAATTCATCGAAATTAGTAAAACCAACAGCTAAACTGATAGACAAACCCACAGCACTCCAAAGTGAGAATCTTCCGCCAACCCAGTCCCACATTGGAAAAATGTTTTCACGATTGATGCCAAAATCAGTTACTTTTTGAATATTAGTAGAAACCGCTACAAAATGTTTAGAAACCGCATCATTTGACGCTGTTTGCAAAAACCAAGAACGAATGGTTTCCGAATTGGAAAGGGTTTCCTGCGTTGTAAAAGTTTTAGATACAATTACAAATAGGGTAGTTTCTGGATTAATTTTCTTTATTACTTCATTTACATGATCACCATCTACATTAGAAACAAAATGTACATTCAAATGATTTTTATAAAATTGCAATGCCTCAACAACCATGGCAGGGCCAAGATCTGAACCGCCAATTCCTATATTAACAATATCGGTAAAAGGTTTTCCTGTGTAGCCTTTTCTTTGGCCTGAAATAATTTCATTTGAAAACACTTTTATTTTATTTTTAACTTCAAAAATTTCAGGAACTACATTAACACCTTCCACTAAAGCGGTAGCATTTTCATTGGCTCTTAAAGCCGTATGAAGTACTGCTCTATTTTCGGTTTGATTAATGTTTTCTCCTTCAAAATAACTAGTAATGGCTTGATTTAGTTTTACATCAAAAGCTAAGTCCTGCAGTAGGTTAAAAGTGTCTTTGTCGATCAGGTTTTTAGAATAATCTACCAAAAAATCATTCCACTGAATGCTGAATTTTTCTGCTCTAGAATTGTCTTTAGAAAACATTTCAGACATAGAGATGTTTCTCATCTCTGTATAATGTTTTTGCAGTTTTTTCCAAGAAGACGTACTAGTTGGATTTGTAATAGGTAATGCCATTTTTTTTCAATTGAATCACAAATTTACAACTATTGCCGGGTTAAAAAAGCAGAATATTTTACGCTATCGTTGTAGTTCGAAATTATTTTCTAAATTTTACATCTGAAATACTGTCTAAAACCTTTTTTAATGGAGCCATTTGAGATAAGAATTTTGGTTTTATTTTAGAATCCATTGGGGTTGAAGTTGGTAAGTTTAATTTTAAGGCGTCTACTTGAACACCATTTTTCCAAAAACGATAACAAACATGTGGCCCAGTAGCTAATCCAGTGCTTCCTACCTTGCCAATGATTTGTCCTTGTGTAACTCTTTGTCCGCGTTTTACCAAGATTTTGGACATATGTAAATACTGTGTTGAGTAATTGCGATCGTGTTTTACCTTAACAAAGTTTCCGTTACCGGTAGTAAAACCCGCTTGTTCAACTACACCCGCTGCTGTAGTCATGATTGGGGTTCCGGTAGGCGCCGCATAATCAGTGCCTTTATGGGCCTTCCAAATTAATTGTACGGGATGAAATCGGTTAGCAGAATAATGAGAAGTAATGTTTACGAATTTTAAAGGTGCTTTCAAAAAGAAGTTCTTTAAAGTTTTACCTTCTTCATCAAAATATTGTTGTTTCCTGCTACTGCCATCAGGAGTGAAAGGGAAAGCATATATCTTTTTGCCTTTATATTCGAAATAGCTTGCTTTTAAACTGTCAACACCATCATATACAGTGTCGTTTATGAATCTTTCCGTAAAAGTCATGGCAAACTTATCTCCTTTTTGAAGTTTGAAGAAATCTATAGACCAAGCGTATATTTTAGCAATTTTTGGGGCTAATGCAGGGTCAACTTTTAAACTTTGTAAGGTTTCAGATAAGGAACCATTTAAGGCTCCTGCTATAGTACGAGTAGTGAATTTTACTGGTTTAGTTTTCTTAAATGCAACTATAGAGTCACGAAAATCAACAATGTAGTAATTTAGTCTATCAGGTTGATATATAAAAGCTTGTATTTTATTTGATCGGTCTTTTGTTCTTAAAATAAAATAGGATTTCCCTTTTCTGATGCTACGAACATCAAAAACATCTTTAACCTTTGATACAATATCGTAGACTTGCCTACCGTTTAAATTTTGTTTCTCTATAATACTGCCAAAAGTATCTCCAGATTGTATAGTATCCTCAACAATATTAAATTCGTTAAGTTTCAATCCAAATTCATCATTAATTACAGCACTCTTGTGTATTTGAACTGATTTTTTTTCAGTAGTATTACAAGCAGTAAAAAATAAAAAAGCTAAAAATATAAGAAGTAATCTTTTCAAGTTAGTGGTTTTTAAACTTAAGGGTTATTCTCCCCAGTTTTTTAATTCTTCTTCATTCCATAATTCTGGAAAAAATATTCTTCTTTGGTATTTTGGATGAAGGTATTTTTTCCAATCACTTCCACCTGTTGCTTCTCCTGAACCTTGTCCACTTTCAATATATTTTTGAGCAGCATGCAAATGACCCATTACCCATGTAACATTAACAGTGTGGTCATAATGTCGCATAGCATCAACAAGTACGGAATTATTTTGTTCGGAATCAGGTAATTGTTTGAATTTTTGCCAAATATTAATAGTGTTATACTTTTCCATATAACGAATAAATTCATCTTTATATTTGCGCTCGAATTCCAGTATCAGGTATGATTTTTGTCCTGTTTGATAGTCTTTACCAGCAGCTTGCCAATACAAATGTTCAAAAGCATGAGTATAAGGTGTGTTGCGGTCAATTGTAGCTCTAAATCGGTAATCAATTAAATTAATTAGGTCAGTAGATGCAAATTCTATTAAGCGGTATTGAGCACTTTGAAATCCACTTGCTGGAGTTAATGTGTTTCTGAACTTCATATATTGAGCTACTTCCATACCATCACCCATTATATCAAATGAGGTAGTAAGCATGTTGAAATAACGACTAATTCTTCTCAATTTTTCAGTAAAAAATGCTACTTCTGGTTTTTCTGTATGACAAAGTTGTTCTGTTTCCCAAAGAATCATTTTGAATAATAATTCATTAACTTGATGGTACATAATAAATACCATTTCATCCGGAAGTACTGTTCTTTGCGTTTGTAGATTTAATAAAGCATCGGTTTGAATATAATCCCAATAGGTTATTGGTTTTGACCATAACAAACCTTCAAGATGCGTATCGGTTTTTTGATTTATAGCATTAAATTTTTGTTCTAAAGCTTCTAGGAGTTCTTCTGTTTGAGTTTTTTCAGTGTTCATTAGTCGTTTAATTTAACCATAAACGGATTTTTTAATCCTTTAAATCCATCTAAATCGGCTTTTATAGAACCAACAGCTAAGCTGGCTTTTATTCGTAAAGGTATTTTATTTTCATCATCTGAAATCCAAACAGTCAGACTTTCTTCTTCTTTAAAAACTCTCCCAGATTGTACAATTGGTCTAAAAATCATTGACGGTGCAGTTCCAAATTTAGTTTTTAAATTTTCTCTACCTATGAATTTTAACTTAAACTTATAGATTTCATCGTCAAAAAACATATCCACTACAACTGATTCACCAACTTTAAGTTTATCAATATTTGGATGATTTCTTAAATAGTAAAAGGTCGAAACTATATCTTGTACATTTTCTGTGACAGAAATAGTTTTTTCAGTTTTATTTTTATAATCCTTTACAAGTATTTTATTGGAATCTTGATCAAAAAATCCTTCTTGATTTTTTGTGTAACCTCCTTCATCTATTTTTCTAACGTATTGAAAAGGTTTGTTTGTGACTTTATCAAAATAACTTTCATAATTATCATCTACTTTGAAAAAAAAGCGTGACATGCCTACCGTATATCCTTTGCCAATAGCATGATATACTTTTTTGTTGTTTTTTAAACCTTCTTGTATTTCTAGGGTTGCATAACCTGCATTGACAAAGCCGTAATGAATTCTAAATTTAAACCACTCGCCAGAATCATATGCATCAGGCTTTTGAGAATTGAAACTTACAGTAATAAAAAGCAACAATAGGTAGAAAATCTTTTTCATAGTGTGAATTGTTTTTATACTGCTAGTGCAATATCTGTTCCAAAAGTATTAAAACAAAAAAACCCAGTCAAATTAATGACTGAGTTTTTATGCTATTAACCAACCAAAAAAACTATAAATTATGAAAATTTATCCAAAAATAGAGGGAACCACCCCTTTTTTTTTGTGCTACAAAGATAAATGCAACTATTGCGATATTGCAAAAGAAAAATAAACTTTAACACAATATTAATAAAACACAGGTTGTTTTGAGGTTGTTTTTTGATGAATTGTTAACAAAACATTAATTTTATAATGTACCCCTCAACATTTGTTCTCTTTCAATTGATTCAAATAACGCTTTAAAATTACCAGCGCCAAATCCTTTGGCTCCCATTCTCTGTATTATTTCAAAAAACAACGTTGGTCTATCTTCTATAGGTTTTGTAAATATTTGAAGCAAATAACCGTCTTCATCAGCATCTACTAAAATGGATAATTCTTGAAGTTTTTTGATATCCTCTTTCATCATGTCACGATGAACCCCTAGACGGGCAGGTATTTCATCATAATAAGCTTGTGGAGGTGGTGGTAAAAATTCTACACCACGTGCTTTTAAACCACTGACCGTTTTAATGATGTCATCGGTGGCAACTGCGATATGTTGAACGCCAGGACTTTCATAAAAGTCTAAATATTCTTCAATTTGTGATTTTTTCTTTCCTTCTGCTGGTTCGTTGATAGGAAATTTTATCCTACCATTTCCATTGCTCATCACTTTACTCATTAAGGCAGAGTATTCGGTGTGGATTTGATTATCATCGAAGGATAGGAAGTTTTCAAACCCCATAACATCTTCATACCATTTAACCCATTGATTCATTTCGCCCCAACCTACATTTCCTACCATATGGTCAATATATTTCAAACCTAATGATTCAGGATTATATTCTGATTTCCATTCAGTAAATCCAGGTAAGAAAGCGCCAGTATAGTTTTTTCGCTCTACAAAAATGTGAACAGTTTCTCCGTAGGTAAAGATTCCGGAGCGAATAACCTCGCCATACTCATCTTTTTCAACGGTAGGTTCCATGAATGGTTTTGCTCCTCGTTTAGTTGTTTCTTCAAAGGCAGATTTAGCATCTTCTACCCAAAGAGCTATAACTTTTACACCATCTCCATGTTTGGCCAGATGTTGGTTAATTGGTGAATTACTGTTTAAGGGAGTAGTTAATACCAAGCGAATTTTATCTTGTTTTAACACATAACTTACAGAATCTTTTGAGCCTGTTTCTAGACCTCTATAAGCTAATGATTGGAATCCAAATGCTGTTTTGTAATAATGGGCCGATTGTTTGGCATTGCCAACATATAATTCTACGTAATCGGTTCCTAAAAGGGGAAGAAAGTCTTGTGCTCCTTCAAATATTTTTTCTAAGCCGTATTCAACGGATTTTACTTCTTTTGACATAATAAATGCTATTTTAAAAGGTAATAATTTACCAAAAGTTGTGTTTAATTTTTTATTCTAACCAAGATTGGAAATAGGTGTCATCTGATATTTTTAATGCGTCTTCAGTTACCATTAAAGGTTTGAATGTATCAACCATTACGGCCAGTTCTTGGGTGTCTTTTTTACCTATGCTTCTTTCTGCAGCTCCTGGGTGCGGGCCATGAGGAATCCCTGCAGGGTGTAAAGAAATATGGCCTGCTTCAATGTCATTTCTACTCATAAAGTCACCGTCAACATAATATAGTACTTCATCTGAATCAATATTGCTGTGATTATAAGGGGCAGGAATTGCTTCTGGATGGTAATCATACAAACGAGGAACAAATGAGCATACCACAAAGGCATCACTTTCAAAAGTTTGGTGCACAGGTGGCGGCTGATGAATGCGCCCCGTAATAGGCTCAAAATCATGAATAGAAAAAGCATATGGATAATTATATCCGTCATAACCAATCACATCAAAAGGATGAGTAGCATAGACTATATCAAAGATTTCGTCTTTCTTTTTTACTTTGATGACAAATTCTCCTTTTTCATTATAGGTTTCTAATTCATGAGGTCTGCGGATGTCACGTTCACAAAAAGGTGAATGTTCTAGTAATTGTCCAAACCAATTTCTATACCGTTTTGGAGTGTAAATAGGTCTGTGAGACTCTACTATGAACATACGATTGTCCTCCGAGTCAAAATCTATTTTATAAATGATACCACGAGGAATTAATAAATAATCTCCATATTTAAAATCAAGATTCCCGAGCATAGTTCTAAGTTTACCGGTTCCTTTATGTATGAATATGAGTTCATCGGAGTCGGTGTTTTTATAGAAATAATCTTTTGTGGAGTGCTTAGGTGCCGCCAGTGCAATATGGCAATCTGAATTGGTTAATACAATTTTGCGGCTTTCTAGAAAATCGTTTTCTGGAGCAACTTCAAATCCGCGTAGGCGATAGGATTGAATATTGTTGGCTTTAGCAATCTTAGGAGCAACACTATATTGATTTCTAATTTCTTTTATTTGTGTTGGTCTATTTTCGTGATAAGAGTTGGTTGACATTCCGTCAAAGCCCACGGTTCCGAATAATTGTTCGTAATACAAATCTCCGTTGGGCTTGCGAAAAATGGTATGTCTTTTGGGAGGAATAGTTCCTAGTTTATGATATAATGGCATATTCTTTTACTTTGAAATTTAAAATGAGACAATTTGAAACCTATATTCAAATTGGGAGTTATTCAGTTAAAAAGAAACTATACTCACTCAGGATTTCTCTTGATGAGGAATTTTAAATGTGCTAATAGATAATCCCATTTTTTCATATTCACAAATATCGGAAAAATATAATCTCGGAAAATGATAATTGTCAATTTTTATAAAAAGCAAAAAGGATTAAAGAGTATGAAAACCCTTTAATCCTTACTTTATTTGAATGATATAATTATTTTGGATTATTTAATTTACTGTTTTTCTTACTGTAAGCAAAGTAAACAATTAGGCCTAAGACTAACCATCCTATAAGTCGCGCCCAGTTTGTCCAACCTAAACCGAATATCATTGCAAGACATACTAGAATTCCTAGTACAGGCACTAATGGAAATTTATAATCGGAAAGAGGCGCTTTAAATTCTCGTTTCATATCAGGCTCAGTTTTTCTTAAAACAATTACTGAAATACAAACCAAAATAAAAGCGAATAACGTTCCGATACTGGTCATGTCTCCTACGATATCACCTGGAATAAAAGCGGCAAATGCGCCGACGATTACTAAAATTGCTAGATTAGCTTTGTATGGTGTTTTGTATTTTGGATGTACATCACTAAATGCTTTTGGTAATAAACCATCATTCCCCATGGAATAGAATACTCTTGATTGGCCTAATAACATTACTAAAATCACCGAAGAGAAACCGGCTAAAATAGCTACTGTAACAAACTGAGCTAACCATTCATAACCAATCATGTATTTTTGAATAGCGAATGCCACCGAAGCTTCTTTGCCACCTGTTCTGAAATCTTCAACGGTAGCCACACCTGTTAAAACGTGTGCAAAAAGAATATATAATACAGTACAAATAGCTAGCGAACCTAAGATACCTATTGGCATATCCCTTTTTGGGTTTTTCGTTTCTTGAGCTGCGGTACTAACAGCGTCAAAACCGATGAAAGCAAAGAAAACAGTTCCTGCAGCACCCAGTATTCCCATTATACCACCATAACTATGTCCGATTCCTTGATCGTCTGTATATGTAGTTGGGGATGGGATATAGGGGGTATGATTTGTAGGATTGATAAAGTGCCATCCAAAAATAATTATCATAATAACAATCGATACTTTGGCCACTACAATAATTCCGTTTACAAAAGCAGATTCTTGAGTACCTTTAATCAAAAGTAAACTTATAACTGCCACAATAAAGAAAGCAGGAATATTTATAATTCCGTTAATGCCTTCAGCAGAATGTTGAAATGGTGAGTGGCACCATTCGTATGGAATGGGACTCACATGAAGGACCTTGACTAATAAATTATTGAGGTACTCACTCCAGGCAATCCCTACGGTTGCTGCTCCTACGGCATATTCTAATATTAAATCCCATCCAATAATCCATGCGAGTAATTCTCCCATGGTGGCATAGGTATAGGTATAGGCACTTCCTGAAATTGGAATGGAGGATGATAATTCGGCATAACATAGTCCTGCTAACGCACAACCAATAGCGGCAACAATAAACCCAATAGTCACTGATGGGCCTGCGTTTTGCGCAGCAGCAGTGGCAGTTCTAACAAAAAGACCGGCACCTATAATGGCACCTATTCCTAAGGCAACTAATGACCATGCGGTCAACGTTCTTTTTAATCCTTTCTCAGATTCTGACGCTTCTGCTAAGAGTTGCGCCATAGGTTTTCTTTTCCAAATTGACATAAAAGTTAGTTTAGTTAATAGATTTTCAAATATAGTTTTTTATGATACAAATCAAACAAAAAATATTTCTACTCGTGGATTTCAAACTTAGAACCAAAATCCCACACAGAAGAAAGTGTAGCCTTTGTTCAATTCAGGAGACCAAGAATATTTAACCTCTATAGGTCCTACAGCAGATTCTAAGGCATATCCAATAGCGTAGCCATTATATTTTGGTTTAGTAAGCCAATTGCCATTCTTGAATAAATCATCTTCTAAGTTGGCATAATTGGCGGCAAAATTGATATGGTTTTTTTTGTAAATCTCATAATCTAACGTGAAGCAAGATTTGATATAACTATCGGCAGAAACACTTAAAAAGTCGTATCCATAAAAATGTTTAAGATTATTGATGGTGTTGAAACCGTAGCCTCCTAAAACAAAATCGAAGAAATGAACACTATCACCACCAAAAGTAAATCCGGCCTCTGATTGCACTTTTAAAGTAACTTTTTTATAGATTGATTTCACAAAACCTATTTCACCTTTAGCTATAGAAAAACGATGAAAATCGTTGGTATAATTGGAAGAATACAGAAAAGATTGAATGTCTCCGCTGAATAGCCACCCTTTTTTTGGAAATAGCTTATTGTCGAAAGAGTCGTATTTCATATATCCAAAAACGTTGCCATAATCGCTGTTTTCAAAGGTTTGAGAAACGGTTCCTAGGTTTTCTGATTTTATTTGAAGGTGTTTATATTCTATACCGGCCCCAATTAAGAATTTCTGGATAAATACCGTTTGTAAATAAGCTTGATTCGTTAAGTCAGAAAAATCAATATTAATACTGTTTAGCCCAAGTTGCGTTAACAGTTCGCCATTTTTAAAATCAGTGTGAACATTTCTATTGAAGGAGATATATCGAGATTTTAATCCGAAACTCCAATAAAATCCATTGTCTATATAATAGTCAAAATTGTATCTTATATTATCCCCGAGTCCCAAATCTAAAGAAGCTACATCATTTTTAAAAAGTATTTTTTTCTGAGTTATGTTGGCTAAAATTGCGCTTTTGTATAAACCATCGTAATGAAGTCCGAATTTCAAAAAGGTTTTTACAGGGTTTTCGGTTAGGTTTAACCTGAGGATATCGCCTTCTTTTCCTTCTTCAATGATGTAACTTATTCTGCTGAAGTTTTGTGTAGCATTGATATTATTAATGCCTGTTTTTAGATTTTGATAACTGATTTTAGAGTCATTTTTAAATTGAAGTTTGCCAATGATATAGGCGCGGGTATAATTGTCTAATTTATTTATATCGATGCTTTTTATGTGGAGGGTATCTTTTTGAACTTTGAAATTGTTTAGGAGGTAGGGTTGGGTAGGGTCGGCTAGTTTATTAATAGCCTCTATTTGTAGCATAGTAGCCTCTTCTCCTTTTTTAATGATCTCCTGACCTTCATCAAATGAAATGACTCCATAATTAGAGATATCTGGTTTGATGTAAATATCCGTAATTTTTATCTTCTCCTTCATCTTTTTAATCATGTCCAAGTTCGTTATTTGGACTAAGATTCGAGTAGCATCTTTTAAAGATTTTCGGTCTTTTAGATCGTCTTGTACATCCACCCCAATAATTATATCGGCACCCATCTTTCTGACTTCTTCTGCGGGATAATTATTTACTACCCCACCATCAATTAACAACTTTCCGTCAATTTCCACAGGAGAGAACAAGGAAGGAAAGGCAGAGCTCGCTAACATTGCTTGTGCTAAATAGCCACTTTGTAGAACAACAGGCTCTCCTTTTTCAATATCAGTTGCCACACACAAAAAGGGAATGGGGAGTTTATTGAAATCTTTTATATTTCTGACTTTATGCGTTAGCTTTGATAATAAATTATAATTGTACATTCCTTTCGAGAGTGAAATTGGGATACCAATTTTCAGTTTATTAAAGGGCAATGAAAGGGCATACATTTCATCATTTCGCTTTTCGTAAAAACTTTTGGAAGACCTCGGAATGTAGTCCTGAAGTAATTCATCGAAGTTGGTGTTGTAAAAAATGGAGTCAATTTGGGTGGCATTATAGCCAGAAGCATAAAGACCACCGACTACTGCTCCCATGCTGGTTCCGCCTATGTAATCAATTTTGATACCTGCTTTTTCTAATGCTTTTAAGACACCAATGTGCGCAAATCCTTTAGCACCGCCGCCGCTAAGAACCAAGCCTATTTTAAGTCTTTTCTTTGGAATACTATCTTGCGCTTCAACCATCTGAAGTAAAAACAAACAGAGAAGAACACTAATTATTTTTTTCATAGAAGGCGCTAGGAATTACTGATGTTGTAAAATTCGTAAATTTTTTTGGCTTTAGAAGCACCAACAACCTCAGAAATTTCTTTTTCGGTGGCTAATTTTAACCTTTTAACACTTTTGAAGTGTTTAATCAGGGTTAGCATGGTTTTTTCACCAATCCCTGGAATGGTTTCAATACTGGTTTGTAGTGCAGATTTACTTCGTTTATCGCGGTGGTGTGTAATTCCAAAGCGGTGGGCTTCATTTCGGAGGTGTTGAATTATTTTTAGAGTTTCTGATTTTTTATCCAGGTATAAGGGTACAGAATCACCGGGATAGAATAATTCTTCAAGTCTTTTGGCAATACCGATAATGGCCACTTTACCCCGTAATCCTAAATCATCTATGCTTTTTAAAGCAGAGGATAATTGTCCTTTTCCGCCATCAATGATGATGAGCTGGGGCAGCTGTTGGTTTTCCTCCATAAGTCGCTTATATCTGCGGTAAACCACTTCTTCCATGGAGGCAAAATCATTGGGGCCTTCGACAGTTTTGATGTTGAAATGGCGGTAGTCTTTTTTGCTGGGTTTACCGTCTTTAAAAACTACGCACGCCGAAACGGGATTGGTTCCTTGGATGTTTGAATTGTCAAAACATTCAATGTGTCTGGGTTCAACCGTTAACCTTAAATCCTTTTGCATTTGTGCCATGATACGATTGGTATGTCGTTCTGGGTCTACAATTTGGATTTGTTTTAATTGTTCTAATCGTTGGTATTTGGCATTGCGTTGCGATAATTCCAGGATTTGTTTTTTGTCTCCTAGTTGGGGTACGGTAACTTTAATTTTATCTCCGAAGTCGAGTTCAAAAGGTAATATAATTTCTTTGGTGGTTAGGTTGAAACGTTCTCTTAACTCAACTACGGCAAGTTCTAGAAGTTCTTCATCGGTTTCATCAAGTTTCTTTTTAAGTTCTAAGGTATGAGAGCGGATGATGGCACCGTGGGCAATTTGGAGAAAGTTCACATAAGCCATGGTTTCATCGGATACAATAGAAAATACGTCTATGTTGGATATTTTTGGATTCAGTATAGTAGAGCGCGATTGGTAGTTTTCTAGCACTTCGATTTTCTCTTTGATTTTTTGAGCCGCTTCGAAGTGCATATTGGCTGCTAATTCGTTCATTAGTTTTTTGAAATCACGTAAACTGTCTTTGAAGTTGCCTTTTAGTATTTCTCTAATGGCGTCTACTTGTTTTTGGTAATTTTCAAAAGGTTCGTGCCCTTCACAGGGACCTTTGCAATTGCCGATATGATACTCAAGGCATACTTTATACTTTCCAGATTGGATATTGGCTTCACTCAGGTCGTAATTACAGGTGCGTAAGGGGTATAATTCTTTTATTAATTCTAAAATCGTGTTAACCGTTTTGAAATTAGTGTAGGGGCCAAAATATTCTGAACCGTCTTTGACCATTCTTCTGGTGGGGAAAATACGGGAGAACGGTTCTTTTTTTATGCAAATCCAGGGATAGGTTTTGTCATCTTTCAGCATTACATTGTAACGAGGCTGTAGTTTTTTAATGAGGTTATTTTCTAGCAAAAGAGCATCGGCTTCTGTAGCGACTACGATGTGTTTAATCGTTACTATTTTTTTTACCAGAACATTTGTTTTGGCAGTGTCGTGTAATTTATTGAAATAGGAAAGCACCCGTTTCTTAAGATTTTTGGCTTTACCAACATACAAAATTTTACCGTCTTTGTCGAAGTATTGGTAGACACCCGGGCTATCGGGGAGGGTTTGTAATTGTAAAGCAATAGAAGGGTTTTCCATAAAACAAAGTTAAATGAAATTGCTATAAATCCAATAGTGCTAAAGGCTAACAATTATCATGTTTTTTAGCGAAAAGGAGTCTTAGTTTTGTCAAAAAAAGTGGCATGAAGTATTGGAAGAAGCTTCCTAAGGGGGAACGTAAAGATCGAATTCAAAGAGCATTAAGTGATAATATTAATTTCACTACTACGATATCTTTAGGGTATCCTGCGTCTAAATTGGACAGCAGGGTTTTTAACGATGATGCCCCTTTTTTAAAAGAAGCTCCCATATTGCAGACCTATGTGGCTAATCCTAATAACATTGGATGTCATACCGTAGGAGCATCGGAGAAGGCCTTTCCGGGGACGCATGAAATAGAGCGCGAGGTGTTAAATGTTATTGCAGTAGATATCTTTAAAGCAGAACCGAATAATTTTGATGGTTATATTTCACCAGGAGGAACCGAGGCCAATATACAGGCGATTTGGATGTTTCGAAATTATTTTATGCAGGAGTGTTATGCCGCCTTGGAGGAAATTGCGATAATAGCATCAGAAGACACCCATTATTCTATTCCTAAAGCTTCTAATTTATTACAACTAGATTGGTTAAAAATTCCTGTTGATTTTACCAGTAGAGCAATCAATAAAGAAGTATTTGAAGGTCTGCTTTTAAGCGCGAAGCAAGCCGGCAAAAAGTATTTTATAGTAGTGGCCAATGTGGGGACTACTATGTTTGGTTCTGTGGACGATCCGGAAATTTATACAGCGGTATTGGAGGAACATCATTTAGCCTATAAGTTGCATATTGACGGCGCCTATGGTGGATTTGTATATCCATTTAGTAATGAAAAATCGGTGATTAATTTCAGCAATCCTAAAGTAAGTTCGATTACGATTGATGCGCATAAAATGCTACAAGCGCCCTATGGCACGGGTGTTTTTATCTGTAGGAAGGGGTATATTGAACAGGTTCTTACTAAAGAAGCGGCTTATGTGGAGGGGATGGATTTAACGTTGTGTGGTAGCCGTAGCGGGGCAAATGCCGTAGCCGTTTGGATGATCTTATTTACCTATGGACCTAATGGTTGGTTTGAAAAAGTAAGTGTGTTGCAAATGCGCACTCAGTATTTGTGTAAGCAACTGGATGCGCTCAATATTGACTATTTCCGTGAACCATTTATGAACATCGTTACGATTAACTCGGAATTTATTCCAGCAGCCTTAGCGAATGCCTACCATTTAGTGCCTCAATCCCACACAGGAACGAATAAATGGTATAAAATTGTGGTCATGGATCATGTACAAGTAGAACATTTAACTACTTTTATAGAAGATTTGAAGACGGCCGTTTATGTTTAAAAAAGAGTTGCGCATCCGATACAAAGCCTTACGAAATCAATTATCAATTGAAGCAATTGAAGATCAGAGTATGACTATTGCCAATAGACTACTTTCCCTAGACATTTGGGAGGCTACGTATTTCCATTTGTTTTTAACTATAGAGGAGCAGAAGGAAGTTGACACTGAATTTATACTGCAGATTTTAGCAGGAAAGGATAAGGAAATTGTAGTGTCGAAGAGTCATTTTGAAACTTTAGAAATGACACATTACTTATTGACGGACAA
>CANBOV010000033.1 GCA_947371275.1 Flavobacteriaceae bacterium | reverse complement strand
ATTGACTGGAAAATAAATAGTAAACACTCTTTATCTGTTAGAAACAATACAGTTTTTGGAGAAGCATCAAATTTAGAACGCGACAGCCAAAATTTTAGATTTTCTAGCATGAACTTTATTCAAAAGAATACGGCGATTAGTACCGTATTGGAATTTAAAAGTCATTTCAATAGTAAATGGTCTAACTCATTCATCGCAGGTTATTCAAGTGTAAAAGATTATCGTGTTCCTACCTCTAGTAATTATATGTTTCCACAGGTAGAAATTGGTTACAATGGGGGAACTATACTTTTAGGTAATGATAGAGAAGCTACCGTTTTCAATATGAAACAAAACACCACTGAGATTACTGATAATTTAACCTATAAATTAGGTAATCATACTTTATTGTTTGGTACTCACAACGAATTTTATGATATCAATTACGGTTTTGTAAATGCATTAAACGGAAGGGTTTCTTATAAAAGTTTAAACGATTTCTTCGCTTCTTTACCTTCAAGAGTTAGAGGTACTTATCCATTTGATGGAGCCACTCGTGATGAAATCTTCAACAATCCTTACGCTAAATTCAATGTAAATTTATACAGTGCTTATGTACAAGATGAAGTTAAAATTGGTAATAAGTTCAAATTAGCTTTTGGTTTCAGAGTTGATTATACTGATTTACCAAACAAACCAAAATTAAGTACACAAGTTCAAAATTCTCCTGTAGATCCTAATTTTGGAACAACTTACAGTTATACACATTTAAGTGATATTAAAAATAACTTTTTTAACTCAGCAACAATTTCACCTAGAGTAGGGTTTACCTATAACGTACTTGAAGACAAGTCTGTTGTTATAAGAGGTGGTTCTGGAGTATTTACTGGTAGAATTCCTTTTGCATGGTTAGGATACGCTTATTATAATGATGGAGTGGGATATGGTAGTTATGATAGAAATAATTTAACCGCAGCTCAAGTAGCAACTTTAGGAGATCCTTTAGCCGCTGGTGGTTTAGCAGGATATCATGATACTACACCAAAAATTCAGGCAGATTTGATTGATAATCATTTCAAAATGCCACAAATATTGAGAAATTCACTAGCTGTAGATTATACTGTTAAAGGATACAAATTTACATTTGAAGGAATTTATACTAAAGTGATTCAAGATTTGAAATTCCAACAAGTTAATAAAACAGATAATCCATATTATTTCTCTTATGATCATAACCAAGAAATGCCAATCTATTCATCTAATATAAATTCGGCTTTTTCAAACGCCTACATGCTATCAAATACAAGCAAGGGGTACCGTTATAGTTTAACAGAGATGGTTTCTAAAACCTATGATTTTGGATTTAATTTTATGATTGCTTATACGTATGGTGATGCAAGAGATATTAGTAATGGTATCCGTAATTCAATGGAAAGTAACTACCAAATGAATCAATCGCTAACACCAAACGATCCAAAATTAGCCACTTCAAATTTTAATATCAAACACCGTATCGTTTCTAATTTGGGGTATTCCGTGAATTTAACGAAAAACAATTCACTTTCAGCCAACTTGTTTTTTAATGCGCAGTCAGGTAATCCATTTACTTGGGGATTTGTAAACTCTACTATTGCAGGAACAGGTCAAGCTGCTGGATTGGCTTATGTGTTTAAAGACGCAACGGAGGCTGCTCAATATATCGGAGTAAACACTGCAGGTGTGCCTTCTGCTACTGCTGCACAACAAGTGGCAGATTATGAAACCTTCGTTAATAATAATGAGTATTTAAAAAGTAGAAGAGGGAAATTTACGGAAAGAAATGGTGACTTTACACCTTGGAATATTCAAACCGATATGAGAATTATGGATGAATTTAGAATAACGGATAAAAAGGATAATGTACATACTATTCAATTCTCATTAAGTATTATTAATGTTGGT
Source organism: Flavobacteriaceae bacterium (assembly GCA_947371275.1). Classification (GTDB taxonomy): domain Bacteria; phylum Bacteroidota; class Bacteroidia; order Flavobacteriales; family Flavobacteriaceae; genus Flavobacterium. The sequence goes on along the minus strand of CANBOV010000033.1, from coordinate 24,066 downwards.
AATATGATTAACAAAGATTGGGGTAGAAGCTATTTTGTACCAAATACCTTTAATTCAACAACAAGTGTAGGTTTAACAAAAACGGGTAACCTTGGTGGAGTAGCAACAGGTGATCCAATATATACGTTTAAAACGCCTACAACAACGCCATACGTAGTTGATCAGTTTGCTTCAAGATTCCAAGCGCAATTTGGATTACGTTATTCATTCTAATACTAGAAACTAATGACTAAGTTAAAATTAATTATTGTATTGTTTTTTGCATTGTCTTCAGGAATAGTAAATGCTCAGATTACTTCTTCGACCTTAAGCGGAAAAGTAACTGATGGTGATTTTCCAATTGCTAATGCAACAATAACCATTATTCATTTACCTACTAATGCTAGTTTTGATACAACTACCGATAAAAAGGGAAGATTCAGTATCGACAATTTAGACGTGGGAGGTCCCTACAAATTAATAATAAAAAGTAATGAAATTGCTGAATACAAACGAACAGGTATTCAATTAGTTTTAGGTGATAACGAAATGATTAAAGATATTATTGTAAATCGTAAAGAATCGGTAAATAATGATGCCTCTAAATTGGAGGTAACGGCAACAATGCAATAAAAAAATAGGTTTGTTAGATAAAAAAGGGCATGGTTTTAAACCATGCCCTTTTTTGATATAAATACAAAAGTCGATCTGGAGCGATCGACTATTGCGGTGAGGTGTAACTTCCTTTCGGAATCCTCGTTGCAAATATATGATTAAATTCTGGGATTAATAGAATTTATTTAGAATCTCTTACTAATCTTTTTAATATTGCCCATTGTTTTAAAGCATCACGAGCATCAATAGCAGGGTAACCCAATACTGTTTTGCCAGCTTCAATATCATTGGCTACACCTGAACCAGCTCCAACTATAGCACGATCACCAATGGTAGTATGATCCTTTATCGAAGCACTGCCTCCTATAATAACGCCATTACCCAAGGTAACAGAACCTGCTAAACCCGAATTTCCGGCCATTATACAGAATCGGCCCAACTTTGAGTTATGTCCAATTTGTACTAAATTATCAATTTTACATCCGTCGCCTACTATCGTAGAACTGAATTTTCCACGATCTACACAAGAATTAGCGCCAATCTCTACTCCGTTGCCAATAATTACATTACCGATTTGCGGTATCTTAACCAACCCTCTTTCTGCACAAGGACGGAAACCAAACCCATCAGCCCCAATAGTGGAATTGGGATGTAAAATACAATGTGCCCCAATATGACAACGCTCTCTAATCACACTCCCTGACCAAATAGTGGAATGATTACCTACAGTTGACTCATCTAGGATAGTTACGTTAGGGTAAATCGTTACATTGTCTCCAATCACAACATTGGGACCTAAATAACAATTAGCTCCAATTCGAGTTCCAGCGCCTATCTTCACAGATTCTTCTATAACTGCGGTAGGATGAATGTCTGTTTTAAAAACAGGTGGAGGCGGTGCAAATAAATCTAATACTTGGGACATGGCTAAATCCGCATTCTTTACTTTGATAAAGGCACGATTATCACCAGGCTCAATTGCGATATCTTGATTAACAACAGCAACACAAGCCTTAGAGGCTTGCCAAAACTTCTCGTATTTTTTATTTCCAATAAAAGAGATTTCAGTTTCTGAGGCAGATTCAAGCTGTTCGGGAGCGGTAATTTTATGAGTGGTATCCCCAATAATTTCACCCCCTAATAGCTCGTTAATTTCTTGAATAGAATAAGACTTCATAGTTTGTTTGGTTTGGAATAATGACCAAATAAAAACAAATGAATTTTAATTTCCTAAAAATTCGCCGTAAAAACTATTCTTCTCGTTGCCCCATCATCATTAAATAGGATTTTAGAAAAGCATCAATGTTTCCATTCATAACACTATCAACATCACTAGTTTCAAATCCAGTGCGCACGTCTTTAACTAGTTTATAGGGTTGCATTACATAATTTCTTATCTGCGAACCCCATTCAATCTTCATCTTTCCGGCTTCTATATCTTTTCTTTGTGCCTGTTGTTTTTTTAATTCTATTTCGTACAATTGCGATCGTAACATTTGCATTGCTCTTTGCCGGTTGTCTTGTTGTGAACGCGTTTCTGAACATTGAATTTGTATTCCCGTGGGCTTGTGAACCAATTGAACTTTTGTTTCTACTTTATTTACATTCTGTCCTCCAGCACCGCTAGAACGAGAAGTTGTAATTTCAATATCGGCCGGATTAATGTCTATTTCAATACTGTCGTCAACCAAGGGATATACGTAGACAGAAGCAAAGGAAGTGTGGCGTTTCGCATTACTATCAAAGGGAGAAATACGTACCAATCGATGTACTCCATTTTCTCCTTTCAAATAACCAAAGGAATAATCGCCTTCAAATTCTAAAGTCACCGTTTTAATACCAGCAACTTCTCCTTCTTGAAAATTAAGTTCTTTGATTTTATATCCTTCTTTTTCCCCCCACATCATATACATACGCATCAACATGGAAGCCCAATCACAACTCTCGGTGCCTCCGGCTCCTGCCGTAATTTGCAACACAGCACTCAAACTGTCGCCTTCATCAGACAACATATTTCTGAATTCTAAATTCTCCATATGAGTAGTAGTAATATCATATTGAGAATCTACCTCCTCCTCAGTTGCATCTCCTTCTTTATAGAATTCATAAGTTATTTGAAGCTCCTCTGTCATAGATTCTGCCTTTTGAAAGTCTTCTACCCACTTCTTTTTAGATCGGAGGTTTTTGACTATTATTTCAGCTTCCTTAGCTTTATTCCAAAAGTCAGGGGCAAAGGTTTTCTCTTCTTCGTTGGTTATCTCGATAAGCTTGGCATCAATGTCAAAGATACCTCCTCAACGCACCAAGACGTTCTACAATACCTTTAATTTGTTCGGTATTTGTCATAAATAATGTAGTTTTGTACCACAAAAATAGCCAAATATTCTGAAGAGACAAGCGCTATCTTGTCTCATTATAAAAATAAAATATGGAAATCAATTTAATCAGTGACACAGTTACGAAGCCTTCTCCCGAAATGTTGCAAGCGATGTTCCAAGCCAAAGTAGGGGACGATGTTTTTAAGCAAGACCCTACCGTAAATGCCTTTGAGAAAATGGTTGCCGATTTATTCGGTAAAGAAGCCGCTTTATTTTTTCCTTCGGGTACAATGGCAAACCAAACGGCTATTAAATTAAATACCAATCCTGGAGACCAAATTATTTGTGATAAATGGTCACACATCCACTTGTACGAAGCAGGAGGAGCGTCGTTTAATAGTGGCGTGAATTTTAATTTATTAGATGGTCATCGCGGTCTGATAACAGCCGAACAGGTAAAAGCAGGGATCAATGACCCCGAATTTTATCACGCACCTTTGTCAAAAATGGTAAGTATAGAAAATACTACTAATAAAGGGGGAGGAGCGTGTTATGAAATCGAAGAGCTTAAAAAGATTAAACAAGTTTGTTCCGAACATAATTTAAAATACCACCTCGATGGCGCCCGGCTTTGGAATGCGATCGTGGCCAAAAAACAAGACCCAAAGCAATTTGGCGAATTGTTTGATACCATCTCCGTTTGTTTTTCTAAAGGATTAGGAGCTCCTATCGGGTCTGTTCTGATATCCGATGCCAATACCATGCATCGGGCCCTACGCATACGTAAAATATTTGGGGGCAACCTTCGACAATCAGGATATCTCGCGGCAGCCGGGATCTATGCGCTTAAAAATAACATGAACCGCCTAGAAGACGACCATCGAAGAGCTTATGAACTAGGACAAGCTCTTAAATCATTACCATGGATTGAAAAAGTCGAACCTACAGAAACCAATATCTTAATTTTTGAAGTCAATAAGTCCCTAAAAGATAAAGAAGTAATTGAAAAACTGAAAACCAAAGGGATTCTAATTAGTTCTATGGGTCAAGGCAAGTTGCGCATGGTAACCCATTTAGATTACCGACAGGTAATGCATGAATACGTTCTAGAAGCTTTGGAAAAAATGGCGTTTTAATTAGCGAATCAAACACACAATCACCCATTTCCCAAGTATTCCTTCAAAATAACAGGTCGTTTTCCCATAACGGTCGTTATAGTTTAAGGATTGGCTGTCTTGAAATACAGTTTACACTAATTTAATTGTACCCTTTTAAAACATAGAATTCAATATAAACATTATAAAGAATGTAAATCAATAAGGCGATAAATAATAATAAGCTGGAAACTAAAACAAGTAATTTGAATACTTTACTACTAGAAGTATAATCGATGCTTCTGGTATATTTAATTCTTTTGCGCTTTCTTATTTTATGCATAACCTACTATTTAACATTTTAAATTTAAGAAAAATTAATGTAAATATGTAAGAAAAATTAAGAAATGTTTAACAATTCATTTGCGGCACATTTAGAAGCCCGCTTTCCATAAACTTATAATTGCCTAAAAAAGCCATCAAAATTTAGTTGTACTGTAGAATTGGGAAGCGGCTTTTTGAGTAGCTTTTTTATAAGTAGCTTTTGCAATAGCTTTGTTTAATACTAATATCAAGTAGTCTTCCAATTGCTCCTTGTCGGCCAATAATTGATCATCTACCACTATAGTTTTTATTTTTTGGTTAGCGGTTAGCGTTACTTTAAGCATTCCATCCTGACTTTGTTCGTTAATCAATACGGTATCCAAATGCTTTTTAGTCTCATCGATTTTTTGTTGGGTTTCTTTAAGTTTTCCCAGCATTCCCATTAGGTCTCCAAACATGATAAAAGTATTATAGTGGTACAAAAATAGCAAAGATTTGTTAATTTCTAAGTGCATAACTTCCTCATTCATTCCGAAATTAGGCAAGCATAATACTTTACTTTTGTTAGGTCAATTAAAACACCTTACATGCCTAAAGCTAAATTACAAGCACCAAAAGCTAAAATAGTTCCTAATTTTTTGGAAAAACATGGACATACACGTACCGATAATTATTATTGGTTGAACGATCGGGAGAACCCAGAAGTTATTAAGTACCTCCAACAAGAAAACGAGTATTATAATCAAGCCACTGCTCATACTAAGGCATTTCAAGGTGATTTGTTTGAAGAAATGAAAGTTCGAATAAAAGAAGACGACGAATCGGTTCCTTATTTTTACAATGGATATTTTTACATCACCCGATTTGAAAAGGGGAAAGATTATCCGATTCATGCTAGAAAAAAAGATAGCCTGAATGCTCGAGAAGAAATTCTTTTTGATTGCAACGAATTAGCACAGGGACATGCCTATTTCAATTTAGCTGGCCTTAGCATCAGTGAAGATAATAAATGGATAAGTTATGGTATTGATACGGTTTCGAGACGTCAATATACAATTCATATAAAAAATTTAGTTACCGGCGAAATACTGCCGGCTAGCATAGAAAATACTACAGGAGGTGCGACTTGGTCTAGCGATAATCGTACGCTCTTTTATTCCCGTAAAGACGAACAAACGCTTCGTCCCGATAAAATATTCAAGCACAAATTGGGAACTTTGGCAGCAGATGATGCCTTGGTCTATTTTGAAAAAGACGAAACCTTCGATGTATCGGTTTATAAATCAAAATCCAAAAAGTACATCATAATCGATTCTAATAGCACCATGACTAGCGAATACCAAATGGTATTATCGGCAACGCCAGATGATCCTTTTAAAGTATTCCAAAAAAGGTCAAGAGGATTGGAATATTCAATATCTCATTTTGGGGAGCATTTTTATATTGTGACCAATAAAGATCAGGCAACCAACTTTAAATTAATGAAAACACCTGAAGAGGCTACTTCCAAAGATAACTGGGTAGATGTCTTAAGGCATAGAGAAGAGGTTCTTTTAGAGGATATAGATATATTTAAAGACTACTTGGTAGTTTCTGAACGATTTAACGGCTTAAATAACCTAAGAATTATTCCTTGGAATGATGCAGATGAGTATTATTTACCATTTGACAGTGAAACCTATATGGCATACACAACAACCAATCTGGATTTTGATACAGAAATACTACGCTATGGATACCAGTCATTAGCAACACCTCCTTCCGTGATCGATTTCAATATGAAAACCAAAGAAAAAACAATCTTAAAGGAACACGAAGTACTAGGAGGTAAATTTGATAAATCTAATTACACTGAGGAAAGGGTCTTGGCCACTGCAAAGGATGGAACCCAAGTGCCTATTTCAATGATTTATCGCAATGGCATTAAGAAGGAGGGAAGTAACCCCGCTTTGCTATATGCCTATGGGTCCTACGGAGTTACTATGGACTGTCATTTTTCAAGCGTAAGATTGAGTTTGTTAGATAGAGGTTTTATTTATGCTATTGCTCATATTAGAGGAGGTGAAGACTTAGGAAGAAATTGGTATGATGAAGGTAAGTTATTAAAAAAGAAAAATACGTTTACTGATTTTATCGATTGTTCAGAATTTTTAATTGAGTCTAAGTACACCTCTGCGAAGCATTTATATGCTGAAGGGGGTTCGGCGGGCGGCCTTTTAATGGGGGCAATAGTGAATATGGCACCCTTTTTGTACAATGGTGTAATCGCGCAAGTGCCGTTTGTGGATGTGGTAACGACAATGTTAGACGATACCATACCCTTAACAACAGGTGAATATGATGAATGGGGAAATCCTAATACGAAGAAATATTACGATTATATGCTTTCCTATTCACCCTACGATAATGTAAAGAAGCAAGACTATCCTACCATGTATATTTCCACCGGGTTGCACGATTCTCAGGTACAGTATTGGGAACCAGCAAAATGGGTAGCAAAATTGCGAGTAATGAAAACAGACGATAACCCTTTATATCTAGATACCAATATGGATACCGGACACGGAGGAGCCTCGGGAAGGTTTGAAGCAATTAAAGAAATCGCCAAAGAATATAGTTTTTTGTTAGATTTAGAAGGAATAAAAAAATAGTTAAAAATATTTTATTAAATTTGCAAAGTTATAAAGTCGGTTAAAAGACTTGTTAATACGCCTTGACTAATTTATTTTATGAAAGAAGATATAAAAGCTCACGATAATGTATTAAGTTTAATAGGGAACACTCCACTAATTAAACTTAATAAAATCACTGAATCTTTACCAGGGAATTTTTATGCTAAGGTTGAAGCTTTCAATCCAGGGCACTCTACAAAAGACAGAATTGCATTGTATATTATTGAAGAAGCTGAAAAACAGGGTATTTTATCTCCAGGTGATACCATCATCGAGACTACTTCAGGAAATACAGGGTTTAGTTTGGCAATGGTTAGTATCATTAAAGGTTACCAATGTATCTTAGCGGTTAGTTCTAAATCATCTAAAGATAAAATAGACATGTTACGCAGTTTAGGGGCTAAAGTTTACGTTTGCCCTGCACATGTGTCTGCTGATGATGAGCGTTCATACTACAACGTAGCAAAACGTTTACACGAAGAAACTAAAGGCTCTATATACATAAATCAATACTTCAACCAACTGAATGTTGATGCTCACTACAAATCAACAGGTCCGGAAATTTGGGAACAAACCAACGGAAAGATAACTCACTTAATCGCTTGCAGTGGAACAGGAGGAACTATTTCTGGAGCAGCTAAGTTTTTAAAAGAGAAAAATCCAAACATCAGAATATTAGGGGTGGACGCTTTTGGTTCCGTATTAAAAAAATACCATGAAACAAAAGAATTTGATGCTAATGAAATCTATCCGTATCGAATCGAAGGTTTAGGGAAGAATTTAATTCCTACGGCAACTGATTTTGATTTAATTGACCATTTCATGAAAGTTAACGATGAGCAAAGCGCTCATACTACTCGTGAAATTGCTAAAAGAGAAGGATTATTTGTAGGCTATACTTCAGGAGCAGTGATGCAAGCTATAAAGCAATATGCTGAAGAAGGAGAGTTCGATGAAAACAGTAATGTTATTGCTATTTTCCCAGACCATGGTTCAAGATACATGAGTAAAGTATTTAGTGATGATTGGATGAACGAACAAGGTTTCTTTGACAGTATTAATGCCGAAGAAGTACAAAAAGTAGAATTTATAAAGTAACTCAGTTACTACAGATCATAACAAAAACTCCGAGTAACACTCGGAGTTTTTGTTTTTAAATATTCATGATAAGAATCAATTCTATTCAGCTTTCTTGATTTCACTTTTCGTACCAATACCATTATTGTTAAAGGCTTCAATTTGAAAATAATAAGCATCAGATTTATCCAATCCATTAAAGTAATATTCGTTTTTTCCATAAACCATTATGGCTCCATATAATTTGTCTGGAGATTTTCCAAAGTAGATTACATAACCGTCAGCATTGGTTTCTTGTTGCCATTTAAACCATACATTACGTCTTTCTCCTTTAATTTTAGGTGCAGAGCGAAGGGGTACAAAATTTTGTACACCACCTGGCTTAGTTCCACTTCCTTTGCCAAAAATCCTAAAGCCACTCATAGCAAATTTTCCAGTCGGCATTTGGATGTTCTCTAATTTTACATAACGAGCAAGTACCGGGGTAGCCAATTCAATATAGTCATGGGGTACATCGGTTTTGTTGGTAGTCTTGTCTATTATCGTTTGCCATTTTTTTCCATCACTAGATACTTGTATTAGGTACTGATGTCCATTCGTAGTAGTGGGTTTTCCCATTATTTCCACATCTTGGTCTGCATAATTAAGCTGTATGGCATTTATGGTTGAGGGTTCCCCTAAATCAGAAATCAAATATTCGCCCTTTTTAGCGCTCTTTGCACACCAATAGGTCTTTATGTCTTCATCTACCGCTAAGTTAGCCTGAAAGCCTCCAAAAGTAGATGAAACTTGTACCGGTTTGTTATAATTCAAAAGCATCCAACCGGCAAAACTCTCCGCAAGATGGTTTTTATGAGCGTCTGGTAAATAAGTTGGATAATCACCATAGGCCGTATTAGAATACAAGATACCGTCTTTATCAAAACCTGCAGGCCATATCCCAATACGTCGTTCAAAATTATTCTTGACACAAATTCCAATGGTTGAGGTATGCCAATAGTCGTTATTTGTATCTTGAAATGTTGCTCCATGACCAGCGCCTCTAGCAAATCCACCTGGTTTATAGGAAAACGGATTATGGGATTGGTATTCAAAGGGCCCCAGCGGATTAGTACCTATATAAACCCCATCAGCATATCCGCTAAATTCGGTCCCAGGTGCCCCATATTGCAAATAATACTTTCCCTTGTATTCGGTCATAAAAGCGCCTTCAGTAAAGGGCTGTAAAAAAGTATTGTCATTGTTTTCGCCAAAGCGTTCCCATCCGTGTTCGTCATCATTTAAGGCAAGAACCGGAAATACTTCACCTTCCGGTTGGAATGTTTTTCTATTGAGCTTTACACCATAAAGCGGGTACAAGTTACTTGATCCGTAATATTCATATACCGCATCTTTTTCCCTATCCCAAAAAATGTATGGGTCCCAAGCTCCCGATTGAGATTTATGCACAAGTTCCTTCCAATCGTCTTTTTTAGGGTTTTTACTCATCCAAATAGGAAATTCCTTGCCTTGAGTTGATCCAACAACCATTAGAGTATCGTTCACAAACGATAAGGACGGTGCACACAATTCATCATAGACTTTATGTTCTTCTCTTAGGAATTTTCTGGAAACAAACTTCCAATGCAACATATCACTACTATGCCAGTAACCCCACTGATTCGTTGAAAAAAGGTAATATTCCCCTTTAAATGTAGTTATGACTGGGTCGGCAGTTGCTCGGTGTTTTCCTTGTTTTACAAAATCCGGAATAGGGCAGTAACCATAATCAATATTGATAGGGTTACAATACGTTTTTTGCTGGGCTTCACAGGTGCTATGGTAGATATATACTACTAGGAAAACGATAAATATAGAATGTTTCATAAATGTTTACATTTTAATATTACTAAAACAAGATGTAATAAAAAACCCTTTAGTGGGGGCTAAAGGGTTTCCCTTGAAGTACACTTAATTAATACTAATAAACCAAATCAAATGTGTTTTTGTTCGTAGTGTCTGAATTCGGACCAACAAAGACCTCAAAAGCTCCAGGTTCTGCATTATAGTTCAATTCACTATTGTAAAATTTTAAATCTTCTGCAGTCAATATAAAGGTGACCGTTTTGGTTTCTCCCTTTTTAAAATTAATTTTTTGGAATCCTTTTAATTCTTTAAGTGGTCGGGTTACAGAACCTACCATATCTCTAATATATAGTTGTATTGTTTCCTTACCGTCATAATTACCTGTATTAGTAACAGTAATAGTTACCGAAATCGAACTTTTAGCATTCAGGGTCTTTGATGATAAAGTAACTTTGTCGTATTTGAAAGTGGTATAACTTAAACCATATCCAAAAGGGTATAAGGGTTCATTGCGTTCGTCTATATAATTAGATTTGAATTTTTCAAACGTTCCATCTTTATTACCTAAGGGTCGACCCGTATTTTTAGCACTGTAGTAAATCGGAATTTGTCCCACACTTCGCGGAAAAGTAGCTGTAAGTTTTCCCGATGGATTTTCATCTCCAAATAATACATCAGCTATTGCATAACCTGCTTCTGAGCCCGGGAACCATGCGTTTAATAGTGCTGGCACTATTTCATTTTCATCCACAAGGACTAAGGGGCGACCATCAAACAATACTAATACAACAGGTTTTCCAGTCTTTAGTAATTCTTTTAATAAAACTTTTTGAGTCTCAGGAATTTCCAGTTTCGTTCTGCTACTGCATTCCCCACTCATTTCAGCTGATTCTCCTAATACTGCGATAATGATATCCGATTGTTTAGCTACCTCTAAAGCTTCTGCTAATAACTGTTCTTTAGTTCTTTGGTCACGATGTAAGCCTTTACCAAACATAGTAGCTTTCTCTTCAAATACAGCATCATCATCAAGATTTGACCCTTTGGCATACAAAATTCTTCCATTAATTCCCATAACAGCGGTCATTCCTTCAAGTACAGAAACCGATTTATCTTGTTTAGTAGCAACACTCCAAGTACCTGCCATATTTTCTTTGGCATCTGCAAGCGGACCTATAAGTGCAATCGTGCCTTGTTTTTTTAAGGGTAATAAATTACTATTGTTTTTTAGTAGTACTAAGGATTGAGCTGCAATTTTTCGGGCTTCATTTCTATTGGATGTAGTGAAGATTTCGTTTTTCTGACGGTTTTCATCACAGTATTTAAAGGGGTCTTGAAATAAGCCTAAATCATATTTTGCATTTAATAGTAAACGAACTGCATGGTCAATTTCTTCAATACTGACTTTACCTTCCGCTATTGACTTTTTCAACGTTTGTAAAAAACCTTCACCCACCATGTCCATCTCTACTCCAGCCTTTAAAGCCAAAGCCGAAACCGTTTGTAAATCTCCTAGTCCATGTTCGGTCATTTCATTGATACCAGTATAATCCGTTACTACAAATCCTTTGAATCCCCATTGTTTTCTTAATACATCTGTTAATAACCAATGATTTCCGGTAGCCGGAATGCCGTCTATTTCATTAAATGAGGCCATAGCAGATCCCACTCCCGCATCAACAGCCGCTTTATAAGGAGGAAAGTAATCATTATACATTTTTATCCGACTCATGTCTACTGTATTGTATTCTCTACCAGCTTCTGGAGCTCCATATAACGCAAAGTGTTTGACACAAGACATAATAGTATTGTTTTTGGATAAATCATCACCTTGGTAGCCTTTTACCATCGCAGTTGCAATTTGGCTTCCTAAATATTTATCCTCACCTGATCCTTCCGAAACTCTTCCCCAACGAGGATCTCGAGAAATATCAACCATCGGGGAAAAAGTCCAGTTAATTCCATCAGCACTGGCTTCTTGTGCTGCAATTTGAGCACTTCTTTTAATCAATCCCATATCCCAAGTACAAGACAATCCTAAGGGAATAGGAAAGGTGGTTTCATAACCATGAATGACATCCATACCAAATAGTAGCGGAATTTTCAAACGGCTTTTTTCTACTGCAATTTTTTGTACTTCTTTTATTTTTTGTACTGATTTTATATTGAATAATCCGCCAACTTTTCCTTGTTCTATGTTTTTGGCAATATTCGAACTATTGGCCTGACCCGTAGTTATGTCCCCTGAAGTAGGTAGATTTAATTGTCCAATTTTTTCATCCAATGTCATTTTTGCCATTAATTCAGTGACAAATTGGTCTTTGGTCGTTGCATTTTTGGTTTTTTGGGCAAAGCTATTGGTAGTCGCCAATAAAAGATAAACCAACAGTAAGGGTAGTTTGGTTTTCATTTGATTACATTTGGTTTTTTTGTTGTTTAAATAACCAGTCATAGATGTCTGGGCTGTCGTATACTCTTGTCCAACAGTTGTGATTGGCATCATCAAATAAGGTTAAGGTAATAGAACCACCGCAGGCTTTTACAGCTTTATAGATGGAAACTGGATAATTCATAGGGACTACATCATCCAAAACCCCATGAAACATTCTTATTGGAATGTTTTTAAGTTTGCAAGCTTCATCTTCTCTCAGTAAATCAGTAAAACTTGCAATTGGAACTAGGGCAGCAAACATCTCAGGATGGGCAAAACCCATATCCCATGTTGCCCAACCACCCGAACTTAATCCGGTTACATAAATTCTGTTGGTGTCAATATTGTTTTCTTTAATTATTTTAAGAATCAATTGATATATAATTTCGGTATTCCACAATTGATTTTCTCGGCACTGCGGAGCCAATACGTAAGCATCTAATTTATGTGTTTTTAGATAGTTGAAAGGACCATGAATTTTTACTTTTTCAATATCATTTCCTTTTTCTCCATCTCCATGTAAAAATACCAATAATGGTTTTTTAGTCTTGATGGAAGCAGGAATATGCAATACATATCCTATCTCTTCTTTTTGAATAATATCGGCTTTTATTGAGCCAATCAATTCTGATTGCGAATGGCCAATGGAAGTGATACCGATAAGAAGAAAAAGAATGCTTTTTTTCATTGTAAAAAAAATAAATTATAGTTGATTTCGATTTTTGATGATGATTTATAGAATTTACGGCTACGTACAGGTCTTAAAACCCATGTTGTGTAGAAGAAAATCCTAAATTTTGTAATCCTGTTTTTACTTCAGGTGCTTGCATAAATAAATTCCAAAGCATGCCTGATCTATAATTTTCTATCATAGGTACAATAGTTCCTTGGTCAATGGCTAAATATCTTTTGGTTACCCAGTTGTAATGCGGCGAAAATGCATCATAAGGACCTGCTATCCCAATAAGCTTGCTTTTCCAATCCGCATTTTCATAGAAAAAACGCAATGCTTTCATAGATTCTGTTGGAGTATAAGGAAAATCAGATAGGGCTGCTGTTGGTGAAATCACTCCTCTATCATTATTGGGTTGGTGTGCTGAATAGCCCGTTGTACCATCACTGTTTCGAGTATAACTAGCCGTTAAGCCCCAGCAATTTTCACTATATCCAATCCATCCTGCCGGATTAGCAATGCAGAACTTATTCATGATTTTAGCATGATTTTGGGTTAAGGTCCAATAATTTGCATATTGGTCAGATAAGCCTCTTGGATCTAAACCTAAGTAAGAATAATGAGCCCAAAACATCGGGCCTACGTTACCCGTTGCTCCATTATAATTAAAAATAACCGGTATATCATATTTAATCCCCGGGTGAATAATTGAACCGTTTCTTGCCCAGCCTTCGTGATAGGCTACAGCAGATACAGGATGAGTAGGTGAGGAGGCACCCATAATATAAGTGATTAAACACTCGTTATATCCTTCTAATTTAAAATTCTTAATCCAAGCAAAATTGGGCGACCAATGCCAATACATGACGTTTTCACCTTTAGTATACCAATCCCATTCTACGCCTTTCCACAAGTTATCGGCTTTAAGAGATAAGGATTGTTCGGCGGGCGAACCGTCTTTAAAATACTCTCTTACACAAAGCAAACCTTGGCATAAAAACGAAGTTTCTACAATGTCGCCGCCATCGTCATCAGCACCAAAAGGCACTACATGACCATTCGTACCATCAATCCAATGCGACCAGGCTCCATGGAAACGGTCGGCATTTTCTAGAAAAGTTAATGCAGTAGTTAAACGGTTTACCGCTTCTTCTCTCGGAATATAGCCTCTTTCAATGCCTACTAATAAGGTCATAAGACCAAAACCTGAACCGCCAGTGGTGACCAAATGGGCATCATTACCCGTATCATCCACATGATAGCGCTCTCTAGCTAATTTGGAATTAGTTTCTGCATAATCCCAGAAATATTTTAAGGCATCTTTTTGAACTTGATCTAGCAACTGTTCGTCCGTAAGTGGTTCAACTACAATAGGTGTAGTATCTTTTGTTTGATTCGAACACGAACAAGAGACTAAAAGAAATTGCAAAACGACTAATGACCTAACTAACGTATTCATGGTGCAGTTTTATGGTTTTTATAAATAAAAAAAAGCCTAATAAGCAGAGCCTATTAGGCTTTATAAAATAAAGATAGTATTATCTACCTGCTAATTCTAATTCGTATAAAGCATTGATGTCAGATTGAACTAACGCTTTATCCCAAACTCTGATTTCGTCGATTTGACCAGTCATAGCTTTATTCCAAGTATCTCCAGCAGCTAATCCAGCAATGAAGTTAGATCGAGCACCAATAGTTGGGTGTGTTGTAGTAGCATATACTAATGGTAATGGTAATCCGTTGTTTCTCACTTCCCATACTGGATTAGAGATTTTAACACCATTTACCCAAAGAGTATTTTTACCAGCAGCACCGTCATAAACATAAACGATGTGTGCCCATTGACCAGCTACTTTATTAGCAAAGGCAGCATGTTTGATAAGGTTTGCAGGATTTGCATTATCATCAATCATCCATTGCTCCATTTTAGTCTGATTTACTGCATCTCCACCTGCTTGAGTACCGTCATCTTTTTTAGTTTCAAAATGACCTTTTACTTGGATAGTATCTACAGTTGTTAAATTGTGCGTTTCTCCCAACACACCAATGTATCCGTTCCCTGGAGTACTTCCTGAAATATTAAAAATCTCAGAAATGTGACTTTCACCACCTGCAACCAATTTAGTGTTGTATAATTTTGCCCAACAAGAAACGGTAATACTTCCAGACGATGTTGATAAAGCAGCAATTGATGGAAAATCTAAGTAACCATCAGCCAAACTTAAAGCTTGTCCTTTAACACCCGTTACATAAGTTGCTCCCACTGTTGCACTAGGATTAGTAGCAGAGATAGATTCTTTTCCATTACCATCCAAAGGCCAATACGCTTTCAAGGCTGAAGCACTTACTTCACTTGCTGAATTGTAACCTCCAATTGGTGGCAATGAACTACTGCTATCTTTACTACAGCTAGTCATCATAGCAAATACACCTGTTAGTGCCAATGCAGAAATAAAAATTTTGTTTGTTTTCATAATAATATATATTTAATTTAAAAGGTTAATTACGTATTTAGTATCCAGGATTCTGGGCTAATTTTCCACCACTGGTGACAATTTGATTTTGCGGAATTGGGAATAATTCATGGGTGCCAACAATAAAGGTTTTGCCATCTGCTGCCATAGCCGCTTGGGCTGTACCCGTTCTAACAATGTCAAACCAGCGGTCGTATTCCATAGCCATTTCTGCTCTTCGTTCTTTTAAGATGGAGGTTAGGGTAACAGAGGATACAGTACTCAACCCAGCTCTAGTTCTAATGGTGTTAATTTGATCCGTTGCATCAGAAGTCAATCCTAAATGAAAGCCTGCTTCAGCCCGAATTAAGAGTATATCACTGTATTTAAGTAAACGGTGGTTTTTAGCGGTTTGTCCTTTGTCACCGTTCCAAGATTCTGCCATAGTACTTTGATAGGCTTTATAATTATAACGCGGATTACTCCAAGTCAGCGGTGCTACAAATCCATCCCATAGTACTGAAGGAACAAATAAAATAGCAGCATTTTTTCTAACATCACCAGCTTCATAGGAGTTGGCCAAGGAAAGGGATGGTGTATTGAAACCCCAACCTAAATCAGGAGTCCCCCTAGGTCCTTGCACATTAGTATAATCTACTAATCCCTTAGTTAAAGTCGCCTGCACTTCAAAAATAGATTCGGTGCCATTTTCTCCTACTTCTCTCCATACATCGGCATAATTGGGTAACAAACTGTATTGTCCAGAGGTCATAACATTACCACTCATATCATAAGATTCTTGCCATTTTTCTTCATAGAGATAGGCTTTTGCCAATAGGGCTTGAGCAGCACCTTTAGTCGCTCGTCCTAAATCATTAGATCCATATTGTCCTTTTAAAGGAAGTTTGTCTATAGCATCCAATAAATCCTGCTCAATTACAGCATACGTTTCTGCTTTAGATTTACGGTTATACACCACAGCATCTATGGTAGCCGAATCATTAATGTCAATTTTTGAAGTTACTAAGGGTACGCCTCCAAAACAGCGCACCAAATCAAAATAAAATAAGGCTCTGAGGAATTTAATTTCCCCAATCATTCTGTTTTTTAAAGCCGGGTCTATTGTTAATTTATCCAAATAATATAACGCAGTATTAGCGCGATAAATACCATCATATCTTCCTTCCCATACATCATTAAAGGATATAGCTGAAGCGTTAAAGGTCAAATTATCCAAGCGGTCTTTATCCGTACCGGTATCCGTAGGAGTAGAGCCTTTATCAGCATCATCAGAGGTAATGCTAGCTATACCAATCCAAGAAAATGAATACATATTGTAATCCAATAACTTGTTGTATACCCCGTTTACCAACTTAATAGCATTATTAGGGTCTTTCAAAAAATCTTGTTCGGTGATTACATCATTCGGATCAAATTTCAAATCTTGTTCGCAAGAGGCAAATACGATTGAAAATAAAAGGATTGTTGCTATTTTAATTTTTATGTTGCGAATCATATACTATATTTTAAAGACTAACGTTTAAACCAATTAAGAATGTTTTATTCGTAGGATAAGCATTAAGCTCAATACCTGCAGTTTTAAGGGGATCAGCATTTTCACCTCCCACAACTTCCGGAGAGAAACCACTATATTTAGTAAATACAAATGGATTTGTAGCAGTTAAGTAAACTCTAACTTTTTGAATTTTTTGATAAAATTTCGGAAATGTGTAACCTACTGTAATATTGTTAATTCGTAAGAAAGAACCATCTTCAATAAAATAAGTTGAGGCTGGCGGGGTTTGATTGTAGGGTTTCGGATTTGTAGCATTCGGATTCGATGGGGTCCAAAAACTATCTAAATAGGCAAATTCAATATTTTCACCCCCAAAATGTTGCGCTTTTTTACCATTGTAAATTTTGTTACCTCCCACGCCATAGGTGTCTACTGAAAAATCAAATGCTTTAAAGGTTCCTCCGAAACTTAAACCATAGGTATATGTAGGAATATAAGAACCGGCTATCACTCTTTTATCACTATACGTCAAGGCTCCGTCTTCATTAATTCCAGTTACGTCAAAAACATAAAAACTGCCAAGAGGATGCCCCACTAGTACTTCTTTGGTAACTTCTCCATTATCCAATGAGCCACCAATTGCGCTAGCAAAATACGAGTTGTTTACTTTCGTAAGCTCGTTTTTGTTTCTAGAATAATTTCCAGAAACCCAATATTTTAAATTACTGTTGATTTCGCCATCCCAGCGTAACGATAACTCTAGCCCTTTATTAGTTACCTCACCAGTGTTAACGGTCACTTCTCCAGGCGATAATACAGGTGGTAGTTGTAAAGGCAATATAATATTCGAGGAAATTCTGTTGTAAAAATCTACCGTACCAGTAAGGTGGTTAGTCAATACTTTAAAATCAAGACCAAAATCAACTTCTTTCATGGTTTCCCAAGTTAAATTCGGGTCTATTTGATATGGTTGGATGCTGCCCGCATTGATGGCTTGATTGGGACCAAATACAGAGCTGTATCCTTGCGCAAAAATCGGAATATTTAAAGAGTTTAATGAATTACCATTTCCAACTTCTCCATAACCACCGCGTAGTTTCAGATAATTGATAAATTCAAATTTTTGCAAAAATTCTTCTCGATTGATTACCCAGCCCACTGAAACAGCAGGGAAGTACCCCCATTTTTTTACGTCTTGAAACGTACTGATGCCTTCTTTTCTAATAGAAGCTGAAACTAAGTACTTGTTGTCGTATTCGTATTCTAAACGACCAAAATAGGCAATAGAAACAATTGGAGTAGTATGGTAATTAGTGACCACCGCCGCCGGATCAGTAGTTGCGTTATAGGAAGATAGATTGAGATACCAATAATTTGATTTTTCAGGGACATTATTACGAGTACCAATTAAATATTCTCCATTGTTTTTTGTAGTTCTTGACATCCCAACGATAGCGGTTACATCATGTTTGCCAAAACTTTTTTTGTAGGTAGCATAATTATCCCAGTTCCATTCGTAATTATCGGCTCTGTATTGTTGAAGTGCATTATAAATTACAGGTTTGGGACCAAATGTGGCTTCATATTGTGCAATCGTTTGTGTAGCATTTTCAGACAGATAAATATCCGAAGTAGGAGTGAAATTATACGCTTTTGCAAGACTATAAGTAGCTCCAAAATTGGAATTTAACTTGATGTCATTGGTAACTTTTAATTCGGCTCCAATAGAACCCATCAGGGTGACATCTTTATTCCCTGCTCTAGAATAATAAAGTTGGGCAGCCGGATTTGCCACATTGTTAAATCGATCACTTCCGTTAATGTCTATTAAGCCGGTATCCGGATTTCTCAATGGAACGCCCCAGCGGCCATTGGGAAAATAGACGGGTACTATGGGAGATTGTTTATAGGCATTGGTAAAAGCACTTACAGGCTTAGGCGTATTGTTAACGATAGTTAAATTTACACTAGGCGTAATTTTAAGCTTACCATCCATCACTTTGAATTCATTACGCATATTAATATTATTACGTTCGTATTCAGTCCCTATTAAAATTCCCTTTTCCTTGTAATTGGTAACCCCTAGATAATAATTAGCATTATCATTTCCACCCGATAAAGAAATATAATGACTCATCACTTCACCGGTATCCGTAATTTTACTCAACCAATCTGTGTTATAAGGTTGGTTGAAATTGTAGTAAGTTGTTGAACCAACCGCTGTATTGTTATAATAGGCATATCGATAGGAATCAGCCATTTTAACTTTCTTTTGAATGTATTTTTGACCGTAGTAGGAATCGTAATTCACTTTTATTTCGCCTTTTTTTCCTTTTTTGGTCGAAATGATTACTGCGCCATTTGCTGCTTTTTGACCATATATAGCCAAGGATGAAGCATCTTTAAGTATATCCATTGAGGCGATTTCATTCGGACTCAAACCATTCAAACTATAGGATTCCACACCATCAATAATGTATAAGGGATCTCTACCTCCTAGTATGGTGCCTAGTCCTCTTATTCGAATAGATGGTGCCGCACCCGGCTCATCATTTGTGACAATGTTGATTCCCGCTACACGTCCTTGTATGGCTTGTATCGCCGATTGCGCAGGGGTTTTGGTGATGTCTTGTGCCGTTACTCTTCCAACCGACCCAGTAATGGCCCCTACTTTTTTAGTTCCATAACCTACAACCACAATTTCATTTAGTGCTGTATTACTTTCAACCAATACCACTTTCATATCAAGGGTCGCTTTCGCTGTAGTCGTTTCGTATCCTATAAAGGAGAAGGTTAAAGTGACATTGGCTTCCGCTAGTATCTTGAATTTACCATCAAAATCCGTGCTGGCTGATTTTCCATTTTCTTTACAAACAACATTTACTCCTGGTAACGGATTGTTTTTTGAATCGGTTACCAAACCGTTAATAGTTTGTGCATGGGATAAGGAAGTAACTAAAACTACAAGTAAAAAACGTAACAGGTTTTTCATAAAAGTCAAAGGTTTGATTTTGTTTCTGCTAAAATACGCTTTTACAACGTTGTAGTTGTTACATAATACTCACTACATCACTACATCATATTTTAGGTTTTATTTTGTAATATATTGTATTTCAAATAAATAAAATACCTTATTAATAATAAAAGCACATCCTTTAAATATTTTAAAGATGTGCTCATGATGTGTTGTAAAATGATAATATAATGGTTAAAAAACAATTATATTTTTAAAAATATGGTGTCATTTATAGATTTATCATAAAATTCGAAAGGTTGGTGTCCGGACTAAGGCCTAATTTTTTTCTCAAGCGGTATCGTTGTAGTTCAACTCCCCTAAAAGTAATATTCATCAATGGGGCGATTTCTTTCGAAGATAAATTCATTTTAAGATAAATGCATAGTTTAATATCCTTTGAAGTTAAGGCTGAATATCTTTTAGTAAGCTTGTGGACAAATTCTTCATGACTTTGCATTAGGTTTTTTTCAAAATTGGCCCACTCGTTTTTATTAAGGGCGTTAATTTTAATCGACTTTTTGATTTTGCTTTTAAGCTGGTTTATGTCATTCTCGTTATCTAATATAGCCTGTATGCTTTCAATCATTTCCGATTGCTTAGCTATTGATAAAGACTTGCCGGCCACTTCCGATGCTTTAGACTGTACTTGCATTTCTAATATATGCTTTTCATATTCTTGAAGTTTAAGTTTGTTTTCAGCAGTTAACTCGAGTTGTAAGATCTGCTTTTGATGCTTTAACTCTTCTTCTTTTAGTTTTAGCTTTTCTATATACCGAATCTTATTCCACTTATAATACAAATAGAAAATAACGGAAATTAGCAGTAAGTAAATTAAAACCATTACAAAGGAAAAATACCAAGGCTTGTCTACTTTAAATTCATAATGGGTTATATCAATGTAATCTTGACCGTTATTGTAATAGATCTTCAATTCTTGCGCACCACTGGTAAGGTTATTCAAAATAATATTACCTCCTTTTATCGGTATAAAATTCTTGGCATCATTTAACTTGTAAAATAAATTAAGTCGATTGTATCCATAATACTCTGATATCACATTAATTTCAACCGATTGATTATAAGGTATCGAAGTGTCAGGAGTAATCATCTTGCCTTGATAAAATCCCTCCATCTGCAACTTTTGTTCTTTTATCTTATTGTTTTGCAATTGGAACGTAAAAAAGCCATCATCCAAATTCATTAACAACCTGTTTTTGTCTTTAAATACTTTCGTGTCTTGATTGATGATTTTGCCTTCATAATACTTTTCTGGTAATAGTTCCCAGATATACTTCTCATTCACTTGATGTATTACATAAAGCAATTTGTCTTTTAAAATGATAAAATTGGAATTGTTTATCGGTATGATCTCTGAAATATCAGCAAAGTTTTTATTGAATATGGCATTCTGCTCTAGTTTATTGGAAATAGCATTAAAATTGTACCATATATTATTAATGTAAAACAATATCTCCCCTTTATAATTAAATAGTTTTACGCCATAGTCATTCCAGATCTTATTTTGCTGGGTAATGTTCTCAACCTTTTGTACCGCATATTTATCATCAAAGGTGATACGGTATAAACTACGATAATTATCAACAGCCCATAATTCGCGTGGTTTATTCTGTGCAATATTTTTTATAGGTTTGGTAAGGTTAGCAACCACTTTATAATGCAACAAATCCATGGGTGTGTCATAAAGTATGATTCCCGAATAATTAGCCTGATAATACTTTTTGTCGTAATCACTTTCTTGAAATTTCCAACCACCACTTATAGTGTTTACTTTAGTAAGTGTTTCATTGTCAAAGATAAAGGTGCCGTCATTGTGACCTATAATATAACGATTTCCAATTTTGTGTATGTCCCAAACTTGCCCTTGTGAATTGGGTAATAATTGTAATTTTTTATTCTTATATTGAAATACTCCATGATTAGAACCTAATAAATAACCGTCTTTTAAAGTGGCTAAGGTATAGACCGAACCTAATACACCGGTATTGTCTGAAAAGATAGCATAAGGCGAATTGATTTCGATATGCGATATTCCATTGTCTAACCCTAACCATAAATCATTTTCTTTATCAAGGTTAATGCTTAAAACCGAATTGTTTTTTAAGGAATTGTTACGGTTAATGTTTTGGTGGGTATTGTTTTTTAAATTTATAATATAAACGCCCTTAAAAGCAGTGCCTATAGCCAATCGGTCTTCATCGATAAATTTAGCCGTAATAATGATTTCTTTTCGCAAAGCATCATTCAACGCATTTTGCCAAGGGTGCAATTGCCCATTTTCTTCTACATAAACGCCTTGCTTTTGAGTGAATATATAGGTCTTGTGGTCGTTAACAGCAATAGCATGTATGATGTTGTTTTCCAGTCCTTGCCATCGTTTTACTTTAGTAAATTTTTTAGCTTCAAATAAGTAAATGCCATCCTTTACTGAGGCGGCATAAATTTTATTTTCTACCTCAAAGCAATACGATATCTGAAACGGTATTTGAATTTTCTCAATGCGATTGTTATCATAGATAAACAACGTGTTAAAGGATTGAAAATATAAGGTATTGTTGCACTTGAAAATCTTCCAGATCTCTTCGTTATTTGATTCACCCGTAAAAAGATTTTTGTTTTTGGATAACGAAGTATACTTCATTTTGCCCGATATCCGCTCCCAATAACCAAATTCATTATAGGAACCGGTATAAATCTTGTTGCCATCAGCACATACAGAACGCAATATGGTTTTGTTGGGAAGCGAGTACTTTTCCCAACGTACCCCATTGTATCTCAAAAAATAATGGTTATTAGCAAAATATAAGGCGTTGTCTGTTCCTTGGGCAACATTCCAAACTTGATTGTCCCCATTGTAATTAGACTTACTGAAATTCTCCACAAAAGGGAGTAACTCTTGTGCGTTTGCATACCAGACAGCAAGCAGTATAACTATAATAGATAACCTCTTTTTCAACACTTGGTTTTTTTTAGCCTCTCAAAAGTAGAAAAAGATATGGTATAATAGGGTATTCTTTAAAAACAAAAATCGCCCCGAAGTATCGAGGCGATTAGTAGAGTGCAATAAATCGCTATCGTTTTGAAGGATCGTTGGCATTGGGTTGCCCTTGCGGTTGCCGAGCTTGTTTGTTGATTTGCTGCTGCTGTCCCTGTTGTTGCTTTGCCTGTTGATTATTTCGTTGCTGCTGCACCTGTTGCTGCTGCGCCTGCTGGTTATTGCGTTGTTGCTGTACTTGCTGTTGTTGTACTTGTTTGTTATTTTGTTGTTGCTGTACTTGCTGTTGTTTGTTTTGTTGATTGTTACGCTGTTGCTGTACTTGTTGCTGTTGCGCCTGCTGTTGTTTTACCTGTTGGTTGTTACGCTGCTGCTGTACTTGTTGCTGTTGTGCCTTTTGGTTATTTTGTTGTTGTTGCGCTTGCTGCACTGCCGTCTGTTGATTATTACGCTGTGGAGTACCGGGAGCTGCTTGCGGTTTGCTGGTTTGAGGCTGATTTTTAGACGGCGCTTGTTTTGAGGGTACATTTCCTCTTGAGGGTAAGGGTTGAGGAGCCTTCTTAGGTTGGTTTTGAAGTGCTGGTTTTACCGGCTGATTGCTTTGTGCTTGCGGTACCTTTTGACCATTCCTTTGATTATTTTGCTCTGGAAATACTTTTGGATTCCCTGCTTTACTTCTTTGTGCCTCTGGTTTTACCTCTTTTAGTGCTACTACTTTTGTCGGAACGGGTTTGTTTCCTTGGCTGTTATTGCGCTCCACTTGGGGTCTATAAAGTTGTAGTTCATTTTCAGCGGCGTTCTGTCCTGGTTTTGCTCGGTCTTTAATAGGTATTTGGGCCACCATAGTCCCACTTCTTGTTTGTACTTCTTTTCGATCCGGACCCGCATTATAGCGCACATTTCGTCTAGTATCTCTTTGTACATTATTAATAATTGTAGTATTGTTAATGATGGTTACATTATTCGAATTATTTACATAGTAATTAGTAATATTACGGCGGCCAAAATCACGGTTTCTCACAAAGGTCCATTGGTTGTTT
>CANBOV010000032.1 GCA_947371275.1 Flavobacteriaceae bacterium | reverse complement strand
ACCAAATACGGAATTTCAAATGATGATCCCGATGTCGTAAAAGGTAGAGCAGGCTCTCCCTATGCTGTTAAAGATTACTACAATGTGAATCCAGATTTAGCCGATAATCCAGCTAAAAGATTAGAAGAATTTGAAGCATTAATTGCTCGGTCACACAAAAACGGATTAAAAGTCCTAATCGATATAGTGCCCAATCATGTGGCGCGCAACTATCATAGTATTTCAAAACCCAAAGGAGTGAGAGATTTAGGAGCTGATGACGATACTAGCGTAGAATTCTCCCGGAACAATGATTTCTATTACATCCCAGGTAAGGCTTTTGAAGTGCCTACTTCAGACAATTATAAACCCTTAAATGGTGAAAAAAATCCACTGGCTGATGGCAAGTTTACCGAGTTCCCTGCCAAATGGACGGGTAATGGCTCGCGTAATCCGAAACCTGATATCAATGATTGGTATGAAACGGTAAAAGTAAATTACGGAATCAGACCCGACGGCACCAAAGAATTTGACGAATTACCTGCCGGTTTTGATAAGAAGGATTATATAGAACATTATGCATTTTGGCAAGGTAAAATGGTGCCTAGCTCTTGGCCTAAATTCCGTGATATTGCCTTGTATTGGTTAGACAAAGGAGTGGATGGCTTCCGGTATGATATGGCCGAAATGGTACCTTATGAGTTTTGGAGCTATATGAACTCAGCTATTAAAATGAAAAACCCTAATGCCTTTTTATTAGCCGAAGTGTACAATCCTAACGAATACCGCAATTATATCAACCTTGGTAAAATGGATTACCTTTACGATAAAGTAGAAACGTATGACCATCTAAAAGCCGTCATTCAAGGCAAGCAGTTGCCCGATGGTTTGTCGGATATTCGTGAACATATGAGTGATATCGAACACCATATGCTACACTTTTTAGACAATCATGATGAACAACGAGTAGCAAGTCATGAATTTGCTGGTACACCTGAAAGAGGTAAACCCTTGATGGTAGTTTCCGCCACCATAAGTTCAGCGCCTACCATGATTTATTTCGGACAAGAAGTAGGAGAGGCAGGTACTGTTGACGGAGGTTTCGGAAAACCAACGCGCACCAGTATTTTTGATTATGTAGGAGTGCCCAACCACCAACGCTGGATGAATGGAGGTAAGTTTGATGGCGGTAAACTTACTCAAAGTGAAAAAGACTTACGTGATTTTTACTCCCGTTTGTTAAACTTTACTCTGAACAGTGATGCATTAACCGGTAAATTTATCTCTATTCAATATCCTAATCGAAGATTCACGGAACACTACGACAACGGTATGTATTCTTTTGTTCGATACACCGATAAAGAAAAATTGATTATTGTAACCAACTTTTCCTCAGAGACTACCAGTAATTTTGAATTGAAACTTCCAGAGGATGTAATCAAAGAATGGAATCTTGCAGAAGGTACTTATACAGTAAAAGATCAATTGTATGGGAGTACAGCCAATTTGGTAGTGTCACATCATGAAGGGACTATCCAACTATCTGTTAAACCAAGTGAATCCTTTATTTTTAAATTGTAAATAAATAAAAACCCCTTTCATAATTGAAAGGGGTTTTTATTTATTTAATAATTGTCTGTTTCCTATCCGGACCAACCGAAACTATTTTTATAGGCACTTCTACTTCGCGTTCTATAAATTCAATGTAGTCTTTTAAGGCTTGTGGTAAACTTTCAAAAGTTGTCATACCCGTCAAGTCGGCCTGCCATCCTTTGAATTCCGTATAGATAGGCGTTACATTTTCTTCTTCAATGTTATAAGGTAAATGATGAATAACGGTACCTTTGTAATTATAGGACGTACATACTTTCAAAGTGTCAAAACCAGAAAGGACATCCCCTTTCATCATCATCAATTGGGTTACCCCGTTAATTTGTATTGCATATTTCAAGGCAACCAAATCCAACCAACCACATCTGCGCTTTCTTCCTGTTACAGAGCCAAACTCGTTACCTACACTGGCCATTAAATCGCCTGCTTCACCAAAATCTTCCGTAGGGAAGGGGCCGCTACCCACACGCGTGGTATAGGCTTTGAATATTCCGTATACTTCTTTTATTTTATTTGGTGCAATACCTAATCCAGTACAAGCACCCGCAGCTGTTGTGTTCGAAGAGGTCACAAAAGGGTAAGTTCCAAAGTCTACATCGAGTAACGAACCTTGAGCGCCTTCACATAAAATAGACTTGCCTGCTTTTTGAGCTTGTGCCAAATATTCTTCACTATCAATAAATGGTAATTTTTTTAAGTCTTCAATAGCTTCAAAGAATTCTTTTTCCAATTCGGATAAATTGTATTGTATGTTCACGTCATAAAAAGCAATCATAGCTTCATGCTTATCCGCCAAAGCTCTGTATTTTTCTTTGAAATCAGCTAGTTCAATATCGCCAATACGAAGACCATTTCGACCCGTTTTGTCCATGTAGGTTGGTCCGATTCCTTTTAAGGTAGAACCTATTTTAGCTTTCCCTTTGGAGGCTTCAGAAGCTGCATCAAGTAATCTATGGGTTGGTAATATCAAATGGGCTTTACGCGATATGATTAATTTGGATGGTAAATCTAGATTAAACTTGGCCAGGCCATCTATTTCGCTTTTAAAAACTACGGGGTCTATCACCACGCCATTACCGATGATATTAATGTTGTTTTTATGGAAGATTCCAGAAGGGATAGTTCTTAAAACGTGTTTGATGCCATCAAATTCTAAGGTGTGTCCAGCGTTGGGGCCGCCTTGGAAACGAGCGATTATATCGTATTTTGAGGTAAGGACGTCAACGATTTTTCCTTTTCCTTCATCCCCCCATTGTAATCCGAGTAGTAAATCTACGGTCATTGTGTTGTGTTGTTATAAGTTGTAGTTAATTGTCTTTTGGTTTGCGTTCGCCCTTTTTAGTAAAAAAATCTACTTTGGCATAATAATTAATTCCGCCTAGGACTAATGCAGTGATCAAAGAGACTGTGACTATTTTAAAGCAATTCATTAGACTGAATTCAGAAGGATTCATTAAGATTCCTACGGCTTGAAATACTAGGTAAAATACAAATACAAATACAAATGTTTTTTTGAAGTAATCTTTAGGCTGCATGAGCATTTATTGTTTTTTGGTTGCATAGAAATATAAGGAATGGTTGTGTATTTCCACTCCAAAAATTTCTTCAATGGTTTGCTTGATAGCATGTATACGAGGGTCGCAAAATTCAATTACTTCTCCCGTATCGGTTAAAATGATATGATCGTGTTGCTTGTCAAAATAGGACTTTTCATAGTGCGCTTGATTTTGACCAAACTGGTGTTTACGCACTAAACCGCAGTCCAATAGTAATTCAATAGTGTTGTATAAAGTAGCACGCGATACCCTATAGTTTTTGTTTTTCATCTTAAGATAAAGGTTTTCTATGTCAAAATGTTCTTCACTATCATAAATCTCCTGAAGAATCGCATAGCGCTCAGGCGTTTTGCGGTGTCCTTTGTTTTCAAGATAGGCCGTAAATACATTTTTTACGGTCTCTTGATTTTTGGCATTATCGGATGCTATTAGTGTCATGGGACAAAGGTAATTTTTTTGTGTAAGCTTTAAAAGACTATAGGGTAAAAGTTGTTAAACGCAATTGTGAATAAACACAATATTTAATTCGTGTACACTCTCGTTACTTTGTCAATCCCGTCTATTTTCTTGATGTTGTCAATGAGTTTTTTAAGTATACTATTGTTTTGTACGACTACCGTAACCTGACCGTTAAAAATCCCTGCATCGCCACTCAACGAGATACTCTGAATGTTTACGTTCATATTATTAGAAATTACTTTGGTAAGTTCATTAGTCAATCCTAAACTATCCATCCCCGTGATTTTTAATATGGCTTTAAATTCTTGTTGGGAAGAGTCAATCCACTTAGCCTGCATAATACGATAAGCATAATTGGATTGTAAGGTGATGGCGTTTGGGCAATCTCTTTTATGTACTTTAATCCCTTCGTTGATGGTAATAAACCCAAACACATCATCCCCGGGGATTGGGTTACAACAAGAAGATAATTTATAATCTAATTTGTCATGTTCAACTCCAAAAACCAACAAATCATAGTTGTTGCTCAACTCTTGTTTGTTGATGTCCTCCGGATTTGAATTGGGCGAACGTTTAATTTTGCTCTTAAAGAAATTCATCAAGGTATTGCTTTTCTGTGCAGCATAATCCTTGAGTTGCTGATTTTCAATTGATCCAATCCCAATTCTATAAAACAAATCTAAACTCGTTTTCAATTTGAAAAAATTCACTAATTCATTCACTACATTTTCATTCAATGTAATTTTTAAATGCTTGAGTTTTCGGGTTAAGAGTTCTTTACCGTCTTCTGCAATTTTCTTAGTGTTTTCGTTAAGTACGTTTCTAATTTTATTCTTGGCTCGTGAGGTAGTCACATAATCCAACCAGTTAATCGTTGGTTTTTGATGGACGGAGGTAATGACCTCAATTTGATCTCCACTTTTTAATTCGTGATTCAAAGGAACTAATTTTCCATTGACACGTGTTCCTCGGGTTTTAATGCCAATTTCCGAATGGATGCTAAAAGCAAAGTCGAGTGAAGTAGCTCCTTTGGGTAAGGATTTTATTTCTCCTTTTGGCGTAAAAACAAAGATTTCTTTGGCGTAAAGATTCATTTTGAAATCTTCAACAAAATCTACTGCATTGGTTTCCGAACTTTCCAAAGCTTCTTTCAATAGATTCAACCAAGTATCTAATCCACTTTCTTCTGTGGCTCCTTGTTTGTATTTATAATGGGCAGCATAGCCTTTCTCAGCAATTTCATCCATACGCTCACTGCGCACTTGTATTTCTACCCAACGACCTTTAGGTCCCATAACGGTGATGTGCAATGCTTCGTATCCGGTTGACTTTGGAGACGATATCCAGTCCCTTAATCGGCTTGGGCTAGGACGGTAATGATCCGTTACTATGGAATAGATTTTCCAAGCTAAGAATTTCTCGTCATGTAAGTTGGATTTGTAAATGACTCTTAAAGCAAACTTGTCGTACACTTCATCAAAAGTGACATTCTGTGCAGCCATTTTACGGCGAATGGAATAGATCGATTTTGGTCGGCCTTTCATAATGTATTCCACATCTTCCTCGTCCAAAGATTTTTTTAATACATCAGAAATGGTTTTAATATATTCGTCTTGTTCTTCTTTAGTCTCTTTTATTTTACTTACAATATCCTTGTAAATTTCAGGTTCTGTATATTTTAGTCCTAAATCTTCCAGTTTTGTTTTGATATTATACAATCCTAAACGATGGGCCAAAGGCGCATAAATATACAAGGTCTCTGAAGCGATTTTGACTTGCTTGTAATCGGGCATAGAGTCCATTGTTTGCATGTTGTGCAAACGATCGGCTATCTTGATGAGTATAACACGCACATCATCATTTAGTGTAAGCAGCATTTTACGAAAGTTCTCTGCCTGCATCGAAATGTTCATGTCTTTCTTGACCTGAGAGATTTTGGTCAAACCTTCAACCAAATGGGCAATTTTCGGATTGAACATTCGTTCAATATCCTCTATAGTAACTTCAGTGTCTTCTACCACATCATGCATTAAGGCAGCAGCAATACTGGTAGCACCCAAGCCAATTTCTGAAGCTACAATTTTAGCAACTCCGATGGGGTGAAAAATATAGGCCTCTCCTGATTTTCTTCGTTGATCCTTATGGGCGTCAACGGCTACGTCAAAGGCTTTTCGAATCAACTTTTTGTCTGAATCGGTAAGTGTTTGGTAACTGATGCGGAGTAATTCTTTATATTCTCGGGCAATCGCTTTTTTTTCTTCTTCTAAATCAATCTCAGTCATAGCAGGTTCTTCAATTCCCTAAAAATAATCATAACAATTGAGATGTGCAAACATTAATTTAGAACAGAAACATTAATTAATACGACTAAAATCTAAATCTTGGAAGTCATAACTAAAATCAGTCATTGGAGAAATCGCCTTCATGGTTAGATGATTGGCTTTTCCATCGGTTCCTAAGTCAAAGAATATATAGGAATCTGCATGGAAACTTCGAACATTCCATTTCACTACAAAAGTTTGGTCGTTGTAAAAGAAAATCTCTCCTGACAATCTAGCAGAACGTGCAGATGCAAAATAGAGTTTCCCTTTTTTCTCAACAATGGAAATGGCGCCAAACCAATTGTCTTTATAGGTTCCTGCGTATTTTTTCAAATCAATTTTGATAGAGGAATCTTTTGCATTTTTATCTACGACAACCCAAACATCATCGGTCACTTTATCAGCATTACTTTCTCTTTGTCTTCGCTCATCACTAAGTGCCGTTACATGATCTGGATTTGAAATGCCAAGATAGCGATCTTTAATGGTGTTGGAAATTGCCATAAAAGCAGGGCCATTTTGCTGATTTGTCAAAACAATAATGCCCAGTTTAAGATCAGGAATCATTAAGGTTTGGGTTACAATTCCGTCTAAACCTCCTGTGTGTGAGACTTGTAAATGTCCGTTAACATCTTCTAATTTCCAACCCAAGCCATAATTTTTAAATAAGGTTTTATAGGGGTAAGGATTACCCAGCGGTAAAATGGTTTGAGGTTTCCACATTTCGTCATGCTGCTCTTTACTGAATAATTGTTGATTATCTCCATATTTTCCGTCATTCATTTGAACAATTAACCATTTGCTTAAATCATTCACCGAAGCATACAATCCGGCCGCTGCATCAAAAATATGATTAGTGTAGCGCGGAATTACTTCCAATTTTCCATTCGTTGGAACATGAGGCACTATAGTGTTGGTAGTATCCTTTAATCGAGACCACGAAGCAGCACTGTTTTTCATTCCAATAGGTTTCATGATACGGTTTTCTACAAAGTCACACCAAGAAGAACCTGAAACTTTTTCTATTACTTCACCGGCAATAACATAAAGTAAATTGTCATAATCATATTTTGTTCTAAAGCCCGAAACAGGTTTTAAATACTGTATGTTTTTAACAATATCTTTTGAAGTGAAATTATGACCGTCAGGCCAAATCATTAAGTCACCTGCGCCTAGCCCTAATCCACTGCGGTGGGTCAGTAAATCCCGAATGGTAAATTCGTTAGTGACATAATCATTATACATTTTGAATTCAGGTAAATAGTTAATCACCTTGTCATCCCATTTGATTTTACCTTCATCAACTAGAAGGGCCAAAGCAGCAGTTGTAAAGGACTTACTGTTTGAAGCTATGCCAAAAAGTGTATTAGCATCTACTTTTTGATTTGTGTTAATATTAGTAACGCCATACCCTTTGGCAAAGACCAATTTTCCATCTTTGATAATACCTACAGCAATACCAGGAACATTAAAAGCTTTTAAGGTTCTTTCTACTAAAACATCTACTTCTGGTTCTGTAATTTGAGCAGAAGCCGTAAAACTTGCTATTAGCAATAGCACTACTATTTTATAATTCATAATTTATAATTCATTTTTATTTAAAACCCTCTTTGCCGTTTTGCTTCAAAAATTAGTATAGCAGCAGCCACAGAAACATTCATGCTGTCGATAGCACCCTGCATCGGAATGATGATGTTTTGAGTGGCTTTTTCTCGCCATAGTGCTGTCAGCCCAGTCGCCTCTGTACCAACAACCAAGGCTGTAGGAGTAGTGTAGTTTTGGGTATGATAGGCAGTTGAATTTTGTAAGGTCGCACTGTAGAAGTTGATCTTGTTGTCTATTAAAAAAGCAATGGTTTCTTCAGTAGTTGCTGTAGCAATCTGGTTGGTAAATAGACATCCTACACTGGAACGAACAATATTCGGATTGTATAGATCGGTTTTGGGATTGGCGATAATAACAGCATCAATTCGGGCAGCATCACATGTGCGCAACATGGCCCCAATGTTTCCAGGTTTTTCAATAGCTTCCATGACCACTAATAAAGGGTTTTTGGGAAGTACTAATTCAGAAAGCGTTAATGCTTTCGTTTTGGCAATAGCCAAAATTCCTTCAGTTGTATCTCGATAGGCGAGTTTTTGATAGACTTCCTTGGAGATTTCTATAAGCTCTACAGGCTGATTTATAATTTTTTTAAGTTGTGTTTCAGAAATTAATTCTGGAAGGAATAGGATGGTTTCTATTGCATAATTCCCTTTGAGTGCCAATTCAATTTCTCGTTGACCTTCAATTAAAAAGGTGCCAGTTTGTTTTCTAACTTTTGCTTTTTCTTGAAGCAGTACCAAAGATTTGATAAACGGATTTTGAATGCTGCTAATTTGTTTCATAACGGAGTCAAAGTTACTGAGTTTTTGCTATAAAATCCCCCTTGCTTTTATTTCAAGGTATTTATTAATGGTGTCTAAAGTCAAATTTTCAGGTTGTGTCAGTACGGAGTGAATACCATACTTCTTCAATTCATTAACGATGAGTTTCTTTTCAAATAGAAATTTTTCGGCTATAACTTTATCATAAACATCCTGAACGGTGTCTGATTTCTTATTTGTAATTTGGTATAATTCTGTATTTTGGAAAAAGACAACTACTAATAAATGATTTTTGGCAATCCCTTTCAAGTAGGGTAGTTGACGGTGCAAACCATCCATGGTTTCAAAGTTGGTATATAAAATAATCAAGCTTCGTTGATTAATGTTTTTCTTGATATCAGCATACAAACGAGAATAATCACTTTCAAAATAATCGGTTCTTACATTGTATAAGTTTTCCAATATTTTTTGCATTTGTGAGGTGCGCTTTTCGGCGACAACTCTATTCTCTACTTTTTTAGAAAAAGAAAACATACCGGCCTTATCTTGTTTTTTAAGGATAACATTAGATAAAACTAGGGTAGCATTTATAGCATAATCTAATAAACTCATTCCGTTAAAAGGCATTTTCATCACGCGCCCTTTGTCAATGGCCATATAAATGTTCTGTGATTTTTCATCTTGAAATTGATTGACCATCAAACTATTTTTCTTAGCCGTGGCTTTCCAGTTCAAGGTTCTAATATCATCGCCTGGAACATACTCCTTAATCTGTTCAAATTCCATAGTATGTCCAATGCGACGTATCTTTTTTACACCATATTGAAATAAATTATTTGAAAAGGCAATTAAATCATACTTGCGCAATTGAATATAGGAAGGATACGTAGGAACCATTTGGCCCTTATCAAACCGATACCTTCTAGCAATAATTTGTAATGGACTGGATGCATAAATGTTTAAACAACCAAAATGGTATTCTCCTCGCTCTACGGGTCGTAAATAATATTGAAACTCATCCTGAGCGGCATTTTTAATCTTGCGCTTAATTTCAAAGTCGCGCACTTGAAACTGTACCGGAATTTCGTCAATTACTTTTACTTGTACAGAAAAGGTGTAGTAGTTTTTGATGGTAACAACAATAGGATTTTCATCTCCATTGGATAACTTTTCCGGTGCAGTTCGATGACCCTCAATACCTTTTCTTGTGCTAAAAAGTATCAATACATCCAGTACAAAAAAAGTTACTATCATTAATAATACAAACCACACGGCATGGTATAGCACAGGAAACATAAAGGCACAACAAAACAACACTACTATGCCAATAAGCAAATAGAAAAAGAAATTGGTTATATAAAGTTGTTTAAAGAAGTTCAATTTTATCTCGGAATTTCAATGCTTTCAATAATTTGTTTGATGATTTCTACACTAGTTAAGCCTTCCATTTCACGTTCTGGTGTAACAATCACACGGTGTTGTAGAACGGGTATGGCAGCATCTTTAATGTCTTCGGGAGTTACAAAATCACGTCCGCGTATGGCGGCAAATCCTTTGGAAGCGTTCAGAATAGCTATCGAAGCTCTTGGCGAAGCTCCTAGGTATAAAAAGGCATTTTCACGAGTGTTGACAACCAACTTGGCTATGTACTCCAAAAGATTGGGCTCTACGATGATCTGTTTGACCAATGCTTGATAAGTCAAAATATCCGAAGCTGTTAGTACACTTTTAATATTTTCTAATTTACCGTTGTTTTGCAACGTATGTTCTCGTTGAATGATATCAATTTCTTCATGCAATTTAGGGTAATCAATATTGATTTTGAAAAGAAAACGGTCCAATTGAGCCTCTGGTAATCTATAAGTACCTTCTTGTTCAATTGGGTTCTGGGTGGCCAAAACAATAAAAGGTTTATCCAATTGGTAACAATGTCCGTCTATAGTGATTTGCCGCTCTTCCATAACTTCAAATAAGGCCGCCTGCGTCTTCGCTGGAGCACGATTAATCTCATCTATTAAGATTAAATTAGAAAATATAGGACCTTTTTTAAACTCAAATTCTGATTTTTTTAAATCAAAAACAGAAGTTCCCAATATATCAGAGGGCATTAAATCAGGTGTGAACTGAATTCTGCTAAAATTAACCGAAAGTGTTTTGGCAATGATTTTGGCCGTCATCGTTTTTGCTACTCCAGGAACGCCCTCAATAAGAACATGTCCATTGGCTAAGATTGAAACCAACAATTGATCAATCATTTTTTGCTGACCTACAATCACGGTTTCCATTTCGGCTTTTATTTTTTCGATGCTTTCGCGAAGGGGCTCCAAATTTAATCTGGATTGAAAATTTACATTTTCTGGATTCTCGAAGTTTTCTGTGTTTTCCATTAGTTGATAATTTTTTCTATTGCATTATTGATTTCGATTAAATCACTTTCGATACTCTGCTGATAACTTCTCCGCTGAAAATTTATCAAATAAATCAAGTGTTCTATGTCTTTTATGTCTTTTCCTGTTTTGGCTTGTAATTTTTTAATAAAATTTTCATCCAAATTGGTAGTTTCTATTAAATACTCGTTTCTGATTCTTTCAAGGAAATAGATGATTTTTTTATCAATTAAATTTTGATGATCTCCCTCTTGGTAGTATAAGTTCCCTATCGTTTTAGTGAAATCAACGGTCGTATTTGGTAATGGTTTAACAATAGGTATAATACGTTGCCTTCTTTTGGCATTAAAAATAATGAATAGTAACATACCTAGTAAAAAAAGATACCAAGCCCATTTTAAAGCGGGTTGGCTTAGTATGTATTGAAAAGGAGAACCCTCTTGGATCAAACCATTTTGGTCTTTGATCATCCAAAAAATCGTTCCTTTAGGCATATAGGCCAATAGTGCTTCGATATAGTGAGAATGATCGTCCTTCAATAAATGATAATTAGTAAAGGCCACGGGTTGTAAATGGAGATAGAAGGCTCCAGAGCGATAGGGAACTTTAATGAAATTTATCTTTTTTTCCTGATCATTTCCTTGATATCCTAAAACAGTCGTGTGTAATGTATCAATACTTGAAAAATAGAAAGCACTTCCTCCTTGATGTAAGTCGTATTTTTTTGTACCTAATCCTTTATTAATAAGCCAACAATCAATTTTGTTTTTATAATCAAATTGGGAATCTGTTTTAAGCTTAAGCGAATCCGTGAATATCTTTGGCAAATTTTCTACACTTAAAAAAGCAGTATTACCATGACCCACAAAATAAAAAAGTTCTTTAGTGGATTGCTCATCAATCAAATAATTATCACAAATGTGCATCACCGTCCCTTTTACCTTATAATCATCTACTAAGGTGTCGTAATTATATAGGGGTTCAAAATGTTCGTATATTGTTCGGCTGACTTTGTTGATTTTATTATTCGGTAATAGACCGGGAGCTTGTTCATCAAATATAGCTAATCCAAAAGGGATTTTATCTTTCAAATTATAAGTAGGAGTCCAATCAACAGGTTTAGGTCTGACAGCATCGACATAGACAACACCCGCAATCAAAACAAACAAGAAGAATATGTATATTTTTAATGTTCTGTTCATTTTTGCAAAGATTGAATAGTGTTTTCAAATGCTTTTTTGGCATGTTGAAAGGTGTGGTCAGACATCTCAAATTCCCCATACCATATGTAATTATACAAATAGGATAAGTATTGGAAATCAGTTTTTAAATCATTTGATTTAATTTCATACAAATAATCAGTATTTGTTTTTTCAGCATGCCACTCGATAATGTTTTTTTCAGATAAGTTTTTTAAAACCCACAAATAATAGTAGCGAACAACCAATCGATTATTCCCTGATTTCAACGTTTCTTTGATCAGCTTTTCAAAATCAACATGGATGAGGTTTTTTTCTATATCATCATCATGAATGATTTTTTTAGTCGTTGACTTTCCAAATACCCATTGACCTTCTTTGTTGAGAATTACTTTTACAATCAAATAAATAACATAAATAACAATCAAACACGCGATGACTTTTAATGTAATCTCGGCGTAGTTTTTTGATTTTTCAAAGTCATTGAGCCCAAAAATCTTTTTAAACCAGTACGCTAACCATTCCGTAAATCGATCCCATAGACTCTTGTCATTAAGCTTTACCTCATAATGATAATCACTGTTATTGTACTTTGATTTAAGATTGGTTTTAAAATGGAGTGGCGACAATGTAGCGCCATGATCTATTTTAATATCTTTTTCGGTATAATGATGCGGTCCTTTTTTGACCACAGTCATAGTATCCTGTGACCAAGAAGGTACAGAAACAAGTAGCCAAAAAATGAAAAGAATTTTATTCACTACCAATTAAATCTATAGAATCCGTTGAACTAATGTTTTCATTATATTCTCTTCTGCTGTAATAAATCAATCCTTGATTAATGATGAGTAAATTATTCAAAATGTAACTCATTAGCATGGTCATAACCATGACCACCAACATCATGATTCGCATGGTGGATAAGGGATCGTTCCCAGCATTCGGATTCTGCAACGTGGTAACCATCGAAGTCACACCAAAAATATAAGGGATAAAAGAAAAAACCGTCATGGAAACTTGAATCATAATATACATAATCATACAAGAACCAACTATGGGGAAAAATTGACTTTTAACATGTCTAAAACCTTCTCCCAATGAATCAAAAAAGGTCTTGTCGGTATTCATATACTCATAAAAGCTTAGGGTAATCCACGAAAAAGAAGCTGGCACTGCCATAAGTAACAACGGAATTCCAATGAGGATAAAACATAGTAAAACCAAGAGTACAAATAGGACCATTAAAATAGGGGTTACTAAAAAAACAATACCCAAGAAAAAGACCAAAATCTTTCTAAAACTCTTTTTAAATTGAGATAGCACTTCTTTCGTATCAAAATTAGCTCCTTTATGCTTGTCATACAAATCAAGATAAATGACGGGTATGGCATAGTTAAACATGCTTAATAAAATCATAAAAAGAAATACCAAGATGGCCGCTGTGATAATCAAGGGAAGATTATCAAATAGATATCCTTTTAAGTAATCAGCATTTTTCGCGGTGTTATCAATCTTAAGAAAAAAATCTAAATAGACTTTAAATAAAAAATAAGAAACAACAACCAACAACATCAACAAACCTCCACTAATCGTGAAATAGGTTTTAAAAAAATGTTTCCCGTTTTGTCTAAAAAACTGAAAGGTATCACTGATATAATCGCCAAATTCTCTTCTTTTAAATAACTCAAACATAGGATTAAGGTTTTAATTTTTTATAAACAATCGTTGGATAAATTAAAAAGTAAAAAGAAATTACGGAAAGGGTGCCAAATATGATAATGACATTCAGCCAATGCGGCATCTCAATGGCATATCTGGTAATAAAGCCTTCCAAAAATCCAGCAGCGATAGTAAAAGGTATCGTGCTGAGGAAAATCTTCAAACTGTCTTTAAATCCAATCTTAAATGAATTCAGTCGGGAATAGGTTCTTGGGAAAAGTATCGAAGCACCCAAAATAAAGCCGCATGCCGCCTCTACGACCATGCCAAATATTTCCATACATCCATGAATCCAAATACCACGAACACTAGCGCCAAAAACACCATGTTGGTAAAAAAAGTACTGGAAAGATCCAAGCATGATGCAATTATATAACAGGGACATAAAAGTTCCAATACCTCCAAAAAGGCCATAGATATAACTTCTAACACCAACCCCTAAGTTATTGGCAGTTATTCCAATAAAACTCTGAACACTCCCGCTCGATTTATATACCGCAACAGGATTTCCATGTTTAATGTTTTCTAAGGTCATATTCACATAGCCATCTCCCAATATCAATCGAACGAAATTCTCATCATATTTAGCCGAAACAACTCCTATACCAACGGCTCCAAAGAAGATGATAAAGGCATACAACAAGTACCTACGGTACTGATAAACAGTCAAGGGGACTTCCGTAGAAAAGAAATAAATGAATCTATTTTTCTCCTCTCGTTTGGTTTTGTATATTTTCTGATAAATTTGTGACGCTAAGTAGTTTAAGTAAACTACCGTTTTGCTTTTGGGATAGTACGTTTGTGCATAGGATAAATCATTAACCAAATGAATGTACAAATTTGCCATTTCATCAGGATTTTTTTTAGATTTACCAAAAATTGCTTGTTCAAACTCAAGCCATTTTTGTTTGTTTTGTTTTATGAATGCAACTTCCCTCATCGAATGCTAAAATAGGAATTATGACACAACTTTCTATAAATACGACTCAAAATGTTGTTATAAATTTTTCAGCAGCTTCTGTTGGAGAACGAATAGGTGCTTATATGCTTGATTTACTGATTAAAATCGCCTATATAGTTGTGTTGGTGGTATTATTAACCTACGTCTTCAAAATTGATAAAGTTTTTGCTGGGATGGATAATTGGACCATTTTTGCTATCATAACGGTCATCACACTTCCCATTACTTTTTATTCATTATTCTTTGAATTATGGATGGAGGGACAAACGCTTGGAAAAAGAATCGTTAAAATTAAGGTGGTCAAAATAGATGGCTATCAAGCTTCATTTGGGGATTATCTATTACGATGGATTTTCCGTTTAATTGATATTTCAATCGGAATGGGAATAATTGGTTTAATAGCAATGGTAGTCAATAAAAAGACCCAACGCTTAGGTGATATTTCAGCAGGAACAGCAGTGATTACACTCAAAAACAAAATCACTATAAATAATACTATTTTAGAAGAACTTGGTGAGGAATATCAACCCAAATACCCTCTTGTAATTAAGCTGTCAGATAACGATGCGCGCATTATTAAAGAAACTTTTCAAAGCGCTATTAAATCGGCCGATTATGTTGTTTTGAATAAACTTACCGCCAAAATCGAACAAGTAACTGGAATTAAAAATAATTTAGACAGTACTAAAGAATTTATTCAAACTATATTAAAAGATTATAACTATTATACTCAAAATATGTAGTTAGTGATTGAGGTATAAAAAACCTTTCAAAGGTTCGCTATAATTTGGATCGTTTAAATAAATAAAATAAAAATAGGTTCCATCGCTGGCTTTTGTACTTTCAATGCCATCTTGAACGTACCCTTTCCAATTACCAGTATATTCATTTCCAGTCCAAATAAGTCTTCCCCAACGGTTGTATATTTCAATTTTATAATCTAAAAATATATTCTGCAATCCGTCAATAAAGAATTCGTCATTTGCGCCATCATTGTTGGCTGAAACATAATTATAAACGGTCGGCGGACAATTAGTTGTAGTCAGTAAAAACGAAGTAATACTGAAACAGTGTTCGTTATTAATACGCACAAATACCTGCGCTGGAGTTAGGTTGGCACTATAATTCGTAGTGTTCAATATCGGATTGGTTTCATTGACTGCATTGTCCAAAGTGGCATAAAAACGAACGACATCATTACTATCCTGCTTGACTATGTCTTCATAAGAAGCAAAATTAAAAGTCCCCTTAGTAAATCCTTCATTACAGGAGATTAAGGGGTTTAATGTGTTGTAAAGCGGAGCGTACCAAAACGAATCGTTGGTGGTATAACTATTATTGCTTTCAATTATCTCAGTTACAATCCCTGTACCATTACCAACATCGTCTACTACAAATTTTAGCACAAAATCAGTAGGAGTGGTATCCGGTAAATGCAAGGTGACCTGTGAAGTAACTGTACCCTCAATAGGAACGACGGCTGTTGTATAAACGGTTTGAAAAAATTGTCCATTTAAATAAATGGATACCGGTGTATTTGATGGAAGCGGATTAGTGGCGTCAAAATCAGCGACAGTATAAGTAACCGTTACAGTTTTTGAATCGCACTCTTTAGCGACCGCATCAATGGTGATACTGCCGTCGGGTAACTGGCTGTTTAATTTAATGACAACCGAATTAATCATGATAAAATCTTGGGTCGAACTGAGTTTGACTTCAGCTGTTGTATCACCCACTTGTATATAATTTTGGAGATCATAGATGTCCAAATCCATATTGTATAAGGTGTCACTTCCAGTCACACTATCGGTTCCGTTGAATACATTATTAATCGGATTTAAGGTGTTACTTAAAGCAATACCATTGAATTCAAAATGTTCGGTGGCCAATAAGGCATCACCTTCCCAAGCAATAAATCCTACCTTGGAATTGGCATTATCCAGCACATTTAAACTGCTTAAGTTGATGACCAAATCATCAGGAACGCCCTGTAAACCATCATATAGATTTATTTGATTTAACGGTAAGGCCGGATTCTTGTAGAGGATAAAAATGGCCCACCCTGCAAAATTGGTTCTTCTAGTCAAATGATAATCTTCAAAGGCAGAAATGTCTAAATTAGAAAGAGTATAATCGCCATTTCCTGTAGTTTGTATCTGTGTTGTTATGTCTTTAAAAGCACTGAAATAAGTGAATTCTGAACCACTAAAGGTTTTAATACAGCTAAAAGTTCGGTCAGGCGTGATGGTTTGATCATTCAAATTAACTTCAAAATCACCATCGCCACAGCCCGCCCAATAAAGATAGGCCTTTTCAACTTGATCGCCAGGATTGAGGTTTAAAGTAGCAGTGGAACTGGTTGTGGTAACATAATCAAAAATAGAATTGTTCTCAGCCAAATTCATTGTATTCCCCACATAGGTAAAATCATAACGTCCATTAAATTGTTGATAAAACGTTACATCTTGACCATAGGCCATAAAAAACGGACTACATAGTACAATAATTAATAATAAAAAACGTTTTAACTTCACTTTCATTCAATTAATGAATTTTAAAAATACGCAATATTTCTATAAAATCTAATTTTTAACATTCATAAGGTATTTAAAAATAAATGTTTAATTTTCCAAAGTTAAAGTGAACCCGTGAAAAACTATACTGTCAGACGTTTTGAAGCCCATGATACTGCCATTTGGAATGCATTTGTAAAGCATGCTAAAAACGCTTCTTTTTTGCTTGAACGTGGTTTTATGGAATACCATGCTGATCGTTTCGTCGATGAATCCTTACTCGTTTTTGAAGAGGATTCTGTAGTGGCGGTCTTACCCGCAAACCGACAAGGAACTACGCTCCATTCTCATCAAGGATTAACGTACGGGGGCTTTGTTTTTGCCCAAAATAGTAAACTAAGTGAGGTCATTGGTATCGTCAGAACTGTATTGCAATT
The DNA here is from genome assembly GCA_947371275.1 of Flavobacteriaceae bacterium. Classification (GTDB taxonomy): domain Bacteria; phylum Bacteroidota; class Bacteroidia; order Flavobacteriales; family Flavobacteriaceae; genus Flavobacterium. The sequence goes on along the minus strand of CANBOV010000032.1, from coordinate 10,781 downwards.
TCTGCAGCACCAAAATATCCAAACCCTTCAAATAAAGTTAATCCCTGCCATTTACACGACTTGCTTCGCAGAGGAAATAGAATACATATTATTTTTGTTGAATGCTACACTTATGCGCAGAGATTGTCTTTCAGTACTTGATTTGACCCAAGCCTTTTCTTTGTCAACCGACCGAAAACAGGGGGTGCGCCGGGGAGTGAAAAATGAGTTAAAAGTAAGAGAAGTGACTGATTTCGAATCATTTTGGAACACTATTTTGATCCCCAATTTACAAGAGAAGCATGGAGCAAAACCGGTGCACTCTCTTGAAGAAATCCAAAGGCTACACCAACGTTTTCCTAACAATATTCGTCAGTTTAATGTATACCATCAAGAGGAATTAGTGGCAGGCACTACACTTTTCGTTTCTAATAAAGTGGCTCATTCACAATATATCTCTGGGAATAGCACCAAAAACCAATTGGGGAGCCTAGACTTTTTGCACAACCATTTGATAGCAGACGTTTTTAAAGATCTACACTACTTTGATTTTGGGACTTCCCACGAAGACAATGGACGCAAGATAAATGCGGGCTTACTCTATTGGAAAGAAAGCTTTGGAGCTAAAACTACGGTGCAAGATTTTTACGAAATCAATACATCCAATTTTTCACTTTTAGACGCAGTGTTGCTATGATAAAGTTTTTCGATTTGCAAAAAATAAACAGCGCGTACCAAACACAATTCCAACAAAAAATGGATCTAGTGCTAGAGAAAGGTTGGTTTATACTAGGGGATGAAGTCAAAACATTTGAACTCAATTTTGCCCACTATTGTGGTACAAAGTATTGTGCCGGAGTAGGAAACGGACTCGATGCTCTTATCCTAATCTTTAAAGCCTACATTCAATTAGGACGATTGCAAAAAGGAGATGAAATTATAGTCCCAGCCAATACGTATATCGCCAGTATCTTAGCCATACTGCAAGCAGATTTAGTACCCGTTTTGGTTGAGCCCAACATGCAAACCTATAACTTGGATCCCCATTTAGTAGCCAGTAAAATCACCCCAAAAACCAAAGCAATTTTAGCGGTGCATTTATACGGTCAATTGGCTGATATGTCAAAGCTATCAATTATCGCAAAGCAGCACGGATTATGGCTTTTCGAAGATGCGGCTCAAGCACACGGTGCCCAAAACGACAACGGTAAAGCTGGAAACCTAGGCGATGCGGCCGCCTTTAGCTTTTATCCCGCGAAAAACCTTGGTGCCATTGGTGATGCAGGGGCAGTTACTACCAATGACGAAGCAGTACATGAGATTATTCTAGCATTGCGCAATTATGGCTCCGAACAAAAATACTACAACGAATTTATAGGGATAAACTCCCGCTTAGACGAAATACAAGCGGCATTTCTAAATGTGAAATTACCGCACTTAGATGCCGATAACACTTTAAGAATGGCTCATGCCAAAAGGTATAGCACCGAAATCAACAATCAGAAGATTATACTGCCTCAATGGGATTACTCCAAAAATCATGTATTTCATTTGTATGTCGTGCGAACAGAGAACCGTCAACAACTTCAAAACTTTTTAAAAGAAAAAGGGATTGAAACCATGATTCATTATCCTATTCCACCACACCACCAAAAAGCATTACCCGATTGGCATTCGTTATCTTTTCCCATAACCGAAAAAATACACCGTGAAGTTTTAAGTATTCCTATTAGTCCTTTAATGTCTATGGAAGAAGTCGATACTATAATTCATGTTTTAAACCAATATTAATTGAAATTTTCAAAAGAAATAGCAAATAAACCACTGTATAAGGCACTGTCTTTAAATAGCATCAGCATTATGCTAAAGATAGGTATCGGATTCATTACCTCAAAAGTAATAGCCGTCTTTCTTGGGCCTAGTGGGATGGCGTTAGTTGGTAATTTTAGAAACTTCATTTCTTCAACAGAAGCCTTTGCTACACTTGGTTTCGAAACAGGTTTGGTGAAATATGTGGCCGAACATAAAGAAGAAAAAGAAAAACTAACCCAAACGTTATCTACCGTGTTTATCTCGGTTGTCATCTCCAGTGTCATTATCGGATGCATACTGTTTGCAGGTGCTAACTATTTTAATCATTTGATATTTAATGGCTTTGATTTTACTAGTGTCTTTAAATTGTTTGCCTTCGCTTTGCCCTTTTACATAGCCAATATCTTTTTAGTGGCAGCAATAAACGGATTTGGATCGTATAAAAAAGTAGTTGCCATAAACATCATTGGGAATTTTATCGGACTCTTACTTTCTGTTCTTTTGATTTTTAATTACAAAACCAATGGAGCCTTAGTATCGATCATTTTCACCCCAGCACTCTTATTCTTTGTTTCGTTTTTCTTTCTTAATAAAGAAATCTCCATTTTAAAACACGTACATTTTAAGTTTTATAGCTTGTCCAAATTGAATAAATTGGCCTCCTATTCATTGATGGCTGTCGTTTCGTCGGTAATCGGACCTTTAGTCTTATTTGCCGTTAGAAAAAACATCATCCACCATATCGGTCTAAAAGAAGCAGGTTTTTGGGAAGCTATGAACCGAATGTCATCCTACTATTTTCTTTTTATTACTTCTATTTTAGGATTGTATTTTTTACCCAAATTAGCGGTTGCCAAAAACAAACGTGAAACTAAAAAACTCTTTTGGAGCTATTACACAGGTATTATGCCCATATTCTTAGGAGGTCTAGTTCTAGTGTTTATACTCAAAGAATACATCATCGGATTGGTCTTTACCAAAGACTTTATGCCAATCGCTAAGTTGTTCTTTTGGCAACTGATAGGAGATGCTTTTAAAGCAGCATCCTATGTGTTAGGATTTCAATTCTATGCCAAGAAATTGACCAAAGCGTTTATCGTCTCTGAGATCTGTTCGCTTGCCATATTATATGGCTCTAGCCTTTATTTTTTGAACCTCTACCAATTGGAAGGAATTGTAATGGCCTACGCTTTTACCTATCTTATGTATTTAATTGTGCTGGCGACTTATTTTAGAAAGTCGCTATTTTAAAAGCAAACGCCAACGTATCTTCATTTCTAAGTAAGCATATTTCAGCACCAATAAATAATAAGAGTTTTTGAAATTCAAAAGCATTTCATAATGAAGGCGTTTCAAGATAGCCCGATCTTCTTCTTGGCTCTTGTTTAAATGATAAACCTTGTGTATGATTTGATAAGTAGAGGCATTAATCTTTTTGGATAAGCTACTTTTTTTACGATGGAAATTAGTGCCTAATGAATTAGGAAGCACCCTTTTTTGAAAGAGGACCTCGTCTATAAAATCAAATTTATACGTACGCGCCGCTCTAATCCAAAAATCTAAATCTTCATAAGCCAAGCGTTCATCATAGCCATTCAGGCTATCAAATACTTCCTTTTTTACCATAGCAGTAACCGTACACATGGCCTCATCTCCTCCGGTAATGATTTTTACGTATTCATCTCCGCTTTCACGTTTGTTTACTAAGGTACCGTCAGCAGCGGTTTTAAAATAATGAGAGATAAACGCCCCGTGTTCATCAATCAATGAAGCATTAGCATAGACAATCCCTACGTTTTCATGTACACTAGTGCTGAATTTTTCAACTTGTTTAGCGATGCTATCTGGCATCATTAAATCATCGGTGGCCAAATCAATAATATAGTCGCCTTTGGCCATTTTAAGTGCCTTGTTAAACGACTTAGTGTTCCCAAGATTCTCGGGGTTTTTAATAAAGGTAATCCCTTTTTTATCGGCTAACCAAGCGGTAATCACACTAACAGAAGTATCTGTACTACAATCGTCTACGATGATAATTTCTATAGGTTCGTAGTGCTGGGTTAAAACCGAATTTAAACTGTCCACTACAAATGCAGCATGATTATAGCACAAGCAAACAACACTAACTAATGGAAATTTTTCCATAAATGATTCAAAACAGTTTATATTTGGCATTAAAAGTAGGGATTCATAAATGATTGAACAAAACAAAAAATACAAAATTGCATTAATCGGATTCCGATTAAGTGCAGGCGGAAGCGATAGAGTTATGGCTCGGTTGTCCGTGTTTTTTGAAAAACATCAGATTGAAGTCCACAACATTATTGTTGTTGATGAGGTTTCTTATCCCTATGCCGGTAAATTAATTAACTTAGGGATTCACAAAAACCAAAAGAATGATGGCCTAAATAGACTCAAACGAATGCGGGTACTAAAGAACTATTTACGCCAACAGCAGTTTGATTTTATTATTGACTTCCGTTTTAGAATCAAGCCCTTCCAAGAATTTCTATTAGCTAAATGGATTTATAAAGCACCCACCATATTTACGGTTCACAGTTATTTAATCGACCATTACATGCCCAACGCTTCTTGGTTAACTAGGCTCATGTATGGTTCAGCCTATGCCAATGTAACAGTGACCCATCAAATTCAGCAAAGAATTGAAAATCAGCATTTGCTCTCCAATGTGGTGACCATCTATAATCCAATCGATACCGATGAAATCGCAGACAAACAACAGGAGCCTATTACCTTAGATTTTCCCTTTATTATCGCGATCGGCCAATTCGAAAACCCAATCAAACAGTTTGATCTACTCATCGAACAGTATGGCAAAACCAAGTTGCCTCAACAAAATATCCATCTAGTAATTTTGGGAACCGGTGATGTGGCTAAACTCAACCAAGCCATTAGTCAAAACCCCCACTCAGAAAAAGTTCATTTGCTAGGCTATCAAGAAAATCCGTTTAAGTATTTAAGCAAAGCCAAATTTTTAGTGCTCTCCAGTCAAAACGAAGGATTACCCAATGTAATAGTAGAAGCCATGGCTTGTCAAACTCCAGTAGTAGCCTTTGATTGTCCTACTGGTCCAAGCGAAATTGTAAACGATAAAAATGGTATTTTAGTAGAAAATCAAAATTGGGAAGCCCTTGGGGATGCCATGAACAAAATGATTGAAGAGGAGGCTTTTTACGCTCTTTGTAAACAACACACCTTAGAAAGTTGCACGCCGTTTTTAGTAGAAAATATAGGTAAACAATGGTTGAATTTAATGAATATAGCAAAGTAATATGAACAACAAGGTAAAGTTAATTAGCGTCAAGCTGTTGCAAAATAATTCCCTTTTTATTTTTTTGGGAATACTAACTGTACTACCCTTAGTGCTACTCTCTTTTTTTTACAATCCGGGATCCGATGATTTTGATTATAGCTTTGAATCCCAAACTACAGCCTTTTGGCCCCTGCAAATAAGACGCTATTGCCAATGGTCGGGGCGCTATTTTTCCAACGGATTACTAAGCCTAGATCCATTAACGTACAACAATTATGGGTTGCTTAAAGTGGTGCCCATACTTTTATTGGCACTGTTTCTATGGGCTTTATATTATTTCATTTCAAGTGTAAATACTTCTTTTAGTGCTAAAACCAAAGTGGCTTTTGTCGGAGGGTTTACCTTCCTCTACATCGCTCAAATGCCCGATATCTGCGAGGGATTTTACTGGATGCCCGGTTCGTTACAAAACCAATTACCTACCAGTCTAGTCTTGTTCTTTTTTGGATCCTTACTGCGCTTTTACCAACATAAAAAAAGCATCAACAGCATCGGAATGCTGCTACTGTTATGGGCTCTTATGGGTTGCAACGAAATCACAGTAGTACTCTTTCTACTGCTAATGCTAGGCTTGTTTTTGTACCGACTTTTAATGTTAAAGAAAACGGGAAGCCGACTAGGATTTTTCCTGGCAGCAACCTTCCTCTTTACCTTGTTTGAAGTGTTAGCACCGGGCAATGCCGTTCGAGCAACCAACATAGCCGTGAAACACCAATTCCTCTTATCCCTATTTAAATCATTCCAATTCACAGTGGGGTATGTAGTCAAATGGACTCCATTAGTGCTTTTATGCTGTTGCTTCTTTATTGAATCAATCAAAAAAGTAGTAGAAACCCAAAAGTATAAGGAATGGTTCATCCATCCCTTAGCAGCTTTTGGAATAGTGTTCATTACCGTTTATTGCGGAATCTTTCCGGGTATGTGGAGCCTTAACGGACTACCTCCCGATCGAGCCATCAACACCATCTATTTCTTTTTCCTTTTCGCAACCTTTTATGCTGTAGGGGCTTTGCTCCACTATCTCCTGCTAAACCAACCCAACTACTTTGCGCAGTTAAAGGGGTCAAGACTGCTATTCAGTTTGCTGATTGGTGCACAATTCCTTGCAAACGAACCCATAGTGACCGCCTATAAAGACTTGCTCTCTGGTAAAGCCTACCATTACAATCTTGAAATGAAAGACCGTTTCACCAGAATTAAGCGGTGTAAGGATACCCTTTGTGTTGTGCCTCCGCTGATTAGTAAACCCAAAACCATCTATAATGAAGTTGATTTTAGCCTAACAACGGATAAGAATAATTGGAAAAATCTCGAAGTTTCGAGTTATTTTAGAAAACATATTATAATCAGCAAACCCAACGATTCCATCCATGTAGAATAAAACGGCTGCCGGTAGAAAAGTCGACTGCCTGCTCAAAAAATAAATATTTTAGTCTATTTTTACACCCTATTCAAGCCCACACTAATACGATTAAACCAATGCAATTAATCAACATACCCGTAGTTGAAGACCTAAAAGGAAATTTAGCTTTCATTCAAAAAGACACCATTCCTTTTGAATTTAAAAGAGTATACTACCTTTTTGATGTGCCATCAACGTCGTTTAGAGGGGGCCATTCGCATATCAACCAACAAGAGTTTTTGATTCCGCTAAGTGGTAGTTTTGAAGTTGTATTAGATGATGGTAAAGAGAAGACCGCCTTCTTGTTGAATAAACCCAATGTAGGTTTGTTAATTGAAACAGGCATTTGGCGCGAACTTCAAAATTTTTCTTCAGGTGCGGTCTGCTTGGTCTTGGCTTCAGATGTATTTGAAGAGGAGGATTACATTAGAAACTACGATGATTTTTTGGCGTCCAAAAAATGAAAGTCCTTTACATAACTCCCAAGATCAATAATGAAGGCGGTGTAGCCCGTGTATTGGCAGTTAAAACCAATTATCTTATCGAACATTTTGGGTTTACAGTTCACATAGTAACACAAAACGACGGCAATGCCAACCCGTTTTATGATTACAATCCCAAAATACAATTGCACGATATTACCTTAAAAGGGTCAGGACTCGCTTTTCTATACCACTACAAAAAACAAATCGAGCATACCATAGCCTCTATAAATCCGGATGTCGTGGTACTCAGTGATTTTGGTTGGAAAGCCTTTCTTTTCCCATTCTTGATCAAAACAACTATACCGGTCTTGTTTGAAGCGCATGCTTCTAAATACAACGAGCCACTTGAATATAGTCCGAATGGGTACAACCAAGTAGCTCATCAATTTAAATACTTCTTTAGAAATTATAGCATAAGCAAATTTGATGATTTCATCGTGCTTTCCGAAGAGGCCTTAGCAGAGTGGGGGAATACCAAAAAAGGAATCGTAATTCCCAATCCTGTTTGGATCACTAGTGCTAACGCAGCTCCCTTGGATTCCAAAACAGTAATCGTGGCGGCAAGGTATTCCTATGAAAAAGGATTAGATCGTTTACTGCATGTTTGGCAACAAGTAATAATTTCGCATCCCGATTGGATATTGGAAATCTACGGTAAGACTGAACTGGGCTTGCCCCTAGAATCGTTAGCCCAACAATTAAATATCACCCAATCGGTGCGGTTTTTACCACCAACCAAAAATATAGAAGAAAAATACCTTCAAGCTTCTATCTACGCTATGACGTCAAGGTCAGAAGCATTCCCAATGGTCTTAATTGAAGCCATGAGCTGTGGTTTGCCCGTTGTGGCATATGATTGTCCTGTCGGTCCTCGTTCACTGATACAAGACCACCAGAATGGTTTTTTAATTAAGGAGGGAGATACCCAAGCATTTGCGCAGCAATTAATGGCTTTGATGGATGATAAAGCGGTAAGACTTCAAGTAGGAAAGCAAGCCCAAAAGGTAAAGGAACGCTATACTTTAGCTACGGTAATGCAGCAATGGCACGAGCTCTTTTTACAGTACAGTAAGCAATCTTAGGATTCCAAGAAGTCCTTGTGCTTTATAGCGTCAAATTGCCCGAAAGTTTCCGTGGCAAAAGGATGTTGTAAGGTAGATTCAATAGTAATTTCAGGCAGTTCTTTTTCAATTAATCCATTTCGGATAAAGAATAGATTATTCCCATAGTCGTTCGAACCTACCAAGCGATACCCTTTCTTTTTACCGAGCTTCTGTAAAGCCATCCCCGAAGCGCCATAATAGTTGTTTTGGGTTACATCATTCACAAAATCGGCTTGGTAAGGCACCACCAAATTGCGTAACCCAAAGGCCACTTGGCATTCCACTAAGACTACTTTAGGTTGGATTACTTCTATAGCCTGCCAAACCCAATAATCATTGCCATCAATGTCTATCGAAAGGAACTCAATGGGTCCCGTATAGCCTTGTTGTTGCAACAAGTCGTTAATGTTATCTTTAGTGATGAAAGCATTAAAAAAATGGGGCTTGTAACTCCACGCATTTGGTATTTTTTTGTAAAAGTTTTTGCCAATTGCCAATAAGCTTGGGTCTCCATCTACAAAGAGTCCTTTCCAGTTAAAATGCACAGCAAAGTTGGCGCAATTGCTATTCACACAATCATGCGATCCTAAATCCACAAAGGTCTTAGTACCCATGCCTAGCAGTGAAAAAATATACAGCAGTTTGCCGTCTTCTTCAAATTGTGAAAACACCTTAAAACCAGTCGTAGTAAATTCGGGTAAGGTTCCTTTACGGTGGCAATCTTGGTAATAATGAAACAACTGTACCTGCTGGATTTGAGTGGCAGGTGATAAGGGCGCACTAAGCTTTACTTTGTAAAAATATTTTTTTAGAAAATAAAGAATAGATTTCTTAAACATAGTGCGGTTATTTACTTCAAAAGTAATTTAAATTCGGGATAACTTCAAAAATATGTTATTTTTGTTAACCACTATGCCCAATAAAACGCTTCATATCATCAGTTTCGATAATCCTTATCCTGCCGACTATGGTGGTGTAATAGATGTGTTTTATAAGATAAAAAGTCTTCATGCCTTAGGCTATAGCATCTATTTGCATTGTTTTATTGAGAAGAGAGAAACGGTGCATCCCGCACTAAAAGCCATTACCAAGGAAGTCTATCTGTATAAGAAAAACAGAAATCCATTGTTTCTTTTGTCTTCCATCCCTTTTGGTGTGAAATCCCGGTATCACAAGGACTTACTAAAAAACATCAAAGCGATAGAAGCCCCCGTATGGTTTGAAGGTTTGCAGTCCACCATGCTGCTACACTATAGTGCTATTGCAGTGCCAAAATTCCTCCGATTGCACAACATTGAATCTAAATTCTATGCCGGAATGTACCGCAGCGAAGCATTGGGCTTAAAAAAATTCTTGTACTTTCTGGAAATTGGTAAATATGCAAAGTATGAAAGACAGTTGAAGCAGTTCAATCAAGTAGTTACCCTCTCGATTCACGAAAATGAAGTGGTAAAGTCCTGGGCTAATACAGTAGCATACATCCCCGTTTTTCACGGCAATGCTGCAGTTGTACAGCATACAGAAAAAGGGAACTACGCCTTGTATCATGGCGATTTACGTTTGCCCGATAATAGAAAAGCCGCCCAGTTTTTAATACAGGTTTTCAAGTCTATACCTGATTATCAACTCGTCATTGCTTCTTCCAATGGGAAAGAATTAGTGGCTCCCCTCATTCAAAACTTGCCCAATATTGTATACGAACCCATAACATCAGAAGCGCAGTTGGAAAGATTGCTAGCTAATGCGCACCTCAATGTATTACTCTCATTCCAGAAATCAGGCACCAAGTTGAAACTAATCAATTCCCTTTTTAAAAGTAGGTTTTGCGTGATTAATGACAATATGGTAGACGATGAACGAATACTTCCGTTATGCGAAATAGCCACTAATGAAGCGGAGTTTATAGCTAAAATAAACGAATTAAAAGACCTGCCTTATCAAGATAACGATAGGAGGACTGCTGTGTTAAACGAGGTCTTAAACGATACTAAAAATGCTCAAAAACTGGTCGCTATACTAGAATCTACAAAGGCTTAAACGGTTTTTTGTACGACTTCAAAAATAGTGTTGTCTTCACATTTCAAGGTCTTAGCAGGGAATTTCATAATCACGGCATAATCATGGGTAGCCATAATCACCGTTTTGCCATTCTCATTAATCTTTTTGAGTACCGATAATACTTCTGCACTGGTTTGTGGGTCTAAGTTCCCCGTAGGCTCATCGGCCAAAATCAATTCAGGGTCATTCAATAACGCTCTGGCAATGGCCACTCTTTGTTGCTCTCCACCCGAAAGTTGGTGCGGCAATTTACTCGAAATCCCTTTTAACCCTACACGTTCCAATACCTCATTTATCTTGTTTTGCATGGAAGCAGTATCCGTCCAGCCTGTCGCTTTCAAGACAAACAACATGTTCTCATTCACACTACGATCGGGCAACAATAGAAAATCTTGGAAGACGATACCCAACTTTCTTCTCAAAAACGGAATATCATTTTCTTTCAAGTGGGCCAAATCATAACCCACTATAGTGCCTTCGCCTTCGGTTAGCGCCAAGTCGGCATATAGCGTTTTCATGAAACTACTTTTCCCCGTTCCCGTTTTACCAATGATATAAAGGAATTCACCTTCTTTGACATCCAGATTCACCTGTGATAAAATCACTCT
>CANBOV010000031.1 GCA_947371275.1 Flavobacteriaceae bacterium | reverse complement strand
ATTGACCATATAAAACTTAAGAACATAGATAACAGGGTTTATTCCATTACCGGGATTGCTGTTTACAAAATGATCAAAGTTTCCATTTTGACCGTTAGCAGGTACTACGGAAGTACCGCTAGCAGGATAAGTGCTGTTTACTGAAATTGTGCCAACACATATAGGATCTATACAAAATTGAAGATTAGTACCGTCAGAATTAGTCATGCTCATTAATTTCATTTTTACATTGATATTAGCGGCAGAACTATTGTAAATTTTAAATCCTAGATAAGCAGGATCTGACGAGGTAATGTTATTTGGGTCCCCTAATACGGTATATGTTAACACATCTCCGTTTATGATGGGAGTACCATCCAACTTCTTCATTGTCATTTGTGAAAATGACAATGAAGAAGTAAGACAAGCTAATAAAAAAAGAACTTTTTTCATAGGGTACTTTTATAATAATTTATAAATTATTTAACCAATAAATGTTTGCTGTAAGAAGTGTTACCCGTTGCAAAATTTACAATGTACTCTCCTGTAGCCATTCCTTTGGTAGAAATTGTTAACGATTGGTTATCGTTAACTTCTTTTTGTTTCAATGTTTGAACAGCTTTACCTGACATGTCATAAATCGTAACATTATAAATGCCACCTTTTAAATTATTGATGGTAAAATATTCTGTTGCTGGATTTGGATAAAGTGTTACTGAAGGACCTACTTGGTTGTGATTCACAGCCAAAGTTGATAGTTGGAATGATTTTGCGTTTACAACCTCACCATTATCTTGATCGATTAAAACTAATACGCCATGCATATTATCAATAACACTCGTATCTGGTACTGTGTAGTTAAATGAATACGTTACTACTTGTCCGTCAGTGATTGATGTTGGAACAGAATCAACTTGACCGTCGTAACCACCTACTAAATCTCTAGCTACGTGATTGAATACCATATCAGCTGCAGGTACAGGGTTGGCCAATAATTCATAACCTCCCATTACACCACTGGCTCCTCCAGAGTAGTAGTTGTGTTGGTCATAACCAGTATCAGTACCTACAATATTATCTTCAGAAATAATTACTCCTAATCTATAATTAGCATTAGCAAACAAAGTTCTAAATGTAGCGCTTGCGTTAATAGTAACATCAGCACCATTAACTTCACCTGTTGCATCTAAACTAACTGGAGTAGTTAAAACTTTTCTTGTATTTAAATTGGAAGTCATCGTAGTTTGACTTACGTCAGCTCCTTTCACAACACGGTCAACATTCATTCCAGGGAAACTAGAAAAACCAGCTCCGGTATCATATTCATCTAACATCATTGGGTCTTGATTATGTACAGCAACTCCAATAAATTCATTAGGATATGTAGTATCCATGAAAGCCATAGCTACCATACCTCTTGGGCACCATCCACACCATGTTCCTGTTCCTTCTTCAAATAAAACTCCTTTTGGAGAAGCTTGACTTACCGTATTGAATTTTTTTATGGTTGAATTGTTGGCCATTACTGGGTCAGTGTTTCCATTAACCGCCGTGATAGTTAAGTTTAAATTTTTCTCAACAATACTTGAATAATTCACTTTAGTTGGGTGAATTACAGAAGTACTAGTAGCACCAACTGCAATGTTTTTATTGATTGTGCTGATGTGATCAGTAGTACCATCGTTCCAGTTTACAGTTAAATTTGTAATAGCATTTACTCCCGTATTTTTAACGGTTAATGTTAACGTATTATCAGTACTTTGAAGGCTGTAACGGTTTAATTTAGCAGATACTAAAGAAGCATCATTATTGGCTAAACTTTTGATTACAACATTATCTAGAATAAGATAGTAAGCATCTGTACAATTAAAGTGTCTGAAAGAAATATAAACGGTTTGACCTATGTATGAAGTTACATTTAAAAATTTATTAGCCAAAGTACCATTGGCTACAGTAGTTTCAAACACAGGCGTAGCTGCAGCTATAACTGCAGGGTCATTAGAGGTTGTTACATACACTGCATAATGTTCAGCAGGATAGCTTGAATTTACAATTTGATCATAAAACAAATAAAGATTAGGATCTGTTACAGCACTTAGGTCGATTGCTGGAGAAGTAACTAAATTGTCTGGTGTTAATGGAGCTGCTGATGTGTCATCGTAAGAGAAAGACACTAAAGAGCCGTTACCAAAAATGGCATTAATCCCCGATGCATTAAGTACATCCCAGTTGAAACCGTCACCGTCAGAATCAGTAGCTGTCCAGCCACTTAAATCACCTGATTCAAAGTCTTCAGAATAATACGTCGTTTGTGCAAAACCACACAAAGAAGTAAATAATAAACTTAATAGTAAAGTAGTTTTTTTCATGAATAAAGTATAGTTAATAGTTGTTAAAAATTTTCGTTTAGAAAAATAAATGCAAGTATACTAAAAATAGTTGATTCTAAACGTTTGCAGTTGAAGTATTTATTGATTTTTTAATTTTTTTTTAATTTCCAACAAAAAGGCTATATTTGCTCTCTCGGTATTGGGGGATTAGCTCATTTGGCTAGAGCGCTTGCCTGGCAGGCAAGAGGTGATCGGTTCGAATCCGATATTCTCCACAAAGTCCCTTTTTTAAGGGACTTTTTTTATTTTCCGTCTTTCAAGTCAGAGGCTACTTTTTCTAATTCGGCATACCAATCTTCTCCAAATTTTCTAATTAACGCTTCTTTTACAAATTTATAGACCGGAACTTCCAATTCTTTCCCTAACGAACATGCGTCGTTACAGATATCCCAACGGTCATAATTCACTGCAGAAAATTCGCTAAAATCTTTTACACGAATGGGATATAAATGACATGAAACAGGTTTTTTCCATTGAATAATTCCTTGATTATAGGCTTGCTCGATTCCGCAAAGTGCTGTTTTACCATCAAAAATTACATAAGCACAATCTTTATTGTCTATTAGAGGCGTTTCTAAATCTTGATCTGTTCCCACAACCCAAGTGCCTAGTTTTTCGATAGCTTCAATACCCTCTTTTCGTAAAAAGGGTTTAACTTTTGGATATATTTCTTCTAATATACTGGTTTCTTCTTTACTCAATGGGGCGCCTGCATCGCCGTCAACACAGCAGGCACCGTGGCAGGCCGAAAGGTTACACACAAAATCTTTTTCAAGAATATCTTCAGAAACAATAGTTTTTCCAAGTTGGAACATAAGCATTAAATTATGGCTGCAAAAGTACAAATCAAAATTGGCTTGAGGGTAGTATTAAAAAGCTAATTTTGTAAAAAAGTAAAAGGTATGAATATAGATTTTAGAGAAATAGCTACTGCAACGATGGTGCTTTTTGCTGTGATTGATATAGTAGGGAGTATCCCGGTGATTATAGATTTGAGAGCTAAGTTTGGTCATATTCAATCTGGAAAGGCTTCTTTAGTTTCTTTAGGAATTATGATTGCTTTTCTTTTTGTGGGTGAAGAAATTCTTAAATTGATTGGTATTGATGCTAATTCATTTGCTGTTGCTGGTTCGTTTGTATTGTTTTTTTTAGCCTTAGAGATGATTCTTGGAATTCGTTTGTATAAGGAAGACAAGGCCACTTCAGCCTCTATAGTCCCCATTGCTTTTCCGTTAGTAGCAGGAGCAGGGACAATGACAACCTTGCTATCGTTGCGGGCCGAATTTCAATCTGTAAATATCATCATAGCTATTTTTTTGAATATAATATTGGTGTATATCGTTTTAAAATCTTCTTCAAGAATCGAAAAAAGATTAGGAGAAGACGGGCTGAACATCATCAGGAAAGTATTTGGAATTGTGCTTTTAGCTATTGCTGTTAAATTATTTGCGGCTAATGTTAAAGGACTCTTTGCATAACATCAATTTTTAGTATTTTTGTCTTCTAAATGCACTTCATGAAAACTTTTACCAACATTCTTCTTTTTATAGCCATTACTTTAATTGTAGTAAATATTTTTCTTATTGATTACAGCAAACCGTTTGAAGGAAATAGTATGGTTGCGCTTATAGGTGTCGTAGCCTCTTTTTGCGCTGTTTTAATCCTACTTATATTTAAAATGTCCAAAAAAATCGAAGAAAAACTAAAAAACTAGAAATGTTTGATGTTGTAATCATTGGTGGTGGTGTTTCGGGCATGTCATGTGCTTTGGTACTAGGTTCGGCAAAGAATAAACCGTTTGCAAGTCAGAAAAACATTGGCATCATCGCGCATCAAAAAAACTCATCACTACAAGATGCGTTATTTAATAATGCTTATGGAATTTCGGCAGGAAAACTAGGGGCTGACTTATTGACGGAAAGTGTTGCTCAATTAGGCCACTTATACCCTCATGTAACACAAATTTCCGAAGAAAAAGTTTTAAAGATTGAAGGTGTAGTAGGAGATTTTACGGTTCACACCAATAAGAATATTTATCAAAGTAGAATAGTGGTGATTTGCATTGGTGCCGGTAATCCATTTACGATTGCGGGATTAGAGGAATATGTTATGCCTCATCAAAAAGTGGTCGCTGAGAAAGGCAGAATTCAGCTTAAAAACGCGGACCATAAAGTGTCTGAAGGAATTTATGTTGCAGGGACACTTGCAGGTTGGCGGAGTCAATTGGCCATAGCGGCAGGAAGTGGCGCTGCAGTTGCAACCGATATATTAACTTTGTGGAATGAAGGGATACATGTTCAAGTACATGACAGTACTCGAAATTAAGTTACTTTAAAATCGCGTTCAACATAGGGTCGTCTTTCAACATAATGCTGTAATAAAGGTTATCCCCAAATAATTGTTTAGCAAATTCGGCTAATAAGTATTTTTTTACCAAAATTTTGTTGTTGGCCAATTTAATTTCTAAACCATTTTGATTCAAATAACTTTCGAAGTTTTGAACAAAAGTGTCGTTGTTTTGTATACTGGTCGATAACACATCAAATTTCATTTCTTTGAAAGCGCTTCGATTTTTGTCTATTTGTTCGAATACAAAATGACTAACAACTGCAGAGTTTAAAATATACGCTAAATTTTCTTCTCCTTTTTTTACTTCAAGGGGAACAAAGATATCAGGCACTATTCCACCACCTCCATAAACAATTCTTCCTTTTTTGGTTTTGAATTTCAAGGAGTCGGCTACTTTAATTTTGTCTTTGGCATATAATTCACCACTTTCAAAACGCTTTTCGAAATCTTGACTATAGGCTTCACCTTGTCCTTTTACATAGGGTTTTTGAATAGAACGTCCACTTGGAGTATAATATCTAGACGTAGTCAGTCTAACTGCTGAGCCGTCTTCAAAATCCATTTCGCGTTGCACTAAACCTTTACCAAAAGAGCGACGGCCTACAATTGTTCCGCGGTCGTTGTCTTGAATGGCCCCCGACAAAATTTCACTGGCTGAAGCTGAGTTTTCGTCGATTAAGACATACACTTTTCCGTTTTCAAAAATACCTTCATCCGTCGCAAATGTTTTGTCAATTGTTCCTTTTCTGTTTTTGGTAAAAACAATTAGTTCCTTATCTTTTAATAATTCATCGGCTACTTGAACCGCTTTTTCTAAATATCCACCCCCATTATCGCGTAAATCAATAACAAGCGTTTTAATCCCTTGACTTTTTAATTTTAGTAAATTGTTATGAAATTCGTCATAAGTGTTTTCGGCAAAACGATTGATTTTTATATAACCGGTTGATTTATTTAGCAGTAAAGCAATATCAATACTTTTTATTGGGACGATTTCACGGATGACCTTTACCTTCAGTTTGTTTTTACTGTTTTTTCTATAAACAGTTAAGATGATTTCGGACCCTTCTTCCCCTTTAAATTTGGTATACAAACTATCAGTTGCTAGTTTTCTTCCATAGAGTTTGGTTTTTCCGGCATATAATATTCGATCTCCCGCTTTAATGCCCGCTTTTTCTGCAGGGCCATTTTCTAGAGTTTTAACAACGGTTACGGTATCATTGTTCATATAGAAATTAATGCCAACACCTACAAAGTCACCTTTCATCAACTCTGCTTCTGAAGATTGTTCACTGGGAGGTATGTAGACGGAATGTGGGTCGAGATTCGCCAAAATGCTATTAACGGTTAAATCAACAATTGAATCTGAATTGACATCATCAACGTATTCGTCGTTAATCATATCGATTAGTTTTTCGATTTTGACTTTGCTGGCATTTTGTTTGGAAAAGGTGCGTTGAGGAAAATTAAGCATGCCTCCGATAACTATTCCCAAGCCAATGCAAGAAAAAAGCAAGAGGGGTAAATATTTTTCCTTTGATTTCATTATGTTTATTCCAGGTTTTCCAATTGGTAAACTTCTATTCCTGCTTTTTCGAGGAATTCAATTCCAGAAGTATCTCGGTATCCGTTTTGATACACTACTCTTCTAATTCCTGATTGATGAATTA
Organism: Flavobacteriaceae bacterium; assembly: GCA_947371275.1. Classification (GTDB taxonomy): domain Bacteria; phylum Bacteroidota; class Bacteroidia; order Flavobacteriales; family Flavobacteriaceae; genus Flavobacterium. The sequence goes on along the minus strand of CANBOV010000031.1, from coordinate 23,010 downwards.
GTTTGCTACATTCTTTACAAGGAGAAAGTGTGATGTACAGGGTTGCATTTTCACACGTTTGCGTTGATCGAGCCACTTTAGAAATTGCATTTGCTTCGGCATGAAGGACATACCAATGGGTTAAACCATCGTTATCTTCACAACAGTTTTCAAAGCCAGAAGGAGTGCCATTATAACCATCGGAAATAATCATTCGGTCCCGCACTATAATGGCTCCCACTTGTTTGCGTTTGCAGTAGGATAATTTGCTCCATTCGGAAGCGATTCTAAGATAAGCTTTATCGTATTTGTTTTGTTTCTTTTCTTTCATTCCAAAAAATCAAATATTTTTTATAATCCTAATGAATTAAAATTATTAAGGGGGACAGCCAGTGGCAGTCAAGAGTTTTTGATTTAGGAAAAACTCTGCTAACAATTAAAAGGAATATGGTACGCAAATATACCTAAACCTTTTACTTTTAAATAATTATTTAGTCCAAATTTCACTTTGTAAAATCATCGGAACTACTACGCCAATAATGAAGGCTGAAACGATTAAAGTCCAATCGCGTTTAGAAAATTTGGTCAGCGTTAATACCATGTAAGTTATGAGAAGAGTGGCTATTACAACAATTATTTGAGCGGATTCAATACCTAGTGCGAATTCTGACAGCGGAAGTAATTTGTCGGATGGTTTACCAGGTAAAATACTGTTGAAGTAGTTTGAAAAACCAAGGCCATGAATGATTCCAAAGAAAACGGTAATGATACCTGTAAAAGTAATCCCTTCTTTTTTACTTGATTTTATTGAAATAGCAATAGTATAAAATGCGGCAATCAAAATGGTAATAGGAATTAAAAACTCTACCACAGTCGCTTTTATGCTCACGACATTAAAAACCGAAAGGAATAGTGCCAATGAATGACCTAATGTGAAGAGTGATATTAAAATCAATATACGTTTCCATGATTTAATTTCATAAGGAACCGTTAGTGCTAATAGAAATAAAACATGGTCGTAAGCATAAACATTGAGTACGTGTTTTAATCCGATATTGAAATATATCCAGAAATCTGACATTAGTAATTAGGTTATTTAGGAACGTAAACATACAATTTATTTTTTATTGCGAAAATTAAATAGGGGCTAAAATTGATAAAAACATTTTTAAAATAGGTTTCTTAAAAAGGGTAATTTGAATTATATTTGCAGTATTAAAACCAATATAATTATGTCATTTTCAGATTTATTTGATAGCGAATTTAAAAGTAGAAATAAAGGTCATTTTTCAGCTATAGTGCGTGTTGCTACTGCAGATGGCGAAATGAGTCAAGAAGAAAAAGAGTTTTTAGATAAGCTTGCTATTCGCCTTGAAATTTCTTCAGCCGAATATGAAGAAATTTTAGAAAACCCTTTAAAATATCCTATCAATCCACCTTATTTACATACACATCGTCTAGAGCGTTTATATGATTTATCAAGAATGGTATTTGCGGATCACATACTAGGGCCAAGACAAAAAGAAATTTTGACCAAGTTTGCCTTAGCATTAGGTTTTACTCCTGGAAATGTAAATTATATAGTAGATAAGGCCCTGTCGTTGTTAGTTATGAATGTAGATTTAGATACATTTATTTACGAGATGACCCATATGAATAGATAAAAAAAAGCCCCAATTTTGGGGCTTTTTTTAACAGTATTTTGCCATAAACTCCTCAGCCTTTTCCACCATATTATAGCTTCCACAAAAGAAAGGTACTCGTTGATGTAATTCAGTAGGCTGAATTTCCATAATTCTACCAAAGCCGTCTGACGCTTTACCTCCCGCTTGTTCTGCTATAAAAGCCATAGGATTGCATTCATAAAGTAGTCGCAATTTTCCCTTGGGTGATTTTGAGCTTGTTGGATAAATGTAAATCCCGCCTTTAATCATGTTTCTGTGAATGTCGGAAACCAAGCTTCCGATGTATCTTGAAGTATAAGGACGGTCATCTTCTTCTAATTGGCAATATTTCAAATAATCTTTTACTCCTTGAGGGAAGTGAACATAATTACCTTCATTGATAGAATAAATGGTGCCGTCTTTTGAAAATTGCATGTTGGGATGCGATAAATAAAAGGTTCCTATAGCAGGATTTAAAGTAAAGCCATTTACACCATGACCAGTGGTGTAAACTAACATAGTTGAAGTTCCATATATTACATAACCGGCAGCAACTTGACTGATTCCTGGTTGCAGAAAATCTTCTAAAGTAACGGGAGTTCCAACAGGAGTTTTTCGCCGGTAAACAGAGAAAATGGTTCCGACGGAAACATTCACATCAATGTTGGATGAACCATCTAAAGGGTCCATTAAAACTACATATTTATTATTGTGACTATTATCAGATCCAGCAACTGTAATAAATTCATCATTCTCCTCTGAACCAATCCCACAGACAATTTCACGATTGATTAAAGTTTGAATAAAAATTTCATTGGCATATACATCTAATTTTTGCTGGTCTTCTCCCTGGATATTTTGTTCACCGGCTGCCCCAACAATATCGACTAGTCCCGCTTTATTAACCTTATAGTTGACCACTTTTGCTGCTAATCGAATGGAGTTTATGATTCTTGATAATTCTCCTGAGGAGTATTGAAATTCTGATTGTTTTTCGATGATGAATTCACCGAGTGTTTTGTTGCGTTCTTCCATTACGAAATCGTTGTAGTTGTTCGTGCAAATATCGTTTATTTTATCAAACTTTAAAAAATGTCGGCCTAAATCTTTGTGAAACTTATTTTATATTTGCGATTCATTATGATCTAAAATTTAAAATTATGAAGATGCGTTTTTTTATGGCAGCTATTGTTGTAAGTATGTTTGGTATTCATTCGATACAAGCCCAGATAAATTTGGGCGAAAAAGCTTTAGGAGCTCTCCAAACTGGTGTGGCAAGTTTCACTTTTAGTGATGAAGATGCAGCGGCTATGTCTAAAGAGGCTGTTCGAAAAATGGATTCTACTAATAGTGTTGCAGGACCAAAAGACGGATACACTTTACGTTTGAATAGGATTTTTGGCAAACATGCTAATGAAAATGGTTTATTGTTAAACTATAAAGTATACGTAACTAAGGATGTTAATGCTTTTGCAACAGCAGATGGAAGTGTTCGAGTTTTCTCTGGTTTGATGGATATTATGGATGACAATCAATTATTGGCCGTAATTGGGCACGAAATAGGCCACGTTGCTAATCACGATTCTCGAGATGCTATGAAAGCTGCCTTAAGGAAGGCTGCAATTGTTGGAGCTGTTTCTTCGCAATCAGATAAAGTAGCGAAATTGACAGACAGTCAGTATGGTCAGATTGCCAATGCCATAATTGATAGTAAATATAGTCGCAAACAAGAATCTGAAGCAGATGAATTCTCCTATTCTTTTTTGAAACGCAATAAGTACAATGTAAATGCGGAAGAATCTGCTTTTACTATATTGGCTGCTATGAGTGGCGGTGTTAGTTCTGATTTTTTAAGTAAAATGATGAGCTCTCACCCCGATCCTCAAGAAAGAGCTGATAGAGCTAAAGCCAGAGCAACTGTTGATGGCTTGTATAAGCCATATGTTCAAGTTAAATTTTCGAATAAATCTACCGCTAGCGCAACTAAGAAGACCACAAAAAAGAAGAAAAAATAAGTGTCGATACTAATTAGAAAAGGAGAAAAGAAAGACATGCCGGCTGTATTGGAACTTATTAAAGAGTTGGCTATATTCGAAAAAGAACCCGATGCAGTATTGGTAACAGTAGATGACTTAAAGCGAGATGGTTTTGGACCGATGTCATTATTTCATACTTTTATTGCAGAGGTTGATGGTGTAGTTGTGGGAATGGCCTTGTACTATTACCGTTATTCAACTTGGAAAGGAAAGACGATTCACCTTGAAGATTTGATTGTCAGAGAGCCTATGCGAGGATCTGGATTGGGTTCTGCCCTTTACAAAGAGATAATGGCTCAAGGTAAAAAGGATCAAGTTCGTAGAATAGAGTGGAATGTTTTAAATTGGAATACACCAGCAATTGATTTTTATTTAAAATCGGGTGCTATAGTATTCGATGATTGGCGAGTGGCTCAGATGGATGAAAAAGGAATAAATGATTTTTTAAGTAAATTATAATGAGAATATTCAAATTTGGAGGCGCTTCGGTAAAGGATGCCGAAGGGATTAAAAACGTTTATAGTGTTTTGGAAAAGGTAGGTCATGAAGATACACTTTTGGTGATATCGGCTATGGGAAAAACCACTAATGCCTTGGAAACAGTAATAAAAAATTATTTTGATAAATCTAATGAGTTGAATGCTTCATTACAAGAAGTTAGAAAATACCACAATCAAATATTGATGGACTTGTTTGATGACGAAGAACATGATGTGTTTTATGCCGTAAATAGTCATTTTGCCGATTTAGAGTATTTTATCAGAAGCAATAAATCACCCAATTATAACTTTGTATATGATCAAGTTGTAAGTTATGGAGAAATTGTTTCCACTACAATAGTAAGTCATTATTTCAATTATGCTGGGTTGAAAAACAACTGGATAGACGTTCGTAATTTTATCAAAACAGATACTGTTTATCGCGATGCTAACGTTGACTGGGAAAAGACGCAACAGTTTATTTCCAAGGGGATCAAGAAAAGAGCACTTAATATCACTCAAGGTTTTTTAGGGTCTGATGAAAACAATTTCACTACTACTTTAGGTCGTGAAGGTTCTGATTATACCGCAGCAATTTTTGCCTATTGCTTAAATGCAGAAAGTGTAACCATATGGAAGGATGTTCCAGGAGTATTAAATGCGGATCCCCGATATTTTGAAAATGCAGTATTGTTAAATCAAATATCCTATCGTGAGGCAATCGAATTAGCCTTTTATGGAGCCTCTGTAATTCATCCAAAAACCCTACAGCCACTTCAGAAAAAAGAGATTCCCTTATTTGTAAAATCTTTCGTTAATCCACTTTTACCGGGAACATGTGTGTCAAAAGGCAAAGATTTGGAGCCTCTTTCACCTTGTTTTATTGTTAAGAAAGACCAACTACTATTGTCTTTGTCATCAATTGATTTTTCTTTTATAATGGAAGAAAATATAAGTGAAATATTTTTGTTATTACATCAGTATAAAATCAAAACTAGCCTGATTCAAAATTCAGCTATTAGTTTTTCAGTTTGTTTGGAAGATAAATTCGGCAATTTTGATGAATTAAAGACACTACTTTCTAAAAAATTCAAAGTTGTATACAATGAAAATGTTTCATTGTATACTATTCGTCATTTCAATGAAAAAGCAGCCAAAATTGTTGAATCGGGCAAAACGGTTTTGGTAAAACAAATTTCAAGAGATACGATGCAGATCGTGACAAAAGAGTAGAATAACTTCTTATTTATACACAAAACAGCTTTTTTACGTTTATAGTATGTATGCTGAAAAAACTCTTTTTATTGGTGGTAATCTTCGGTTTTTCTAAGCTTTCAGCTCAGGAAATCAAGACATTGTATCAGAGTAAGAAAGTAGCGTTTACTAAAGACACTATCTGTCTTGAAAAAGTAAGTATTAGTCCTAGTTTTTTTAAAATTCAAACAGCGGAAGGGATATTAATTGACAGTTTGTTTTACAAAGTTGATTTCAAAAAAGGGAGACTAATCTTTAAAGATGGATACGAATCGAAAGACAGTTTGATGGTTCGTTATTTCAAATACCCTGAGCATTTAACCAAAACCTATAGTATTTATGATCAGGATAGAGTAGTGCCCAATGAAGCGTTAAATCTATATAAATTCAATCGTTCGGTTAAAAAATTTGTGCCTTTTGAAGGCTTGAATACTTCAGGAAGTATTACAAGAGGAGTTACGATAGGTAATAATCAAAACACTTCGGTCACTTCTAATCTTGATTTACAAATCACTGGAAAGATTTCCGATAAAGTTTCTTTGCGCGCATCGATTCAAGATTCAAATATTCCATTACAGGAGGGGGGGTATTCTCAAAAATTAGATGAATTTGATCAAATCTTCATCGAATTATTTACCGATAAATGGAATATACGGGCAGGGGATTTATTTTTGGAAAACCGACAATCTCGGTTTTTAAATTTCAATAAGAAAGTGCAGGGACTTTCTGCCCACTTTACATTTGGTGGTGAAGAAAATAAAACTGAGATTTTTGCTGCTGGTGCTTTAGTTCGAGGACAATATGCAAAGAGCTCCTTTACTGGCCAAGAAGGTAATCAAGGACCTTATAAGCTGCGAGGAAACAATGGAGAGTTATATGTGCTAGTTATTTCAGGTTCTGAGAAAGTTTTTGTCAACGGTATTTTACGGAAGCGAGGCGAAAACAATGATTATATAATTGATTACAATGCTGGAGAAATCAGGTTTACTAGTTTGTTTCCAATTACTTCAGAAATGCGAATTGTGGTAGAATATCAGTATTCAGATCGAAGTTACACCCGTTTTGTCACCTATTCTGGAGCTAATTATCAGTCTAAAAATTGGAGTCTTGGTGGTTATCTTTATTCTGAGAATGATGTAAAAAATCAACCTTTACAACAAAATTTATCGCCTGAACAAGTTACAATTTTGGCCAATGCAGGTGATAATGTCAATTTAATGAATGCCCCATCAGCCTATGTTGACGCCTATTCTGTTAATAAAGTTTTGTACAGAAAGACATTAGTCAATGGAGTTGAAATTTTCCAATATTCTAACAATCCTGATGAGATTTTGTATAATGTAAAGTTCACTTTGGTAGGCAATCTTCTCGGAAATTATATTTTGACAAACTCTTCGGCTATTGGTAAAATCTATCAATTTGTTGAGCCTATAGGAGGAATTCCTCAAGGGAATTACGAACCGATTACTCGATTAGTTGCGCCAACTAAAATTCAAATGGCTACCGTATTAGGGAAATTCAATCCCAATGAGAAAACCAATCTTGATTTTGAAGCAGGGGTGAGCAATAAGGACTTGAATTTGTTTTCTTCAATTGATGACAAAAACAACATAGGTGTTGCTGGAAAATTAAATTTTAAGCAACGATTGTTTACTAAAAAATGGCAAGTTGATGCCTTTGGGAATTATCAATACGTGCATCAAAACTTTAGGACAATAGAACGATTGTTCAATATAGAGTTTAATCGAGATTGGAATTTGACTGTTTTTGAGGGGAATCAGAGTTTATTAATTAATGGAGCTGATTTTATTTTGCCGACAAAAGGAAAGCTTACCTATCAATTTGAAAAGTTGGATTTTTCCAAAAGTTTTTCGGGTAATCGTCATTTGATAAATGGTTTGTTTACGTTTAATAATTGGAATTTTCAAGAAACGGGAAGTTATTTAAAAAGTAGTGGAAATTATGCTTCATCCAGCTTCATACGAAACAATACCCAAGCGCGTTTTCATTATAAAAGAAATTGGATTGGCGGTAGTTTGCGTTTAGAAGATAATAAAGAAAAGTTGGTTTCTACTAATCAATTATCATCTTTAAGTCAAAGATTTACCGAGTATGGTGCTTTTATGGGGCGTGGTGATAGTACTAAAGTGTTTTTGGAATTAGGTTATTTGGAACGTGTAAATGATAGTTTGCAAAATGGTTATTTGCAGAAGGTAAATAAATCACAATCGTATTATTTAAAATCAAAATTGGTGCAAAATGATAGAAGTGATTTGTCATTATTTGTTAATTACCGTAATCTGAAATATTTAGATAATAATAGGCCAAATGAACCTTCATTGAATTCTAGGATATTGTATAATGATCAATATTTTAATCAATTTATGCAAGTGACTACAGCTTATGAAACAACATCTGGAACTATAGCACAACAAGAATTCACCTATTTAGAAGTGCAGGCAGGGCTTGGAATTTATACTTGGATTGACTACAATGGAAATGGCATACAAGAATTACAAGAATTTGAAGTAGCGCCCTTTCCTGATCAAGCAAAATACATTAGGGTATTTTTGCCCAATCAAATTTTTATCAAGACGCATCAGAACAAATTTTCGCAATCGCTTACTTTGAATCCGGCAAACTGGCAGAATCAAATAGGTTTCAGAAGGGTGTTGTCTCATTTTTACAATCAGTCCTCTTTTATAATTGAACGAAAAATTGAACGAAACGGAGATAATTTTGACTTAAATCCGTTCTCAACCTCAGGGGCAGATTTGTTGGGGCTAAATACCAATTTTAGAAATAGTTTGTTCTATAATAGGGGGAAGCAAAGACACAGTGTTACCTATACTTTTACTCAAAATAGAGTGAAGAGTCTTCTTTCCATTGGCTCACAAGAAGGAAAGAACAGTTCACATCAATTACAATACTCCCATTTGCTTAAGAAAACATGGTTGATTGCTTTGGCGTCTAAAACTATATTTACTTCTTTGTATTCTGAAAGTTATTCAAGCAAGAATTTCGAAATAACTACGAACCAAATTAATCCAAAGATATCCTATTTGTTTAATAAGAATGCAAGTTGGGATCTGTTTTATGAGTTCCAAAATAAGCAAAACAGGCTAGGTGCTTTGGAGAAATTAAATCAGAATCGTTTTGGGACTTCGTTTTCTTATGCTAGCGAGAAGAAACTGACTATTAATGGAGAGTTTTCGTTATACCAAAACAAATTTACTGGTGATGCTCAATCCGCAGTAGCATTTCAAATGCTTGAAGGACTTCAACCTGGGAAAAATATGACATGGCGTTTATTAATACAGAAGAATTTAACTGAATTTTTGGATATTAATATTAATTACCAAGGGAGAAAGACTGAAACAAGTCAAACCATCCATACAGGAAATGTACAGTTAAGAGCGTATTTTTAGGTTAAAATATTTAGGTAAATAAATTCTAGAAAAACAGTAGTAAAGTTTGTGTAAAACAGCAATAGGGTCTCTTTTTTTGCTAATTAGTTATACCCTGTTTTAGACTTTAAAAATTGTGTTTTTTTTATTTTAAAAAATAGATTTTCAGAAGACCATAAATGTTAAAATTTTGCTATCAGTAAATTCTTAACCTCCTTTGTTTTAGGGCTTTTTTGTTTTTTTTACATTTTTAAAGTGTTGATAAGCAGGCTTTTACAATTTACTCTTTCTCGAGCTTAAATGAAGCTATTTGTTAAAAACTAGAGCTGATTGTGAATAAGTTTGACTTTCATTTTACGAAAGGTTTGCCAATCTTTGTATCACACAGATTTCACGATAAATCGTCTTAAAATTCAAAATATTTCAACATGGCAGTCATCGAACCAATTTTAAAAGAAAACAAAGATCGCTTTGTAATTTTTCCTATTAAGCACCAAGATATTTGGGAATGGTACAAAAAACAAGAAGCGTGTATTTGGACAGCTGAAGAAATTGATTTGCACACAGACATCAATGATTGGAATAACAAATTGAATGATGATGAAAAATATTTCATTAAACACATTTTGGCCTTCTTTGCAGCCTCAGATGGCATAGTTAATGAAAATTTAGCTGAAAATTTTGTGAGCGAGGTACAATATCCAGAAGCTAAATTCTTTTATGGGTTTCAGTTGATGATGGAAAACATTCACAGCGAAACCTATTCACTACTGATTGATACCTATGTGAAAGATGAAGCTGAAAAAGACCAACTTTTCCATGCTATTGAGGTGTTTCCAGCGATTAAAGAAAAAGCAGATTGGGCTTTAAAATGGATTGAATCCGATTCTTTTGCCGAAAGACTTATTGCCTTTGCCGCCGTAGAAGGAATCTTTTTTTCTGGATCTTTTTGTTCCATTTTTTGGTTGAAAAAAAGAGGTTTAATGCCGGGATTAACCTTCTCAAATGAATTAATTTCACGTGACGAAGGAATGCATTGTGATTTTGCAGTGCACTTACATACACATCATATTATTAACAAAGTACCCAAAGCTAGAATTACAGAGATTTTAACCAATGCTTTAGACATTGAGAGAAAGTTCATTACCGAATCACTTCCTGTAAGTTTGATTGGTATGAATGCAGTATTAATGACACAATATTTAGAATTTGTTACTGATAGACTTTTGGTAGAATTAGGTTGTGATAGAGTTTATAATTCTGCAAATCCATTTGATTTTATGGATATGATTTCGTTGCAAGGAAAAACTAATTTCTTTGAAAAACGAGTTGCAGAATACCAAAAAGCAGGTGTGATGAATACCGATTCAGAAGCAGGTAAAATTAGTTTCGATGCTGATTTCTAGAAGAAATTAACTTGGATTTGTTATAAGTAAAACTCATAGTTTATGATATATTCTTTTTTAATCAAAAGATATTTTCACTTCCATTAGAGTTAGGAAGTAAAGCACAACTCGATCAATCATAGCATATAATTAATCACAAATAACCCAAAAACAGAGAAGGGATTGTCTGTTTTTTAACCACTTAAAACAATAGCCTATGTATGTAGTTAAAAGAGATGGCCATAAGGAGCCTGTAATGTTCGACAAAATCACAGATAGAATTAAAAAACTATGTTATGGATTAAACGATTTAGTAGATGCTGTTAAAGTGGCGATGAGGGTAATTGAAGGACTGTATGATGGTGTTACCACTTCAGAATTAGATAACTTGGCTGCAGAAACAGCTGCTTCGATGACCATTGCACACCCTGATTATGCTCAATTAGCGGCGAGAATCGCAATTTCCAACTTGCATAAAAACACCAATAAATCGTTCTCAGAAACCATGAATGAGATGTTTCTTTATGTAAACCCAAGAACCAATCAACATGCTCCTTTGCTTTCGGAGGAAGTACACGAAGTAATTCAAGAAAATGCTGAGTTTTTAAACTCTCACATTATATACAACCGTGATTTTAATTATGACTACTTTGGTTTCAAAACTTTAGAGCGTTCGTATTTGTTGAAAATCAATGGTAAAATTGTTGAACGTCCGCAACATATGTTAATGCGTGTGGCAGTTGGAATTCACTTAAACGACCTAGAATCTGTAATAGAAACTTACGACTTGATGTCGAAAAAATTCTTTACACACGCTACTCCAACCTTATTTAATGCCGGAACTCCAAAACCACAAATGTCATCTTGTTTTTTGCTAACCATGAAAGATGATAGTATCGATGGAATTTATGACACTTTAAAACAAACTGCAAAAATATCTCAATCTGCAGGTGGAATTGGATTAGCAATTCACAATGTTCGTGCTACTGGTTCTTATATTCGTGGAACAAATGGAACTTCAAATGGTATAGTACCGATGTTACGTGTGTTTAATGACACAGCTCGTTATGTAGACCAAGGAGGCGGGAAACGTAAAGGAAGCTTTGCTATCTACTTAGAGACATGGCATGCTGATATATTTGAATTTTTAGACTTGAAAAAGAATACGGGTAAAGAAGAAATGCGTGCTCGTGATTTATTCTTTGCCATGTGGACTTCTGATTTATTCATGAAAAGAGTAGAAGAAGACAGTTACTGGACCTTAATGTGTCCTAATGAATGTCCGGGCTTGTGTGATGTGTATGGCGAAGAATTTGAAGCATTATACACCTCTTTTGAGGCCAAAGGCAAAGGAAGAAAGACCATCAAAGCACGTGAATTGTGGGAGAAAATTTTGGAATCACAAATCGAAACAGGGACTCCTTATATGCTCTACAAAGACGCTGCGAATAGAAAATCCAACCAAAAGAATTTGGGTACCATTCGATCGTCTAACTTGTGTACAGAAATCATGGAATATACATCTGCTGATGAAATCGCTGTATGTAATTTAGCGTCTATTTCGTTGCCGATGTTTGTAGAAAATGGACAATTTAATCACGAATTGTTATTCAACGTAACGAAACGTGTTACACGTAACTTAAACAAAGTAATAGATCGTAACTATTATCCTGTTCAGGAGGCAGAAAATTCTAATATGCGTCACCGCCCCGTTGGATTAGGAGTACAAGGGTTAGCTGATGCATTTATTATGTTGCGTATGCCTTTTACTAGCGATGAGGCAAAGCAATTGAATCAAGATATTTTTGAAACATTATATTTTGCAGCAGTTACTGCTTCTATGGAAGCTGCAAAAGCAGAAGGACCTTATTCTTCTTTTAAAGGTTCACCTATATCAGAAGGATTATTCCAACATAACCTTTGGAACATCAAAGACGAAGAATTATCTGGAAGATGGGATTGGGCTTCTTTACGTAAAGAGGTTATAAAACATGGTGTTAGAAACTCGTTATTGGTAGCACCAATGCCAACAGCTTCTACTTCACAAATCCTTGGAAATAATGAAGCTTTTGAGCCTTACACTTCGAACATTTATACACGTCGTGTGTTATCTGGAGAGTTCATAGTTGTAAATAAACACTTGTTGAATGATTTAGTTGAAAGAGGTCTGTGGAATGAATCCTTGAAACAAGAATTAATGAGAGCTAACGGTTCAGTTCAAGACTTAAACATCCCCGAAGATTTAAAAGAATTGTATAAAACTGTGTGGGAAATGTCCATGAAAGATATTATCGATATGTCAAGTCACAGAGGGTATTTCATCGACCAATCTCAATCATTGAACTTGTTTATGCAGGATGCTAATTATGCCAAACTTACCTCTATGCATTTCTATGCATGGAAAAGTGGCTTAAAAACAGGAATGTATTATCTTAGAACTAAAGCTGCAGTAGATGCAATCAAGTTCACATTGAACAATGATAAAAAAGCAGAACCATCCATAATAGAAAAACCAGCAGCAGTAGCCGTAGAAGTAGTAGCGCCGGTTGAAAATGGTGAAATGACAGCTGATGATTTTGCCGCTATGATTGAACGTGCGAGAAATGCAGCGGGATCAGGAGGAGATGATTGTGAAATGTGTGGGTCTTAATTAAAGCAAAAAAACAAGAAAATAGAATAAAAAAAACAGTTGTCAACTTTGATGACTGTTTTTGTTTTTAAATAAAATTATCATGTCAAAAGAAAAAGGAGTTTACACCGGTATTATAGAAAAGGACAAAGATGGAAATTATTTTTGTGGGGAGTATTTATTAGATTATCAATATACCGAAGCCAGTTTTAAATTGGGAGACGAAATCAACATTAAATCGGTGATTGCTAATCCGAGTGATAGAAGTTATAATTTGTATCCAAAGAAATCACGCAATTTTTTCTTAGCTAACCAAAAAGAGTAAGATGGGAGAAAGCGTTCCAAAGCAATTTCAAATTACTGAAGATTTATATGCTTCGTATTCCCAACGTTTTTTGAATTTAATTATAGATACCTTTATCCAATTGGTTTTGTTTTTCTTATCGCTAGTTTTTTTAATTGCTATTATGGAACTTAATGGCAATAAAAACTTTCCAAATTATTTTGTAAAAAACCAAATAGCTCAATATACTTTTGTTACTTGTATATCTTTGGTTTATTATAATTTTTTTGAAATTCTTTGCGCAAGAACTATTGGAAAATTTATAACACAAACTATTGTAGTGAATCTAAATGGCGAGCGGCCAAATCACGAGACTATCTTAATTCGTTCTCTTTGTCGTATGATTCCATTTAATGCTTTATCTTTTTTAGGAATAATACCCAGAGGATGGCACGACTCAATTTCAAAGACCTATGTAGTAAGAACTAATTTATTGGAAGAAAGAATAAGAAACGTTCAGTCTTTATACAATGATAAAAAAGAAGAATAAATCCTATGTTAGTCAAAACCACTTCTGAAAATTGCGATTTCCAAAAGTTGACCCGAATGTTTGATGACTATTTGGTTGAAATAGACGGGGATGAAAAAGATTTTTTTGCTCAGTATAATCAAATATACTTGGACCACGTAATTATTTATTATGAAGAGGGAGAAGCTCTAGGTTGCGGAGCATTTAAGTCTTATGAAGTTGATGTTGCCGAAATTAAACGCATGTTTGTTCTGCCTGAGCAACGAGGTAAAGGAATCGCTGGAGCGCTATTAAATGAATTAGAACTTTGGGCAAAGACTTTGGGCTATAATTTTTGCCTTCTTGAAACTTCTAATAAATTGACAAGCGCTGTTGCCCTATATTGTAAATCAGGCTATGTTGTCATTCCGAATTACGGACAATATCAAGGTGTTGCAAGTAGTGTGTGCATGAAAAAAACAATAAAATAAATTAATTTTATCCTCTAAATTCAAAAAACGTTAATCATTAATCTTCGAAAGCATGACTTGGGAACAACTTTTATCACTAAAACGCCAAGGCGACACAAGTAAAAGACTTCGTATTGAACAAGATGACACACGCTTGGGCTTTGAAGTAGATTATGACCGAATAATCTTTTCGTCTGCATTTAGAAGTCTGCAAGATAAAACCCAAGTTATTCCTCTCTCTAAAACCGACTTTGTACATACGCGCTTGACCCATAGTTTAGAAGTTTCGGTAGTTGGAAGGTCAATAGGTCGATTAGTAGGGAAGAAGATCATTGAAAAGTACCCTCATTTAAAAGAAGTCCATGGCTATCATATGAACGACTTTGGAGCAATCGTTGCAGCAGCGGCTTTAGCACATGATATAGGAAATCCTCCCTTTGGTCACTCGGGGGAAAAAGCCATAGGAGAGTATTTTGCAATCGGAAAAGGCCAACAGTTTAAGGACCAATTAACAGCAAAGCAATGGCAAGATCTAATTGATTTTGAAGGTAATGCCAATGGGTTTTCGGTATTGACTAGTTCGCGTCCCGGCATAGAAGGTAGTTTGCGTTTGTCGTACGCAACCCTAGGGGCCTTTACTAAATACCCCAAAGAGAGTTTGCCAAAAAAACCCACTCAAAACATAGCTGATAAAAAATATGGTTTCTTCCAATCGGATGCATCATTTTTTAAAGAAGTAGCCGAAGAATTGGGAATGATATCTAATAAAATGGGTAATGATATTGGGTTTGAAAGACATCCTTTAGCATTTTTAGTTGAAGCTGCTGATGATATTTGTTATACCATTATAGACTTTGAAGACGGCATTAATTTAGGTCTGGTTTCTGAAGATTTTGCGCTGGAATATTTAATCAAATTAGTGAAAGACACGATAGATGCCGCTAAATACCAAACATTAACTACCAAAGAAGACAGAATCAGTTATTTGCGTGCCTTAGCCATTGGGAATTTAATAAGCGATGTAGTAAAAGTTTTCATTGAAAATGAGGAGGCTATTTTACAAGGCAAATTCCATTATGCTTTAACAGATAAGAGCAAATACAAAGCCCAAATGGATGATATCATCAAACTAAGTGTTAGGAATATATATCAAAGTCGGGAAGTAATTGAGAAAGAGCTTTCAGGTTATCAAATCATCAACAATTTGTTAGATAAATTTATTACAGCCTACAACAACAATCACGAAGGAAAGTCTACCAATTACGATAAGTTGTTGTTGAAGATTCTACCTGAAAAGCATCATTTAGAAAAAGAAAGCCTGTACGACCGATTGTTGCACATTTGTCATTTCATATCGATGCTGACCGATGGAAAAGCGGTGCAGCTGAACCAAATAGTTACGGCTTAATCTAGGTCGGATAACAAGGTTTTTAAACCGTCTACATCAATATTGCATAATTGTTGGAGTTCATGAATGCTACCATGTTCTATAAAATGGTCGGGAACGCCACAAAGATAGATCTCGTTGATGTAATCGTTTTTGGCTGAAAACTCTAGTATAGCACTCCCAAAACCTCCTACAGTAACGCCATCCTCAACTGTTATAATGATAGGGAATTTGTCGCATATTTTGTGTAATTTTTTTTCGTCTAAGGGCTTAATAAAACCAAAATGATAATGGGCATAGCGGTCAGGATCTTCTAATTCCTGAAGTACGGCAATGATATTATCAGCAATAGTTCCCGTTGATAAAATAGCTACCTTCTTTCCCTTTTTAAGTTTTTGAGCTTTCCCAATTTCTATTTTTTGAAATAATGCAGGCGATTGCCAATTGTTGTTTTTTCCGCGACCACGAGGGTAACGGATGGCTATCGGGTGTTTTAATCCTAAAGAAGCGGTATATAGTATGTTTTGTAAATCGATTTCGTCTCTAGGAGCATAAATCATGATATTCGGAACGCAACGCAAGAACGCAATATCAAATACACCATGATGTGTGGCTCCATCTTCCCCAACCAAACCGGCTCTGTCCAGACAGAAGATTACTGGTAAATTTTGCAAGGCTACATCGTGTATAAATTGGTCATAGGCTCGTTGGAAAAAGGTAGAATAGATATTGCAAAACACAACCATTCCTTGAGTAGCCATTCCTGCAGAAAGGGTAACGGCATGCTGTTCGGCTATACCCACATCAAAAGTTCTTTCAGGAAAGGCTTCCATCATAAATTTCATGGAGCTTCCACTTAGCATGGCCGGCGTAATACCAATAATCTTTGGATTACTTTTGGCCAATTCCACCAAAGTCAACCCAAAAACATCTTGGAATTTAGGGGGTAAATTATCAGTAGTTTGTTTTATCAATTCCCCTGTAGAAGCATCAAATTTACCTGGAGCATGGTATTTTACCTGGTCGTCTTCGGCTTGTTGCAAGCCTTTTCCTTTGGTAGTAATGATGTGAAGGAACTTAGGTCCTTTTACTTTTTTAAGCCGCACGAGTTCTTTGATTAAACCTTCTAAATCATGCCCGTCTAAGGGTCCGGTATAATTAAAGTTCAAGGATTTAATCATGTTGTTCTGCTTGGGGTTTTTGCCTTCTTTTACTGCAGTTAAGTAGTTTTTTAAGGCACCCACACTGGGGTCAATTCCAATGGCATTGTCGTTTAGAATAACTAGCAAATCAGCATCAGTAACTCCAGCATGATTCAACCCTTCAAAGGCCATTCCGCTAGCAATAGAAGCATCGCCAATCACCGCAATATGGTGTTTGTTTTCTCCTTTTAATTGAGAAGCAAGTGCCATCCCTAAAGCGGCGGAGATAGAAGTAGAAGAATGGCCCACGCCAAAAGTATCATAGTTACTCTCACTGCGTTTAGGAAATCCTGAGAGACCTCCAAGTTGACGGTTGGTATCAAATTTGGTTCTTCTTCCGGTTAGGATTTTATGTCCGTAGGCTTGATGGCCTACATCCCAAACCAGTAAATCATTGGGAGTATCAAAGACATAATGCAAGGCAATGGTTAGCTCAACCACCCCTAAAGAAGCTCCTAGATGCCCTTCTTTTACCGCAACAATATCAATAATAAACTCTCGCAACTCTTTGGCCAATTGCGGCAATTGCGACCGTTCTAATGTACGCAGGTCGGCGGGGTTATTAATGTGTTGCAGTAATTTTTTTGACATAAGACAAATGTACAATTTGAAATTGTATTTTTACCGAATAAATTTAGGTCAATAATCAATTTAAGCGCATCGAATTCACTTCACAACATTCGTGTATTCGTGGCATTATATACATGGAAAACCCTTTCACTGACGAATACTTCATGAAGAAAGCTTTGCAAGAAGCTGAGGTCGCTTTTGACAAAGGTGAAATCCCGGTGGGTGCCATTATTGTAATTGACAATAGAATCATAGCGCGTACCCATAACCTAAGCGAAATGCTCCATGATGTTACGGCTCATGCTGAGATGCAAGCCATTACTTCGGCAGCCAATTTCATTGGGGGAAAATACTTAAAAGGGTGCACATTATATGTTACTTTAGAACCTTGCCAAATGTGCGCTGGAGCTTTGTACTGGAGTCAGATAAATAAAATTGTTTTTGGCGCTAGTGATGACCAACGCGGATTCCAAACATTAGGCACTACTCTTCATCCTAAAACCCAAGTCGTTAAGGGGGTTTTGGCAGAAGAGGCCTCCGATTTATTAGTGCGTTTCTTCGCTACCAGAAGGAAATAATTTTACAAGAAAAATATTCCTAAAAATTGTTGTTATGGCTAATACTATTTTAGTATTTTTAACGTTATTATGCTAATTGAGGAAAAAAACTCAAGGAATAAGTTCTAACAAATAACTCTTTTACAACGATGAAAACCAGCAAGATTTTCGGCTTGTTATTTGCACTATTTTTAGTGCAGTCCTGTTCTAAAAAATCGGTATCCGATTTTGATTCAGATTACGCTCTTTACAAAGACTACATTACAAGTTTTTCTTCTGGTTTCGTTTCAGTCCATTCTGATTTTAGAGTACAGTTGGCTTTCAATAAAAGCGATTGGAAACCCAATCAAGAGTTAGACGATGACTTATTTGATATTTCGCCTAGTGTAAGCGGGAAGGTAGTCGCACTTTCCAACAACACTGTTGCTTTTATTCCGAAAGAGAAATTGGAACAAAACACCTTGTACCAAATAACGTTGCATCTTTCTAAGATTACGAATAAAGTACCTAAAGAGTTGTCCGATTTTAATTTTTCGGTTAAGACAATCAAACAAGACTTTATTGTCAATACAGAAGACTTACAATCTTATAGTAAAGATTGGTATTATCTAAACGGTACCATGAAAACCGCGGACAATCTTAGTTATGAAGACGCGCAAAAAATAATTCAAGTCACGCAAAACGATTCCAAACTAAAAATCAAGTTTGATAAGGCTTTGAGTA
The DNA here is from genome assembly GCA_947371275.1 of Flavobacteriaceae bacterium. Lineage (GTDB taxonomy): Bacteria > Bacteroidota > Bacteroidia > Flavobacteriales > Flavobacteriaceae > Flavobacterium. The sequence continues at coordinate 4,477 of CANBOV010000031.1, read as the reverse complement.
CCCCAACGAGTTTCAAATTCATGATTGATAGCATTCAGCGTTTTGAAAATGACAGTCAAATCACTATTGAATGGGATGGTGATGACGTTGATATTGACCAAAAAGGGTCGGCCAAATTCCCAATCCCTGGTAAAAACCAATTCAAGGTATTGACGATCAAAGTGGGCGATGTCAATAATCAATCGATATTAATTAACTTCTCGGACCCGTTGAAAAAGGATCAAGATTTCAAGGGGTTGGTTGCCATTGAAAATACCAACAATTTGAAGTTCTCTACGATGGGGAATGTGCTTAAAGTATATTATGAGCAAGAGCCTGAAAAATCGGCAGTTGATAAAGGAAGTGACGCGCAAACTGTTGATGTTGCAGCGGTAGATACGGCAGCGGTAGCCGTAGATACCACGGCGGTTGTAGATACCGAATCAGCGGTAGAAGCTACCACTGCCATTACAGAGCAATCTTTTTCGGGTAGCAAACTGGTAGAGGTGTTTCAAGGTATTGAAAGCATCGATGGGTATAAAATGAAAAGCAACTACTCAGAACGATTGTTGTTTGAACAAATAAAACCAGGGGTTAAACTGCTCAAGAACGGTACAATCTTGCCGAGTTCTAACAACTTAAAAATCAATTTTGAAGCGGCCAACCTGAATGCAGTGGATGTGAAAGTCTACAAGATTTACAAAAACAACATCATGCAGTTCTTGCAAGACAATGAGCTTAATGGTACGCGCAATCTGCGGCAAGTAAGTCAGGCCATAGCCAAATCGACTATTGAATTAAAGCAGAATAATCTCTTGGATTATACCAAGTGGAATACTTATGCCTTAGATATTTCTAAGATCATTACGCCAGAACCTGGTGCGATTTATCGTGTTGAGTTCTCCTATAAAAAGAAATATTCACTTTATAAATGTACTTCTACCTCTAGTGATGATGAAGAGGATAGTAATGGAGAAGAGGCTGAGGAGCAAGATGAAAACGACGTCAATTACAGCGGGACTTCAGAAGATGATTACTACTACGAACAAGAATCTGATTGGAGGGAAAGTGAAGACCCTTGCACCGATTATTATTTTTATAATACGAAAATAGGGACCAATATCTTGGCGACTGATTTAGGGGTGATTGCCAAACGAGGAACTGATAAATCTATAGTGGTTGCCGTAAGTGATATTGTTAGCACTGATGCGGTTTCAGGGGCTACCGTTGACCTATACAATTATCAACAACAAAAGATTGCTAGTGCTACAACCGATAGCGATGGAGTGGCATCCTTCCAATTAGAAAAGTATGCCTATTTTGCTATCGTGACCAAAGGGGAACAGAGTACTTATGTGAAATTGGATGATGAATTGTCCCTATCCGTGAGTAATTTTGATGTATCAGGAGAGACGTTGCAGAAGGGATTGAAAGGGTATATTTATGGAGAACGTGGCGTTTGGCGTCCTGGGGATACTATTTATTTGTCTTTTATTTTAAATGATAACGCTAATAAATTACCGGCATCGCATCCTGTTAAGTTGAAAATGAATGACCCGAATGGGAAAACAGTTTATGAGTGTGTTCAAAAATTAAATGAGCTCAACCATTATAAATTCATCATTCCTACAGAAGATAACGATTTAACGGGGAATTGGGAAGCCGTGGTCAGTATCGGAGGAGCACGTTTTTATAAAAGTATCAAGATTGAAACTATTAAACCTAATCGTTTAAAAATCAAGAACAGTTTTAATGAGACCATCCTTTCGGCGGGTAAAAACAATATAAACAACATCCAGGTATTATGGTTGCATGGCGCCGTGGCTAAAGATCTAAAGACGGAGGTTCAAGCTAAATTTTCGCAACAAGTAACTACGTTTAAGGGTTTTTCGAACTATAATTTTGACGACCCAACGCGCAAATTCTCCACAGAGGAAGTAAACATCTTCTCAGGAAAAGTGGACGCTAATGGGCGAGCTTCTATACCGATAAATCCAACCATTCAAGGACAGGCACCCGGTATGTTGCGTGCGGCTTTCATTACCAAGGTCTATGAAAACGGAGGGGATGTTAGTACCGATGTAGCTTCAACTACTTATTCTCCGTACAAAACTTATGTGGGGATAAAAGCACCTGAGCCAAACAAATACGGCATGATTGAAACCGGCAAGAACAACCGTTTTGATTTTATAACCGTGGATGAAATGGGCAAGCCGAAAGCCGTTAGAAATTTGGAAATAAGAGTTTATAAATTAGAATCGCGCTGGTGGTGGGATGCTTCACATGATAATATGTCAAGCTATAATACGGCTAATTCGACTATAGCATATAAGAACTACACCATTAATACCGATGGTCAAGGAAGAGGCTCGATAGCCTTTGAAGTTAGAGAAGAGGAATGGGGTAATTATTTAATCCGAGCTTCTGATCCTAACGATGGGCATGCCACAGGGGTAAAAGTGTATATCGACATGCCATGGTGGTCTGGAAAATCTAGAAATACCGATGGAGAATCGGCTACCATGTTGCGTTTTAATACAGATAAAACCAAGTATGCTGTTGGAGACGCGGCCAAGATTTTTTTCCCTTCAAGCGAAGGAGGTAGAGCCATGATTTCAATCGAAAACGGTACAAAAGTGCTTAAGACCCTCTGGTCCAAAACTAGTAAAGGAGAAACCAAAGTTGAGTTGCCAATTACTGGCGACATGGCACCCAATGTCTATGTTTCGATCTCGCTATTGCAACCTCATGCTTCTACCAAAAATGATTCCCCAATACGGATGTACGGAATTGTCCCCATCGAAGTAGTGGATAAAAATACAGTATTGGAACCGCAGCTTACGATGCCGAATGTATTGCGTCCAGAGCAAACCGTAAATGTCAAGGTTTCTGAAAAGCATGGTAGACACATGACTTATACTATTGCAGTAGTAGATGATGGTTTGTTAGATTTAACCCGCTTCAAAACACCGAATGCTTGGGACAGTTTCTACGTTCGTGAGGCATTGGGTGTGCGCACATGGGACATTTATGATGATGTCATTGGAGCCTATGGAGGAAAAGTAAACCAAGTCTTCAGTATTGGAGGAGATGCCGATTCAGGCGGTGGAAAGGCTAAAAAAGCCAATCGCTTCAAACCAGTTGTTATGTATTTTGGTCCTTTCGAACTAGGAAAAGGGGAATCTAAAAACCATAAAATCAAATTGCCAAAATACATAGGTTCTGTGCGGACTATGGTCGTAGCAGCCGATGCAAAAACCAGTGCGTACGGGATGGCCGAAAAAACAACCCAAGTTAGAAGTCCGCTGATGATTTTGGCTTCTTTACCTCGTAAAATTTCGCCTTCAGAGCAAGTGACCATTCCGGTTACCTTATTCGCTACCGAGAAACAAATTAAGAATGTTACACTCCAAATTAAAACCAATAGCAGTGTCAAAGTGATTGGGCCAACCTCCCAAAAAGTGAGCTTTAGCCAGCCTGATGAGAAGATGGCCTACTTTAACTTGGCAGTAGGTGCCGTGACAGGAATTGGTAAAATCGATATCATTGCGACCTCCGGAAAAGAGAAATCAACCTATACTGTAGAAATTGATGTGACTAATCCTAATCCGGTTACCAATGCCTATACTGATGTTGTTATTGCTCCTAATAGCACTAAAACCATTAATTGGAAGACGTTTGGTGTGCCTGGCAGTAACAAAGCAAAAATGGAAGTGTCTTCAGTACCTACCATCGATTTTGGCCGCCGAGTAGATTATTTGATTCAATATCCTCACGGCTGCGTGGAGCAAACCACCTCTTCTGTGTTCCCGCAATTGTACTTGACCGATGTGATGGATTTAGATGCGGTACGCAAACAAAATATCCAACAAAATGTAACGGCAGCTATCCAAAAACTGGGCGGCTTCCAATTACCAAGTGGAGGGTTCTCTTATTGGCCAGGTTCTAGCTATGCCGATGATTGGGGTAGTTCTTATGCTGGACATTTCCTAATCGAAGCGGAGAAAAAAGGGTATGTATTGCCAATAGCCTTCAAACAAAAATGGATTGGTTACCAACAAAAAATGGCCAAACAATGGCGTTTTGATAAACAATACGGCAATGACTTTGCACAAGCTTATCGTTTATACACGCTGGCGGTTGCAGGCGTGGCCGACTTAGCGTCAATGAACCGCTTGCGCGAGACGGTAGGTATTTCTAATGAAAGTAAATTGCGCTTGGCGGCTAGTTATGCTTTAGTGAAACAAAATGCGGCTGGAATGGCCTTGTTGAGCAAATCATTTATTGACGAGCAAAACGACGGCTACTATTACTACTATTATGGTTCGGCAGAACGTAACAGAGCCATGGCTTTGGAAACCTTGATTTTATTAGGCCAAAAACAACAAGCTTTTGCTATGGCAACCAAACTAGCTAAAAACCTTGCTAGTGACCAATGGATGAGTACGCAAACCACCGCCTATGGCTTATATGCCATGGCTAAATTTGCTAAATCAAA
>CANBOV010000030.1 GCA_947371275.1 Flavobacteriaceae bacterium | reverse complement strand
ATAAACTGCGCATACGCAATGGCCATTGCCAAAGTACCACTGCCCTCCGGTCCAACAAACAATTGGGCATGCGGAATGCGGCCCGATAAAGCACTGCTAACCAAATGGTTTTTAATATAATCCTGTCCTAATACGTCTGAAAACTGCATACAGCAAATATAACAGAATTTTTCAGCTAAAGAAAACACCTTGAAACCACGCCGTAAATCTAGTGGAATTAACTAGTGTTAAGGTAGGTTTCAATCTAATTTAAATGGTAGTTATAGCATAGTTATAGCATGGATATAGCATGGATATAGCATGGATATAGCATGGTAATGCTTACTATACGGTATTTTTTGCGCTAGTATATGTTAGGCTTGATTCCACCAACATTTTGAAGCTACTTTTAAAATTACTACTTCTTTTTACCTAAGGTTTCAGCCTAGATATAGTGAAGCGCATCTAGTAATTAACTGAAAATTAATGAAGTAAACCTTAAGGTTGCCTTAAAAATCATCGATAAAAACACAAAAAAGACCGATAAAATTAATTTTTATTATCTTTGCACTAATTTAAACCTACCTATTTACTTTATGAAAACACTTAAGGATTTTAATTTCAATACCAAAAAAGCAATCATTCGTGTCGATTTTAATGTGCCTCTTGATGAACATTTTAACGTTACCGATGCTACAAGAATTGAAGCCGCAAAGCCTACTATTGATGCAATACTAGCGCAAGGAGGAAGTGTTATTCTAATGTCACATTTAGGAAGACCAAAAGGAAAAGAAGATCAGTTTTCATTACACCATATCGTTTCAAAATGCTCCGAAATTTTAGGAGTTAACGTTCAGTTTGCTGCCGATTGTATAGGGGATATAGCGCAAAATGCCGCCCATAAACTAAAGCAAGGCGAAGTATTGTTGCTAGAAAACCTACGTTTTTATAAGGAAGAAGAAGCGGGTGATGTTGCTTTTGCTAAAGAATTAGCTTCGTTAGGGGATATCTATGTAAACGACGCCTTTGGTACTGCACACAGAGCACATGCCTCAACCACTATAATTGCGCAGTTTTTTCCAGAACATAAATGTTTTGGTCTCTTGTTGGCCAAAGAAATTGAAAGCCTAAATCGTGTTTTAAACAATTCTGTAAAGCCAGTAACGGCGATTTTAGGTGGGTCAAAAGTTTCTTCCAAAATCACCGTAATTGAAAATATTTTAGACAAAGTTGACCACATGATTATTGGTGGCGGAATGACCTTCACATTCATCAAAGCGCTTGGAGGTAAAGTAGGAGATTCTATTTGTGAAGACGACAAACAAGAACTAGCCTTAGAAATTTTGCATTTAGCCAAACAAAAAAATGTGCACATTCACATCCCTGTTGATGTCGTGGCAGCTGATGCTTTTGCAAACGATGCCCATACCCAAATAGTTGATGTCCGCGAAATCCCCGACGGATGGCAAGGACTAGATGCCGGACCAAAATCATTAGAAAACTTTAAGGAAGTTATTATGGCTTCCAAAACCATTCTTTGGAATGGTCCACTGGGGGTTTTCGAAATGGAATCATTCGCAAATGGGACCATTACCTTAGGAAATTATATAGCAGAAGCTACAGAAAAAGGCGCATTCTCCTTAGTGGGTGGAGGCGATTCAGTAGCAGCAGTAAAGCAATTTGGCTTAGAAGATAAAATGAGCTACGTATCAACTGGAGGAGGAGCCATGTTAGAAATGTTAGAAGGAAGAACCTTGCCCGGAATTGCTGCAATTTTAGATTAATTAAAAAAGCAACACAATAAAATACAAGTATTTACGTTGTAAATAAACAGGGTGCACACCCTACAAATTTGATAAATATCATTGATACCTCAGTATATGAATTGTAAAAAAATAGTAACGCTTGCGCTTATTTCAGTCTCTTCGGTAATTTTTGCCCAAGACGATCTAAGCATTGCTCCGTTTAAAAAAGATTTAACCAACAAACAGGTCTTAGATTCAATCAAAGCCACTTTCGTACACGACAAGATTGCTTCTTGCATCGATAGTCTATGGATGAAAGAATTAGCTAGTTTGGATTTGTACAACGAACTAACACTTGACATCAAAAACATCAATGTTGATGAAAAAGTAGATTACGAATTACCAACAGCCCTTCTAAAAGAAAGGCTAAAGAAAATGGACGAAAAATCGCCCTTCAACATCGAGTACAATCAAGGGCTAGAAAACGTTATTAAATCCTTTTTAAAATACAGAAAAAAATCTTTCGAACGCTTAATGGGAATCTCTCAATTCTATTTCCCAATGTTTGAAGAATCTCTAGCATCACAAAATATTCCATTAGAAATAAAATATTTAGCCGTAGTGGAATCAGCTTTAAATCCTAGAGCCGTTTCAAGAGTAGGCGCCACAGGTTTATGGCAATTCATGTACCAAACCGGGAAACAATACAACCTAAACATCAATACATACGTTGATGATAGAAATGATCCTTTAAAAGCCAGTAATGCCGCCACCCAATACATGACCAACATGTACAACATCTTTGGTGATTGGGATTTAGTGTTAGCCTCTTACAACTCTGGACCAGGTAATGTGGCCAAAGCCATAAGACGCTCAGGGGGCCAACAAAACTATTGGAACATTAGAAAATATTTACCCAAAGAAACGCAAGGGTACTTACCAGCTTTCTTAGCGACGATGTACATTTTTGAATACCATAAAGAACACGGAATCAAACCCGATAGAGCCATTGCCAATCATTTCGCTACCGATACGATCATGATTAAAAATACCATGACATTCAAACAAATCTCTCAGTTGTTAGATGTTCCAGTAGCAGAATTACAGTTCTTAAACCCATCCTACAAAAGAGAAGTGGTGCCTTTCATAACCGGTGAAGATCATTACCTTAGATTGCCAATCGATAAAGTAGCTGTGTTTACCTCCAATGAAGATAAGATTTACGCTTATGTTCAATACGAAGAAAGCAGAAGAGAAAGACCATACGAAAGCATGCTGGCCGCAAGAGACTCGGTTAGCACTTCCAAAACTAGAGTAAAATTCCACCGAGTGAGACGTGGGGACAGCCTTAGCGAAATCTCCGAGAAATACGGAATTGCAATGGAAGACCTAAAAAAATGGAATCACTTAAGAAGTAGTAAAGCTCCCGTTGGGAAGAAACTAAAGATTTATACCGTAGAAGCAATAGCGGTTAAAGATAAAAAAGTAGTCAAACCAGATTCTATTGCCGTGAAAGAATCAACAGCGTTGGCCGCTAATACAACGAAAGTTTTCAAAGAGGAAAAAGTCGTTTCTTATAAGGATGTGATCAAATACCACAAAGTCAAAAAAGGGGATAACCTAGGTGAAATATCAGATAAATATGGAGTTTCAGTAGCCGAAGTAAAAAAATGGAACCATATCAAGGGAAATAATATAGCCTCAGGAGCCAGTTTAAAAATCATCAAAAACGAGAAAATTGTTACCATAGTTAGAAAAGAAGTTAAAGGAAAACAACCTATGGAGGCCAAAACCGAAACAAGTTTAGCGTCCAATGATAACGATACGAACGCCACTCAAAATCCAAACGATTACTATCAAGTTCAAAAAGGGGATAACCTTTTCAGCATCGCCAAAAAATTCAATGTTAGTCTAGAAGATTTAAAAAAATGGAACAACCTTGAAGATATGAATGTGCAACTAGGTTCCAAATTAGCTTTAGCCAACAATGATGAAAAAACTAAAGTAGAAGAGCCTAAAACCGAAACTAAAATAGTTGAATACAAAGTCAAAAAAGGGGACAACATTGCAGGCATTGCTAAAAAATACAATACAGCAATCGATGATCTTAAAGAATGGAACAACCTTAATGATAACAACATTAAAGTAGGTGCTTCCATAATTGTTTCTAAAAAAGAAGTGGCCCTCAACGAAGCTAAACCTTCCAAAAAAGAAAGCATAGCCGCCAACGAAAGAGACGAAGTAAAATTATATTATGTAAAAAAAGGGGACTCTTTATTTAGCATCGCTAAAAAATACCCTGGCGTAACTATTTCCGACATCAAAAAGTGGAATGGAATTAAAAACGAAAGTTTAAAACCGGGGATGAAATTAAAAATTAACGGTTAATCCGAAAATCTTCTATAAATTTGGGTTTTATTTATCTTATGAATAAAACCCTTTTTTTATGGCTTTCCCTTTCGTGTGTAATGTGCTCATGCTCATTCAAAAACGATAAATTTCCCGACGAATCGGCCGCTGCCATAAATACTATTTCTGTAATTATTGATGACCAACTCTGGAGTGGTGAAGTAGGTGACAGCATCCGAAATAAATTTGCTTCCCCTGTATTGGGTCTACCCCAAGAAGAACCACTCTTCAGCATCAATCAATATCCCGTAAAACTCTTCGAAGGCTATTCAACTAACAGTCGCAACATCATCATTATCAAAAAAGATACTGAAAACAAGTTTGAAATAAAAGAAAACGAATTTGCTTCCCCTCAAAATGCAATACATATTTCAGGAAGAACCGCCTTTGAAATACTCCAACTTTTAGAAAAAAACACCCCTGCGATAATTCAAAAAATGCGCAATACTGAAATTGCTCAAGAACAAAAGGCTCTCAAAGATTCTCTCTTAAACACTAAGAGAGTCCAAAAAAAGTTTGGGGTTGATTTAATAATTCCGAAGAAATATGAATATGTGATGCGCCGCCATAATTTCATTTGGCTAAAAAGTGAAATCACAGGAGGCAATACCAGCATTATCATCTATGAAATTCCTTGGAAGAGCATCAGACCCAAATATGCCGTTAAAGATATTATTCAAACCCGTGACTCCATAGGTCAACGCTACATCCACGGTTCCGATAAAGGAACGATAATGGTTACGGAAGAAGCCTATTCTCCTTATTTTTCTAAAATTGTATTGGCTGGAAATAAAACCTTTGAAACCAAAGGTACCTGGCAAATGAAAAATGATTTCATGTCTGGACCATTTATAAATTATTGCATATTTGATAAAGCCCATAGTCGCATCCTAGTGTTAGAAGGGTTCTGTTATGCTCCCTCCAAAGAAAAAAGAGACTTGATGTTCGAATTAGAATCCATTATCAAATCAATACAAATCAAAAAATAAGAACATGAGCCTAGAATGGAAAATAAAGCGATTTGAGACACTTTCTGCAGTTGAGATATATGATTTGTTGCAATTGCGTAGCGAGGTCTTTGTGGTGGAGCAAAACTGCGTTTATCAGGACATTGATGGGAAAGACGGTAAGGCATTACACTTAATCGGGCTTGATAATGACTTTATAGTAGCTTATGCTCGTTTATTCAAACCGAACGATTATTTCAAACAAGCATCAATAGGAAGGGTGGTTGTAAAGCCAAGTCATAGAGCAAAACAACTGGGACATCTTTTAATGAAGGAAGCAATCCGTTTCATGAAAACTGAATTAAATGAAACTAATATTACGATTTCAGCCCAATTATATTTAAAGAATTTCTACGAAAGTCATGGGTTTATTCAAACAAGCGAAATGTATCTAGAAGACGATATACCGCATATTGAAATGAAAAAAGAATAATTAGATTTTTGAAATTACCAATTCTACTCTTCGATCATATTCAGATCCTTTTCCTAAAGGAACGGTATTGCCATAACCTTTAAAAGTCATACGTTCTTTTGCAATCTTCTTAAAAATCAAATATTTGTAAACAGACTGTGCTCTGTTAATTGACAATTGACGTTTTTTAGTATCCATGTCAATAGCTTCTTTTTGGTAAGGTGGTGTACAACATACATGGCCTTGTACCTCAAATTCTAGATTTTTATATTTCAATAATAATCGAGCTATTTTATCCAGTTCTGTTTTAGTTTTAAATGTCAGTTTACTGCTGCCTCTTTCAAATAATACATTGTCAAGATAAATATGATCTCCCACAATATGGTGTTTTTGAATCGTATTAAAAAATCCAGGAATCTCAATTTTAGGCAATGGTCTTAAGTTTAAAACTACATCGACACGACGGTTTTTAGATCTTTTTTCAGGAAGATTTTCTACTATATCATCATCTATCAAGATACGCCCTTTCCCTTCTATAGTAACAATAATTTTACTTTTGATGCCGTTTTCAATAAACTTGTTTTGAATAGCCGCAGCTCGTTTAGTAGACAATTTGTAATTATAAGCATCTTTACCTACATCATCCGTATAACCATATATTTGAATGGATTCAATTCGTGTAGAATCAGTTTTTTTGATAAAATCAACGGCTTCGTTGACTTGTTTGTCATTCAAAGCAAATTTGTCAAAATCAAAATAGACAGAATGAACAACTTCTTCTTGTGCGTGTAGTAAACCGAAAAATAATAATGGCAAATATTTTAAAAACTTCATACTATATTTTTAGAATCTTATTGTAGCCGGCCTTGTCATTTAATACTTCCACTGCCTTTTTAATTTCAAAATTATTTTTAATGTAATATTGATACAAACCTTCTTTATACTGATAGCGTTTGATAATTTCGTCCAAAAGTAAATTTTTTATTTCAGTTTTGTTTTTATCAATTAAAGTTTCTTCACTTTTTTCTAAAGCAGACACTAATTGCTGGTATTCAGCCGTAATAGCATCATCAACATTTTCTTTTTTGGCTTTTTCTAAAGTGTTTTTTAAAGCAACTTCGGTTTCCGTATCGAACGCTATCTTTTCTTTTTTGATAAAGGCTTTAAAATCGGCAATATCCGCATCAGTAATACTTGGAATTTTATCCCCAAGGTTTGGATTTTTGTAATAATAGTAAGTGGCATAATTAAAAATGGCATCGTTCTTTTGTAAAGCCTCAGCGATGGCGCTCGTTTTAGTGTTTTCTAAAACTACATCGGGTAGTATTCCCCCTCCATCATAAACGGTCCTTCCTTTTTTGGTCTGGAAGGCATTATAATTTTTAGCATCCGTACGGATGGCTTTACCATTAGTATCTTTGTGTGCATAATCCAAGGCTTGTATGCATCTTCCAGAAGGGGTATAATATTTAGCAATGGTAACTTTTACTTGTGTATTGTAAACCAAATCAAATGGTCTTTGTACCAATCCTTTTCCATAACTTCTACTGCCAATAATTACCGCCCGATCTAAATCCTGCAAAGCACCCGATACTATTTCTGAAGCCGAAGCACTCTTGCCGTCTACGATAATGGTCAACGGAATTTCAGTATCTATGGGTTCACGAGAGGTTTTATTGGTGTTGTTGAATTTGGAGTTTTTGGATTTAGTGGTTACTATAGTTTCTCCTTTAGGCACAAATAAACCACAAATATTTACCGCTTCATTCAAAAGCCCCCCTGGGTTACCACGTAAATCCAAAACAATTTGTGTGGCGCCTTGCTCTTTTAATTTTTCTAGGGCTTCTTTTGTTTCTGCAGAAGCTTTCGCATTGAATTGCGACAATACGATATACCCGGTTTTATCATCAATTTTCCCATAAAAAGGCACCGCTTTTACATCTACTTCGTCCAAAATTAATTGTGTAGACATAGGTTTGCCTTGACGTAAATATTTGATGTCAATTTTGGTGTTCTTGGCCCCTTTCATTAATTGCGAAGCATCGTCTTTAAAATCAGACAAACGAACGTCTCCTATTTGAATAATTTCATCTCCAGCTTTCAATCCAGCTTTATCAGCAGGGTATCCCTTATAAGGCTCCTTGATGATCAGTTTATCTTCTTTTCTAGTAATCAAAGCGCCAATACCTGTGTACTCTCCTGTATTATTTATCTTGAACTTAATGACATCTTGTTCGTTGAAGTAATTGGTATAAGGGTCTAAATCGGCCAACATACTTTTAATGGCCTTATCCATTAGTTGCGACGGATTGGTTTCTTCAACATAATTTTGATTGATGGTTTTGTATACCGTAGTAAAGATTTCTATTTGCTTAGAAATTTCAAATAAATCATCTTTGAAACTTACACCTACAAAGAGAAAAACACTCAATATGAAGGCAATACAATATCTTTTTTTTATTTTGGAGTACATAGCTCTTTTGTTTTTCATGTTAAGTAGTGGTCTAATTTACTGCAAACGAGTGGTATTCGGTTTTCAGTTAACATTTTTTTTCTTCTTGTAGCGTCTTAATGAATTTCTCAAACAGCAGCACCGTTTTTTCATTTATTTCGGCATAAGAGAGTTTTTCTTTAGTTTGATAGAAAAACATACAACAATATTTACCTTCTAAATTCTCGGTTAAAAGGGTTTTATTCAATCGGTAACATTCTCGTAGTACTCGTTTATAATAATTACGCTCTACGGCCAGTTTAAAATACTTTTTTGAAACAGAAACACCTATCTTAATTGGCACCTTATCTTCATAATCAAAAGTGCAATAAACTAAACGCAAAGGGTACTTGCTCACTGATTTTCCTTCAGTAAACAATCGGTCTATTAATTTTTTGCTTTTGAGTTTTTCAGCTGTAGGATAGGAATTATCCATGTATTATTTATCGTTGTAGATGTTGTAAACAAATTTTACTTCGTTATAATTGATGTAAATCTGCATACGGTTATTTTCCTTTTTCTTAGTAATGATGAATATTTTACATTTTGAAAACTTATTGTCAACACATTCAAAAGGAACGATGTTTACTTCTTCATTATCTTCTATTTCTCCGTAGGCTTTAATTTTAAAAGCTTGAACTTCTGCAGAATTTACAGTTATTAAATCTTTCTTGGCGTCAAGAGTAACCACTACATTAGCGGTTACAAAATCAGACCAATCATTCCAAGTGTCATCCGTTTTCTTATCGGTAAAACTTACACTACTGGTTTTAAATCGGATGGGTTGGCCATAGTTGTTTTGAATACCAAAGCCTATAGCAAGCAAAAGAAATAGTATTTTAAGGTGCTTCATAATGCATAATATTTGTGGTAAAACTACAAATTCTATTCCAAATAAAAAGGGCAACCTTATAGATTGCCTTTTTCATTATTTTGTTTCAAAAACATTATTCTCTTGTTTCACATCGGCCATAAGTCCGCTTGGGTCTAAGGTTATTTTTTTTATGGAATTTTTACCTTTTGGTATTTCGAAAAAATAGGTTGGGTAGGCCCAAGCCCAATCAGGTAAAAAGGTTCTTTTGATAGCGAGTGTTGGGTTTTCTTTTGTGTAACTCATCATGCGCAAGGGAATATAGAAACTTTCTTGAGTACCATCAGTATATTCAACTAATACATCCATTGGCATAGGGGTTCTACCTACTCTTTCTAATGTTATTCCGGTTCTTTGTACACCATCACTAGCGCTTTCTACACTTTTTATTCGATAGTCAATTGTATTGGTAGTTTGGGTCCAGTCGGTTAGATACCAACCTAAATTAGCTCCCGACACGCGTTCTGCCGTTCGCAAAATGTCGTTTGGTGTTGGATGTTTGAATTTGAATTCGGCATAATAGCGTTTAAGCGTTTTCATTAGGTTTTCTTTCCCAATCAAATAGATAAGTTGGCTAAGGAATACTTCTCCTTTGCTGTAGGCACTGATGCTGTAAATTTGGTTATAATCGAATCGGTCTGCGTGGGTTGACATGGGTTGCTCTTTGCCAGAGTTGGCCATCATCGCATAGCTTTTATAAGCACCTTCATAGGGGTTCTCAGCTTTCTTATCCGCAAGTTCGTTCATGCCTGAATCCTCTAAGAATGAAGTAAATCCTTCATCCATCCAAAAGTTTTTACTTTCGTTGGAAGCTAAGACATGTTGAAACCAAGAATGGCCCATTTCGTGGGCTATTAATCCCACCAATCCTTCTTTTTTACCTTCACCCAAAATGAGGGTACACATGGCATATTCCATACCACCATCGCCTCCTTGAATAACAGAGTATTGCTCGTAAGGGTATTTGCCAATAATTGTGTTGTAATACTGCATTAATTGAACCGTCTTAGGTTCGGCATATTTCCAATTCTCTATAAGGGAGGGGTTGTTTTTATATAGAAAATGTAAAGTAGTTCCAAAAGAAGTCGGCACTACATCGTGTACGTAGTTTTTATCGGCTGCCCATGTAAAGTCGTGCACGTTGGGTGCTATAAAATGCCAGTTGAGTGTTTTTTGTTTTTTTGGGATTGTAACGACTACCCCGGTATCTTCATAGCCGTGTCCGATTTCGTTTTTATTTTGAAGGTAACCACTGCCGCCAAGCGTATAGTCTTTGTCAATGGTGATGCTGACATCAAAATTGCCCCATACTCCATGAAATTCTCGGGCAATATAGGGGTCGGCATGCCAACCTTCAAAGTCAAACTCGGCTATTTTTGGATACCATTGTGCCATAGATAATTCTACGCCTTCTTTATTGTTACGTCCTGAGCGTCTTATTTGCACGGGTACTTGTCCGTCAAAATCAAGTGTAAGAATCGTAGATTTTCCAGGTAGAAGTGGTTGGGCTAAATCTACTTCTAAAACGGTTCCCACCTCCTTGGCATTGGCAAAAATGCCGTCTTGCTTGAAGTTGGTTATTTTCAAATACCCAATTTCGTTTGGTTTTAACGTAGCGATGCGGCTTTCTTTGACCTCTTTCCCCTCTGCATTTTTGATTTTGTTGACCATGCGACTGTCGGGGTCGGCTATGTTTTGCAAACGGGCATCCATCTCGCTGCCGGGTTGGAATGCATTATTGTAAAGGTGGTAATACACGCGGCGCAAGGTATCAGGGGAATTGTTGGTATAGACCAATTCTTGATTGCCTTTATACTGGTAGTTTTTGACGTTCATTGTCACGTTCATTTTGTAATCAACGTGTTGTTGCCAATAGCTACTGGATTGGGCAAAAGAAACCGAAATGCTCAGCAAAAGAAAGCTGTATAATAGGTAGTTTTTCATATACTACAAAATAAAAAAAGGAAGGCGAACCTTCCTAATTTGAATTATAATTTAGGATTCTTTTTGGTTTTATTAGAAAGTTTGTCAGCCAATTTTAATGCGTTGTAGGCATTGACAATTTTACCAGAAACACAGGTTTTAGAAAATGGCATTTTCTCGGCAGTTTTCCCCACGACCACATCAAAATTGATAGCCGTACCCGATTGCATGATGATTTGTTTTACTTGAGCTGCTTTTAAATTTGGGTAAAACGAACGGATTAAGGCAGCAACACCAGCAACATTAGGAGAGGCCATAGAAGTACCTTGCTCGTATTTGAATTTATTATCGGGAACCGTAGCGTAAATTTTCACACCTGGAGAAAAGATGTCTACATTTTTTTGACCATAATTAGAAAAATCAGCTATCATATTTTCACCAAAGGCGTTGTCTAAAGCCCCTATAGTTAATACGTTTTTAGTGATTTCTGTTTTTTTATCTTTGGTATCAGCTGGGAAACTAGGCTCGACATCAATATCTTTTCCATCATTACCAGCAGCAAAAACCAATAATACATCTTTACTTTCGGCATATTTCATGGCATCCCAAACCCATTCTTTGTGAGGGGAATAATCTTTTCCGAAACTACCGTTGATGACTTTGGCGCCATTATCTACAGCATATCGAATCGCTAAAGCGATGTCTTTGTCATATTCGTCCCCATTAGGTACGGCTCTTACCGGTAGAATTTCTACATTGGTTGCTACTCCGTCACCTCCAATACCATTCCCTCTTACTTGAGCGATGATACCCGCTACGTGAGTTCCGTGCAACGAGTCTTTACGGTCTTTTGAATACACTACATTGTTTCCGTATTTTTTATCTGTGAAATCATCAGGATTATCCCCTACAGGTTTTCTACCATCAAACTCTTTGTTTAAATTAAAATTGGCTTGGTCGTAGATGTACTCTTTGTAGTCGTTTATTTCATCACGGAAGCCTGTGCCTGCCTGTTCAATCATCGACAACATCACCATTTTGCTTTGGTATATTTTTTTATCTGTAGTATTGATGCTGTTTACATCTTCGGCATTGTAATCGTCTTTTTTTAAATACTCGCGCACGTTTTTATCGGCTGCTACAATGAAGTCTACTTGAAACTTTTCTTTTCCCATTTTATCATTCTTCTTTTCATAGTCGGCTAGTGCTGCTTTGTATGTTTCAGATCCATCATCGACTTTTTTGATGATGCGCACCAATTCCAGGTTTTCATTGTTAGATTCCCCTAAGAAATTCCAACCGTGTACATCATCTATATAACCATTTTTATCATCGTCAATGCCATTTCCGGGGATTTCTTTTTTATTGGTCCAAATTACCGATTTTAAATCATCGTGATCGATATCGACTCCTGAATCTATTACCCCCACGATAACTTTAGTGCCTTTTTTGCTTTTTAATAATTCAGCGTATGCTCTATCAACACTCATGCCCGGGATGGAATCTTTAATGAGATCTAAGTGGCTCCAGCGTTGTAATTCATTTTCGGTAAGTGGTGTTTTTTTGGCTAATGTTTTATCAACCGTTTGCGCTGTCATTGCTAATGAAAACAAGGATAATACAGCTATTTTAATTAATTTCATTTGATATTGATTTTAAAGAATGGGTATAAAAATAATTGGATTTGTTACAAGGATACATATGATTAACACTATGTTAAGATATCTTCACAGCGGAATATCTCTTTTAAACGAATTCCTTTCTCTGTATTTTCTACAGTGATGATTTGGTTGTGGGCATCATGTTCTAGCCACAAATAATAATTGTTTTCAACTGCTTTGTGAAGAAACTTTGCTTTTTCGGGCAGGGTTAATAAGGGTCGAGTATCATAGCCCATAACATAGGGTAAGGGTAAGTGTCCTGCTGTTGGAATTAAGTCGGCGCAAAACACGATGGTTTTGTCTTGGTACTGAATATGAGGGAGCATCATTTTTTCGGTATGTCCGTCGACAAAGAAGATGCCAAAGTCCAATTCGGATTTTGCTTGGTAATCTTCTTGGGGTTTCTGGATGAAATAAAGTTGGCCACTTTCTTGCATCGGCAGTATGTTTTCGGTAAGAAAGGACGCTTTTTCTCTAGGGTTGGGCTTAATGGCCCAATCCCAATGGTTTTCATTGGTCCAAAATTTGGCATTTTTGAAGGCTACTTCGTAACCCGTTTTGTCAGCATTCCAATTGACGCTTCCGCCACAATGATCAAAGTGAAGATGGGTCATGAAAACATCAGTTATGTCATCGCGATGGAATCCAAATTTCGCTAAGGAGCCATCCAGTGAATGGGTTCCCCACAGGGAATAATAGCCAAAGAATTTATCAGATTGTTTAGTACCCATACCCGTATCGATTAAAATTAATCGGTTTCCTTCTTCAAGGAGTAGGCAACGCGCGGCTATATCTATAAGGTTATTATCATCGGCGGGGTTGGTTTTATTCCAAATGGTTTTAGGAACAACACCAAACATGGCACCTCCGTCTAACTTGAAGTTACCGGCTTCAATAGGGTATATTTTCATGGTATTCATTTTTGGTAAAAATACAATTTATAGTAAAATAATGGAGATTGGAAACTTATTTTCCTTTTAAGAGCACAGAAATGGTTTGTTTCATTAGTCATTAATTAACTTAAGCGTAAAAGTTAGCATGCTATATCAGTACTATATCAGTACTATATCAGTACTATATCGATGAACAATTGTAAGGGATAAATATCCTAAGTAAAGAGTTGTCTCTGCGAGCTTAGCATTTGAGTGTAGGATTGGTTTTTTCTATGGATTGATTAGTTATAAAAATGCCAATGGATGAGGGAAAAAAAGATATTTGTCTTAACTTTGCCCTTTATTTAGACAAAATCAAAATAAGCTATGATTAAAGTATCTGATACAGCAAGTAAGAAAATCATTGATATGATGCAAGAAGACGGTTTTGATGCGGCTAACGATTACGTTCGTGTGGGTGTAAAAAGTGGCGGATGCTCGGGCTTGTCTTATGAATTGAAGTTTGATAAAGCATTGGGTGAAAACGACAAAGTTTTTGAAGACAACCATGTTAAAATAGCCGTTGAGAAGAAATCATTTTTATACTTAGCCGGTACTGTTTTAGAATTTTCGGGTGGATTAAACGGAAAAGGATTTGTGTTTAATAATCCGAATGCCAGCAGAACTTGTGGTTGCGGAGAATCATTCTCCTTATAAAAATATGGCAAAATATACAGAAGACGACTTAAAAGTCGAATTAGAAAACAAAGAATACGAGTACGGATTCTACACCGACTTAGACTCGGAGACTTTTCCTATTGGGTTGAATGAAGACATTGTTCGCGCCATTTCTTTGAAAAAGGAAGAGCCGCAATGGATGACAGATTGGCGTATAGAAGCTTTTAGAGCATGGAAAGAAATGATTGAGCCAGAATGGGCAAATGTTCGTTATGAAAAGCCCGATTTTCAAGCCATATCGTATTATTCAGCACCTAAAAAGGCTGACCCGAACAAAACACTGGACGATGTAGACCCAGAATTGTTGGCCATGTATAAAAAGCTTGGCATCTCAATTGATGAGCAGAAGAAAATGAATAATGTGGCGATGGATATCGTGGTGGATTCAGTTTCTGTGGCCACTACTTTCAAAAAGACATTAGCTGAGAAAGGCATCATATTCATGAGTATTTCGGAGGCGATTCGGGAGTATCCTGAATTAGTACAGAAATATTTGGGTACGGTTGTACCTCAAAAAGATAATTTTTATGCAGCCTTGAATTCGGCCGTATTTTCAGATGGTTCGTTTTGTTACATTCCGAAGGGCGTAAGATGCCCTATGGAATTATCAACCTATTTTAGAATTAACCAAGCGGGAACTGGCCAGTTTGAACGCACCTTGTTGATAGCCGATGAAGGCAGTTATGTTTCCTATTTGGAAGGGTGTACTGCGCCTAGTAGGGATGAAAACCAATTGCATGCTGCGGTGGTAGAATTGATTGCCATGGAAGACGCTGAAATTAAATATTCTACGGTACAAAACTGGTATCCAGGAAACAAAGAAGGCAAAGGAGGCGTGTTTAATTTTGTGACCAAGAGAGGTATTTGCGAGAAGAACGCTAAAATATCGTGGACACAAGTAGAAACGGGTTCGGCCGTAACATGGAAATACCCATCGGTAGTATTGAAAGGGGATAATTCTATTGGTGAATTTTATTCGATAGCGGTTACCAACAATCACCAACAAGCCGATACGGGTACTAAGATGGTGCACCTGGGTAAAAACACCAAGTCGACCATTATTTCTAAAGGAATTTCAGCAGGGAAATCTCAAAACAGCTATAGAGGGTTAGTACGAATCAGTGCTAATGCGGATAATGCTCGTAATTTCTCCCAATGTGATTCCCTGTTAATGGGAAATAACTGTGGGGCACATACTTTTCCCTATATCGAAAGTAAAAATTCCTCAGCCAAAATAGAACACGAGGCCACCACATCCAAAATTGGTGAAGATCAAGTTTTTTATTGTAACCAAAGAGGCATTCCAACAGAGAAAGCGATTGCATTAATCGTCAATGGTTTCAGTAAAGAAGTATTAAACAAGTTACCGATGGAGTTTGCGGTAGAAGCACAGAAGTTGCTCGAAATTTCACTTGAAGGTTCCGTTGGATAAACATAAATCAGAATAAAAACACATTTATACAATGTTAAGCATAAAAAATTTACACGCTTCAGTAGAAGACAAAGACATATTGAAAGGGATTAACCTTGAGGTAAAAGCCGGAGAAGTCCATGCAATTATGGGACCTAACGGTGCAGGTAAAAGTACGCTTTCCTCGATCATTGCAGGAAATGAAAATTATACCGTGACGCAAGGAGAAATCCTATTGGAAGGAGAGGATATTTCGGAAATGGCACCAGAAGAACGCGCCCACAAAGGCGTTTTCTTGTCGTTTCAATATCCCGTTGAGATTCCGGGTGTTTCGGTGACCAACTTTATCAAAACGGCTATAAATGAAAAGCGTAAAGCTAATAAGCAAGACGAAATGCCTGCTAATGAAATGTTGAAATTGATACGGGAGAAATCGGAGCTATTGGAAATGGACCGTAAGTTTTTGTCTCGTTCGTTAAACGAAGGTTTTTCGGGAGGAGAAAAGAAACGAAATGAGATTTTCCAAATGGCAATGTTAGAACCGAAAATAGCCATTCTAGACGAAACCGATTCAGGATTAGACATTGATGCCTTACGAATTGTGGCCAATTGTGTAAACAAGCTTAAAAACGAAAACAACGCTGTTTTAGTAATTACACACTACCAAAGATTATTAGACTATATCATCCCTGATTTTGTTCATGTATTGATGGATGGGAAAATTGTAAAGTCGGGCGGCAAAGAATTAGCCTACGAACTGGAAGAAAAAGGATACGATTGGATTAAAAATGAATTGGTCTAAAGTCAAAAGGCTAAAGTCAAAAGTCAAAAGATGGGAACATTTAAATCATTTGAAGAAATTAGTTCTTGGAAAAAAGCAAGAGAGTTTACAAAGCAAATTTATCAAATTACTGAAAACTCTAATTTTAAAAAAGACTTTGATTTTGTTAGACAAATTAGACGGGCTTCATTGTCAATTTCATCAAATATTGCTGAAGGTTTTGAAAGAAATACAGATAAAGAATTCATATATTTTCTTTATGTGGCAAAAGCATCGGCTGGAGAAGTTCGCTCACAAATATATCTAGCATTTGATTTAGATTATATTACAAAACAAGAATTTGAAAAGCTCTTAGAAGCTATTACAGAAGTATCAAAACTTTTAAGTGGTTTTATAAAATATTTAAGTCCAAAAGAATAAAGTCTTTTGACTTTTGACTTTCGACTTTAAGACAAAAAATATGGAATTGAAAGAAAAATTAATCTCCTCCTTTATGGCTTTTGAAGAGCAAATTGATGTAAACGCAAGTTTGCATGAAGTGCGCACCAAGGCTATTAAGAATTTTGAAACGAAAGGGTTCCCCACTAAAAAAGAGGAAGCTTGGAAATATACTTCGCTGAATGCGCTATTGAAAAATGACTATTCGGTCTTTCCTAAACATGAAAATGCGATTGAATTTGCAGAGGTAAAAAAATACTTTTTGCATGAAATAGATACGCACAAAGTGATTTTTGTAGATGGGAAGTTTTCCTCCTTTTTATCGGCTACTACTCATGATGGCATAGATGTGTGTTTGATGTCTTCGGCATTGACCAAGCCCAAATACAAGATGATTATTGACGAGTACTTCAATAAAATTGCTAGTAAAGAGGAGAGTTTGACTACTTTAAATACGGCTTTTGCTAGCGAAGGAGCTTATATTAATATTCCGAAAAGTAAGGTGGTTGAAAAGCCTATCGAAGTGATTTATTTTTCTACAGGAAAAGAAGTGGCTTTAATGGTACAGCCCAGAAATTTGGTCATTGTAGGCGAAAACGCCCATGTTCAAATAATTGAACGGCACCAAAGTTTGAATGAAAACCCGGTATTGACTAATGCGGTTACGGAGATCTTTGCTCAAAAGCGTGCCATCGTAGATTACTATAAAATTCAAAACGATTTACTTTCAGCCAATTTGATTGACAACACCTATATTTCACAGAAACAAGAGAGCAGGGTATCCGTGCATACTTTTTCTTTTGGCGGGAACATTACTCGAAACAATTTGAATTTCTATCATTTTGGCGAACGCATTGATTCGACCTTGAAAGGGATTACGATTATAGGGGATAAGCAACATGTGGATCACTATACTTTGGTACACCATGCTACGCCAAATTGTGAGAGTCATCAGAATTATAAAACCATATTGGCCGACAATTCAACCGGTGTTTTTAATGGAAAAATATACGTAGAGCGGGAAGCTCAAAAGACGGATGCTTTCCAACAAAACAATAACATTCTACTAGGAGATAAAGCGACCATTAACGCTAAGCCCCAACTGGAAATATTTGCCGATGATGTGAAGTGTTCGCACGGTTGTACCATAGGGCAATTAGACGAAAGTGCCTTGTTCTATATGCAGCAACGCGGTATTCCTAAGAAAGAAGCAAAGGCCTTGTTGATGTATGCCTTTTCAAATGAAGTCATCGAAAGCATAAAAATACCCGAATTAAAGCAGCGCATAACGAAGATTATTGCGAACAAGCTAGGCGTGAATTTGGGGTTTGATTTATAATAGGAAGGTTGTCGAAAGGCAACCTTTTTTTACTTCCCAAAACTCTCAATTACTCCTTTCAAAAACCCATTAAAATCAAATTTTGGTTCTTCGGTCAATCCCATGCGTACGATTACTAGATCACGGCTCGGAATAATCGCAACCATTTGACCTTGAAAGCCGCTGCAATAGTATAGGTCTTTGGGTACATCTGGAAAATAGCCTCCAGCGTTTAGCCAGAATTGCGCTCCGTATCTTCCCTTGGAGGTGTTCGTTGGCGTGGCTACGTAGGTTGCCCAGCTAGGATCAAAGAGTTGTTCTCCGTTCCAACGGCCTTTGTTCAGGTAGAGTTGTCCAAATTTGGCCCAATCTCTTGGTGTCGCCCAACCATAGGATGATCCCACAAAATTTCCTGTCATATCGGTTTCTACCAAGGCCGTATGCATACCGATTTTATCTAGCAAGCTGCTGTACCAAAAGTTTAAGTACTCTTGGTGGGATTTGAATTGTTTTCGTAGGATGCCACTTAATAAGTTGGTCGTCCCTGACGAGTAATACCAATGGGTATTGGGTTTGAACACGGCTGGTTTTTCGGCTTGACATTTGGACATGTCTTCGGCTTGGAACAGCATGGTAGTTGCATCGCATATCTTGGTATATTTTTCTTCCCATTCGAGGCCAGAGTTCATGTGCAGTAAATCATTAAGAGTGATTTTGGCACGTTCATCTTTTTGCCATTCAGGAACAGGCGCAGGGCTCTTGATGTTGATTTTCCCCTGTTTTTGAAGGATACCAAAATAGGTTGCCGTAAGACTTTTGGTCATGGACCAACCTAGTATTTTAGAGTTTTTATCGAAGCCATCAGTATATTTTTCAGTAATTAATTTTCCTTTGTACAGCACGACTACGGCGCGTGTGCGTTTTTTCTTTTCGCCTTTTGGGTCAAAAGCTGCCGCTACTGCCTTAGTAAGCTGGGCGTAATCAATGGAAGCAAACAAGGTGTCTGTGGGTTCGTTATCCCCATAAGGATAAGGCAAGTTGTTTTTTAGGTAGCTTCTTTGAGGAATTTCATAAGGTTTGTTGAGGTCAAAATCCTCATTAATCAAAGTAGCCCCTAGACCTTCTCGGTATATCGCTTTTCGTTCTTTAAGACCGTGGATGTTGGACGTCACGAATTTAGAAGCCTCATCGATGGTATTGGTAGCCCAGTTGATCTTTTCAAGATCATTATCGCCTTGCTGGATTGCCGCTAAACTACGGTGGTCTATGAAATGTCCAGAAGCCACACTTTTGGCATTAAATCCCGAAATTAAATCGAGTTGGGGGTAAATCGCTAATCGCAAGTAAACGAGTAAAAGCAACAATAAAAAGGCGGTAATTTTGTAGAATTTTTTCATAGTATAAAGGAGAAAAAAGTAGTTAAGTAAATGTAAAAAAATAAAGTAATTATTAACAGCTGTTTGATAAATTAACAACTTCAATTTTATTACTTTTGTATTTAGAATTTTTCTAAATAGCAAAATGTTAGACATCCAAAAAATCAGAGCGGATTTCCCCATACTTAGTCAAAAGATAAATGGCAAACCGCTTGTATATTTTGATAACGGCGCCACTTCACAAAAGCCTCAGGTAGTGATTGATGCGATTTCAAAGTATTATTCAGAAATCAATGCAAACATCCATCGCGGAGTACACACATTGAGTCAGTTGGCTACCGATGCTTATGAAATTTCTCGTTGTAAAGTACAGCAGCATATTAATGCTAAGCATCCTTATGAGGTCATTTTTACCTCGGGAACAACGCATGCTATTAATGCGGTGGCGAATGGTTTTGCTTCCTTGTTGCAAGCAGGGGATGAAGTGTTAGTTTCTGCTTTGGAACACCATAGCAATATCGTGCCTTGGCAAATGCTTTGTGAACGAACAGGAGCGCTATTGAAAGTCATTCCGATGAATGAGCAGGGCGAATTGATCATGTCTGCATACGACCAATTGCTTTCTACTAAGACAAAAATTGTGGCGGTAAATCACATTTCCAATGCGTTGGGAACGATCAATCCTATTCAATACATGATTGCGCAAGCCCATGCGGTAGGTGCGGCTATATTGATTGATGGGGCCCAGGCAACGCCACATTTAAAGCCCGATGTACAAGCTTTGGATTGTGATTTTTATGTGTTTTCAGGGCATAAGATATGTGGGCCAACTGGAATAGGTGTTTTATATGGAAAGGAAGCTTGGTTGCGCAAATTACCGCCGTATCAAGGTGGAGGGGAAATGATAGCCACGGTTACATTTGAGAAGACAACTTACGCCGATTTGCCTCATAAGTTTGAAGCAGGCACTCCAAACATAGCCGGAGGGATTGTTTTAGGCACTGCGATAGATTATTTGAATACGGTAGGATTTGATGAAATAGCGGCCTACGAACAGCAATTGTTGGCCTATGCCACAAAGCAATTACTAACATTGGACGGCTTGACTATTTACGGAACGGCCGCAGAGAAAGCGTCGGTGGTATCTTTTAACCTTGATGGGATTCATCCTTATGATATTGGCACGATTATCGATAAATTGGGAATAGCAGTGCGAACAGGGCATCATTGTGCGCAACCTATTATGGATTTTTATAAAATTCCGGGCACGATTAGAGCTAGTTTTGCTTTTTACAACACAATAGAAGAAATTGACGTCATGGTGGAGGCTGTAAAGCGAGCCCAAATGATGTTATCTTAAAATATATATATTATGAAGGCTATTAGTTTGCTACTCTTCACCTTGTTTTTGGGAAAAAGTTGTAATCACGCAACTCAAAATGATATTGCTACTGCAATGATACAATACACGGCTAACTCCCGAGGGTATCATTTGAATATTATTGTTGCCAATCAGAAAGCTTCTGTATCACAAGGTAGAGGGACAGAAAACCCGACTTCTGAGTTGGCTATTTCGGAGGCAGATTGGACAGCATTGGTGGGTTATTTCCAAAAAGTGAATTTGAAGGATCTTCCTAATTTGAAAGACCCTACACAGAAACGATTTTATGATGGAGCGGCGATTGCCCATTTGAAGATACGGTACCAGGATACCGATTATGATACCGTAGATTTTGATCATGGAAATCCACCGGCCGCTATTGAAATGCTGGTTAACAAAATCGTGGCACTAGCCAAAACAGAAGAATAGAGTAATAGTTACAGAAACAAGTTGGGCATATAATGACGATACAAGATATACAAAACGACATCGTAGACGAATTTTCGATGTTTGAAGATTGGATGCAGCGTTACGAATACATCATCGATTTGGGCAAAGCGTTGCCGTTAATTGCCGAGCAATATAAAACTGAAGAGAATATTATCACGGGTTGTCAGTCCAAGGTATGGGTTCATGCCGAGCAACAAGGGGAGCATATTGTTTTTACAGCAGACAGTGATGCGATATTAACTAAAGGAATAATAGCGATTTTGATAAGAGCTTTTTCAAATCAAAAGGCCTCGCATATTTTGGAAGCTAACACTGATTTCATTGATGAAATTGGGCTAAAAGAACATTTATCTCCTACTCGTGCTAATGGGTTGGTTTCAATGATAAAAAAAATAAAAATGTATGCCTTGGCATTTGAAGCAAAAAAATAAAAACGATGGAAGAATTTAAAGACGATATCAATTTGGGTGAAAATGTGGTTAAAACCTTAAAGGGCATTTACGACCCAGAAATCCCTGTGGATATTTACGAATTGGGGTTGATCTATGATGTGATGATCAACGAGGACAATGAAGTAAAAGTATTGATGACTTTGACCTCGCCAAATTGTCCCGTAGCAGAAACATTACCACGAGAAGTGGAAGAAAAAATCACAAAAATAGACACCGTTAAATCATGTGAAGTTGAAATCACTTTTGATCCCCCTTGGAGCAAAGATTTGATGAGTGAAGAAGCCAAGTTAGAGTTGGGCATGCTATAATAAGTATGCAGTCTCAGTCTCAGTATTCAGTTAGGAGGATTGGAAAAAGAAAGGTAAAAAATGGATGAAATTGTTAACCGAGTTGCTAGTTCTGCTCTAGAGGTATTTGACTTGGAGGATTATTATCCTTCAGGGACACGAACACAGCTTGATCTCTCACAATGGCTTATAGAAGGGTTTTTGTTAAAAGAAGCTGTCTTTAGGGAGGCCTTAAAAAATCACGATTGGTCACAATACGAAAATCAATGGGTTGCGCTACATTGTGCTACCGATGCTATCGTGCCTGCTTGGGCAAGTATTTTGGTTACGACTTATTTGGTTCCTTATGCCAAGCAAGTTGTTTTGGGCAATTTAGGAGATTTGGAGGCGGCATTGTACGCGGCTATTTTGCCAACCCTAGATTATGCCGTTTATCAGGACAAACCTGTAATTCTCAAAGGTTGTTCTAAAAAGCCAGTTCCAGAAAGTGCCTATATAATTGCGATTCAGCATCTTCAACCGTATGCCAAAAGCATTATGTATGGTGAAGCTTGCTCTGCTGTACCGTTATTCAAAAAAGCAAAATAGCTTACCGTTTTACAATCAATCGTTTACCGTTTTAATTGGATTTGTTTAAATCGAATGTATTCTTACCTTTGCACTCGAAAAAAATAAAAACCCTTTAAAATGAAAAGAGTAATCCTTGTCCTGCTGTTTCTTTTCTCAGCAAACGCGATGTTTTCACAGGTAAGTGAAAAAGAACTATTAAAGAAAACAGAGGAGACCGTAGCCAAAATAATGGAGGAAAAACCAAACGGTTGGAACAAAAAGGGAATCGCTACTGTTTTATTGAATCAGGCCAGTTTTAACAATTGGTTGGCCGGTGGCCAAAGTAGTATATCGGGTAATGCGGGATTCAAGTACGACTTCAATTATAAGAGTGATACATGGACTTGGGACAACAAACTTTCGGCCAACTATGGATTGACCAAAATTAAAAAGCAAGCACTTCAAAAAACAGACGATCGCTTTGAATTTAATTCGTTATTAGGAAAAAAGGCCTCAGGAGAATGGTATTATTCGGGCTTCTTTAATTTTAAAACACAATTTGATTCCGGATTTGATCAAGCCAATTCTTCCATTAAGATATCGCATTTCTTTTCACCTGCCTACATACAGTTTGGTCCCGGTATGTTGTGGAAGCGCGATGACAATTTGAAAATCAATATCGCACCTGCAACATCAAAAGTAATCATCGTTCATAAGCATTTTACGGATGCAGGACCTTCTTTTGGGGTATTGCAAGGGCAATCGTCTCGTTATGAGTTTGGAGCCGCTGTAAATGGGTATTACAAGTTTAAATTAATGGATAATGTAACGGCTGAGCATATTTTAAACTTATACACCAATTATTTGGAAGACGCACAGAATGTGGATTTGGATTATACGTTGAACATTGTCATGAAAGTGAACAAGTATTTGTCAACCAACTTTGCGTTTCAAACCATTTATGACGATAATGCATTTCCGGGCTTTCAAACCCGTCAGGTTATCGGAATAGGCATGAATTACGGATTTTAATCTACTAGCATTTAATAAAAAAAGCTCCGAATTCGGAGCTTTTTTTATTATTGTAAGGCCTGTTCAATGTCGGCTATCAAATCATCAATATCTTCTACTCCAACGCTTAATCGAACTAGGTCGTCGGTAATTCCGATTTCTTTTCTTTTCTCTTCGGGTATAGAGGCATGCGTCATTAGCGCTGGATGATTGGCTAGAGATTCTACTCCTCCCAGCGATTCGGCTAAGGTGAATACTTTTACTTTTTCAAGGAAGCTGATGGCTTCTTCCTTTTTCCCAGATTTAAAAGTGAAGGTTACCATACCTCCAAAACCGCTCATTTGTTTTTTGGCTATTTCGTGATACGGATGGCTAGGTAAGCCTGGATAATATACGCGTTCTACTTTGGGATGGTTGTTTAAATAAGCGGCTACTTTTTCTCCATTTTCGCAATGACGTTGTACACGCAAATGTAAGGTTTTGATTCCCCTTAGCACCAAGTAGCTGTCCATGGGACCTAGGGTACCTCCAGTAGCAAATTGTTTGAAGTGTAATTCATCTCCCAATTCTTTATCTTTTATTATTAAAGCGCCAGCAATTACATCAGAGTGTCCACCAAGGTATTTAGTAGCCGAATGCATTACGATGTCAGCCCCTAGATCTAATGGTTTTTGAAGATAAGGAGTGGCAAAAGTATTGTCAACGGCAAAAAGGATGTTGTGTTTTTTAGTGATTTTGGCAATTTCAGCAATATCGGCCAATTTCATTAAGGGGTTGGTAGGAGTTTCTACCCAAACCAATTTGGTGTTTTCATTGATAAGTGATTGGAATTTACCAAAATCATTCATATCAACGAAATGGAAAATGATGCCGCTGTCTTTGTATAGGCGTGTAAACAAGCGGTAGGTACCACCGTATAAATCGTCCATTGCAATGATTTCATCACCTGCTTTAAACATTCTAAGCAAACAATCGGTTGCAGCCAAACCAGAAGAAAAGGCCAATCCTCGTGCGCCATTTTCTATGGATGCTAAAGCATCTTCTAGAGCTTGACGAGTTGGGTTTGCTGCACGAGAATATTCATAATCCCCTACTGGTTTTCCAGGGGAAACTTGTGCGTAAGTTGAGGTTTGAAACACGGGAGGCATAACAGCTCCAGTAATTTCTTCATGGTGTTGGTTCCCATGTATGACTTTAGTATTGAATTTCATTGGTTTGTAAATTTTGGCAAATATATTTTAATTTTTTGGATGATAAACAGCCTTTAACGTTATATGAATTTTCGAATTTGCATCATGATGCCTGTGTGAATGGCTTCGTGATAATTGTTAAATTCCATTGCTTCTTTGGCAGTTTTCATGGTGTAACCGGTCATGGTAGTAAACTCGGTAAAGTTTTTAAAAATACCATTAGTAAAATCTTTTTTGGTTTGTTCTACTGTAGACCAAAGGAGTTTTTTGAATTCGTCAACTTCTTCTTGCGTCACGCTATGTTCGGGTTTACTACCTCGTTTGTATTTGTCTACCATTTCCTCAGGGACCATCATAGGTAGGCCCGAAAGTTTGTAGACTAGCATTTGTTGCACTACAATGATGTGACCTATATTCCAGATGAGGTTATTGCTAAATCCTTCGGGGATGGTATTAAGTTGGTCTAAAGTATGGTTATCAAGTATAGATGTGATGGTGTTTCTACTTGATTGATTGATGTTAAAAGTTGTATCCATGAGTTTGAATTTTGCTTTAAAATTACAGATTATATGTGGAAATGAATTTCCTTTGCAAAAAGAAATGCTATGAATGACACGATTTACTATTTGGCGTCCTGCGATACTTGTCGTAAAATTATAAAATCGCTTCCCAACACTGACCGATTAAAGTTTCACGACATCCGTCAAAATCCGATTACCGAACAAGAATTGGATGTTCTGCATCAGCTATCGGGGAGTTATGAAGCTTTGTTTAGCAAAAAAGCCCAGTTGTATAAAGAGAAAGACTTAAAAAACAAATCCCTAACAGAAGCGGATTATAAAAGATACCTTTTAGAGCATTATACTTTTTTGAGTCGGCCTGTATTCATTATTAATGATAAAATTTACATTGGCAACAGTCAGCAAAACATTCTTGAAGTTCAAAAAGTTTTGAGCTAATGACGAAAAGAACTTGGGCATTAATGGCAGCCACGATGGTGTCTTTGATCTACGGACTTTCCTTTACAATTGCCAAAGATGTTATGCCAGTATACGTTAAACCGTTTGGGTTTATCTTGTTAAGAGTTTCTGGTGCTGCAGTTTTATTTTGGTTTCTTTCTTTTTTTGGACCCAAAGAAAAAATTCAGACTAAGGATTTCCCCCGAATAGTAGCAGCTTCCTTCTTTGGGGTAGCCTTAAATATGTTGACTTTTTTCAAGGGATTGAGTTTTACTTCTCCAATTTCCGCAGCAGTCATTATGGTTACCACACCTATGATCGTTTTGACTTTATCGGCAATTCTTATGAAGGAACGCATTAAGACACGCAAGATTTTAGGGATACTATTGGGGTTATTAGGCACCGGTTTTTTGATATTGTATGGTAAATCAGTGGGTAATGCTACCAATGCCATGTTGGGTAACTTACTTGTTTTCATCAATGCGGTTTCCTATGGTTTTTATTTAATCATTGTTAAGAAATTAATGGATAAGTACAATGCATTCACATTTGTGAAGTGGATTTATACCTTTGGTTTTTTGATGGTTATTCCCTTTGGTCTGGCAGAATACCAACAAATACAATGGCAACAACTGCCGATAACCATCCTGTGGGAAATTGGATTTGTGGTTGTCTTTACTACGTTTTTCACTTATCTATTTAATTTAGTTTCTATGCGGGAATTGAAGCCTACCACGGTAGCTGTATTTATATATTTGCAGCCCCTATTTGCTACGGTATTTGCCATGGCCTTAGGGAAAGACCAATTGACTTGGGTAAAAGTGGCTGCTGCTGTTTTAATCTTTGGTGGGGTTTTTCTCGTTACCAAGAAGAAATCCTAAATCCTAAATCCTAAATCCTCAATTTTGAATATATTTGTAGCTATTAGAAAATAATAGCATGATACAATCGATGACTGGTTTTGGGAAAGCCTCCTTACAATTACCCACCAAAAAAGTTACAGTAGAAATCAAATCACTAAACAGCAAAGGATTGGATTTAAATACCCGTATGCCTTCTGTTTTTAGAGAAATGGAACTAGGGTTGCGAAACCAACTTTCGTTGCGTCTAGAGCGCGGAAAGATCGATTTTTCGTTATATGTTGAGGTAACTGGAGAAGAAACAACTTCTAAAATCAATGTTCCCATCGTAAAGGGCTATATTAATCAGATGAAAGCGGTCCTACCCCAGGCCGATGAAACCGAATTATTAAAAATGGCCGTTCGTATGCCCGATGCTTTAAAAACGGAGCGTGATGAGATAGATGAACAAGAATGGAAGAAAATCCAAACGGTAATCGATGAAGCCCTAGAGAACATGGTTCAGTTCCGTAAAGATGAAGGGGTGTCTTTGGAAAAGGAATTTTTGCATCGTATTGCCAATATCATGACCTTGATGAATAACGCAGTAGCTTATGATGCCGAGCGTGTTGAAACCGTAAAAACGCGATTGCGTAATGCGTTGGATGAGTTAAAAGAAAATGTGGATGAGAATCGTTTTGAGCAGGAATTGATATTTTATTTAGAGAAATACGACATTACAGAAGAGAAAGTACGATTGGAAAATCACTTGAACTATTTTATTGAAACCCTTGCTGGAACGGAAGCTAACGGAAGAAAATTAGGTTTCATTACTCAAGAAATGGGGAGAGAAATTAATACTATGGGTTCTAAATCGAATCACTCAGAAATGCAGAAGTTGGTTGTAATGATGAAAGATGAATTGGAGAAGATCAAAGAACAGGTTTTAAATGTTTTATAAAGTTATTTGAGTTTAGTTCAGGGCTTTCAACCATTTGCTAATTAAATTCACCAATTACAAAAAGAATGAATAAAGGAAAATTATTAGTATTCTCAGCACCTTCCGGTTCTGGAAAAACCACTATAGTTAGGCATTTATTAGCCCAACCCGAATTGAATTTAGAGTTTTCTGTATCGGCAGCTACTCGCGAACCCCGTGGAGAAGAAGTTGATGGGAAAGATTATTATTTCATCTCCATAGAAGCGTTTAAAAAACATATTAAAGCAGAAGATTTTATCGAGTGGGAAGAAGTGTACCGAGATAATTTTTATGGCACTTTAAAAAGCGAAGTAGAGCGCATTTGGGCCAAAGGTAAAAACGTAATTTTTGATATTGATGTAGCCGGTGGATTGCGAATTAAGCATAAATTTCCGCAAGAGACATTAGCGGTATTTGTAAAACCACCTAGTGTCGACGAACTTAAAAGAAGATTGAAAGAACGTTCTACAGAGTCCGATGATAAAATTAACATGCGTATTGCCAAAGCCCATGTTGAATTGGCTACAGCGCCGCAGTTTGATACCATCATTAAAAATTATGATTTAGATATTGCCAAACAGGAGGCTTTTGAATTAGTGAAGGGTTTCATAAAAAGTTAGTTTCTCAAAATGAAAATAGGATTGTATTTTGGCACGTTTAACCCTATCCATGTGGGGCATTTGATTATTGCTAATCATATGGCCGAACATACTGATTTGGAGCAAATTTGGATGGTAGTAACCCCCCACAATCCGTTAAAGCAGAAAAGCACTTTACTAGATGATTATCATCGGTTACATTTAGTTCGCCTTGCAACAGAGGACTATCCTAAAATCAAACCTTCCGATATAGAATTTAAATTACCACAGCCCAATTATACGGTCCATACATTGGCTCATTTGATGGAAAAATATCCGCAACACGAGTTTTCTTTGATTATGGGAGAAGATAATTTGAAGTCTTTTCACAAGTGGAAAAACTATGAATACATCTTAGAGCATCACGACATTTACATTTACCCAAGAGTATCAGAAGAAGCAGAAAAGGAAGGATTAAGAGGCCATCACCGAATTCACCCTGTCGCCGCACCCATAGTAGAAATCTCATCTACTTTTGTACGGGAGCAAATTAAAGCAAAGAAAAACATCAGACCCTTATTGCCAAATCTTGTATGGGAATATGTAGATCATAATAACTTTTATAAAAACTAAACTTAACATTCTTTTACGACTTGTTCGTTGAAGCCTTTTGTAACTTTGTACTTCTAAAACAAAGCACCATGTTAAACTTCGAATTGTATAATCCTACCAATTATGTTTTTGGCAAAGGACAGATTGCTAAATTACCGACATTAGTTCCCCATGGAGCCAAAATTCTATTGGCTTATGGTGGAGGAAGTATTTTCAAAAATGGGATATATGACCAAGTAAAAACGGCATTAGCCGGATTTGAAATTATTGAGTTTGGCGGTATAGAACCCAATCCTCGTTTTGAAACTTTGATGAAGGCAGTGGAGTTAATTCGGGCAGAAAAGGTTACCTTCATTTTAGCTGTTGGAGGAGGAAGTGTGATTGACGGAGTTAAATTTATATCGGGAGCAGTTCGCTATGAGGGAAATCCAATTGAGATTTTAAAAAATAAAGTATTGTTTACTGATTTAGCTAAGGTAGTTCCTTTTGGTACTGTTTTGACATTACCAGCTACGGGGTCTGAGATGAACTCTGGTGCGGTAGTTACTATTGAGGCGACTCATGAAAAATTGGTTTTAGGAGGAAGCGCTTTATTTCCAAAGTTCTCGATTGTTGACCCAATGGTAATCACTTCGTTGCCCAAAAGACAATTGCAAAACGGTGTAGTGGATGCTTTTACGCATGTAATGGAACAATATTTAACCTATCAGCATGACGCGCTATTACAAGATCGATTTTCTGAAAGTATATTGAAAACCTTAATTGAAGTAGGTCCAAGTGTAGTTGAAAATCCAAATGATTATAAGCTAGCGTCCAACTTTGTTTGGTGCGCAACCATGGCTTTGAATGGGTTAATTCAAAAAGGAGTGCCAAGTGATTGGGCCACCCACATGATTGGACACGAATTGACCGCTTTATACGAGATTGATCACGCTAGAACCTTGGCAATTATAGGTCCGAATTTATATAAAGTTTTATTTGAAACTAAAAAGGATAAATTGGCGCAATACGGAGAAAGAGTATGGGGGATCACGGGAACTTCGGTAGAAGAAAAAGCAGAAAAAGCAATTGCTGAAACGGTATCCTTTTTTCATACAATGGGAATGAAAACCAAACTTTCTGAAAATACTAATGATTATAAAAACACAGCAGATTTTATTGTCAACCGATTTGAGGAGCGCGGCTGGAAAGCATTAGGAGAAAAGCAAAACATTACCCCTGATAAAGTAAGGGAAATTGTCGAAATGAGTTATTGATAAAAAAGAGCGGTTTTGCCGCTCTTTTTTATTGTTTTAGTAGTTTGTAATAGCGTGGTGTATCGTCTGTTTTAATAGCAATTATATAGCAACCTTTGGTAAGTTGGCTTGTATTAATTTCACTTGAATAAGAACAGCCTTCCTTCACCATGATTTCTTGTCCAAGGGAATTGCATATTTTGATTTCGTTTATAGGTTTTAAAGAAGAAATCCTAAGAGAATCTAGGACGGGGTTTGGATATAGAATGATGTTGGTTGAATTAAAATTTGGCAACCCTAGTAGGCCAACAGTTAGGTTAATTACAAATGAACTGCTCCCTTCAGTGTTACTTGCTGTGATTGTAAAATCGGTCGAAGCAATTATTTCGCCTGGTATGCCTGTAATAGTTCCAGTGGCGGGATCAAAAGTCAATCCTTCGGGTAAATTAGGGGTAATAGTATACCCGTATTCACCTATTTTTCTAATTTTATTATTGCCATAGTCACACACAAATACATTTTCATTTGCATCAATAGTAACTCCGGTGGGATAATTAAATTGTGCAACAGAGGCTATACCCTCATTGGAGCCTAATGTTCCGTCACCAGCATAAGTGGAAACTTCTCCCGATGGACTGATTTTTCGAATTTTATGATTTTCTTCATCAGTAACGAATAGAGAATTAGTAGCGTCAACGGATACTATGGCAGGATAATAGAAGCTTGCCGAAGTACCAAATCCGTCGTTCGAACCAATAGCTCCGCTACCGGCCAGTGTAGTAACATTTCCTAAAAGGTCTATTTTGCGGATTTTATTATTGTAATAATCGGCCGCATATAGATTGCCTTCACTGTCCACTGCCACTCCGGTTACCCCGTTAAATTCAGCTTCGGTAGTCAATCCTTCTGCAGCTCCAGCGATTCCCGTTCCAGCAAAGGTTGAAACAATTCCTTCGGGAGTTATTTTCCGAATTTTATTGTTTCCGTAATCTGCCACATATAAATTATCAAAAGCATCAATGGCCATGCCTGCAGGATAGTAGAAGGTAGCATTAGTGCCAATGCCATCCTCTGCGCCAATTACACCTGTTCCCGCAAATGTTGTGACATACCCTTCAGTGCTAATTTTGCGAATTTTATGGTTACTTTGGTCCGAGATGAATAAGTTGTTTTGGGAGTCAAAAACGGCGCCATCAGGGTAAGTAAAAGTGGCCGTATTTGTAGGCCCGTCATTGGAACCAAAAGCGCCAGTGCCAGCATAAGTAGAAACCTCGCCGTTGGGCGTTATTTTCCTAATTTTATTATTCATTCTGTCTACTACAAAGAGGTTGCCTGTTTGATCGAAAGTAACTACTGTTGGCAAATTAAATGTTGAATTAGAACCTATCCCGTCTTCAGCACCAGTAGAGCCTGATCCAGCAAAGGTAGTTACAAGTCTTCCGGCGATAATAGAGCCCCCCGTATTAATGGGATTAATAGGTTCAATTGCTTCTCCTACGGTCAGCATCAAAGAAGTAGGATAGCTGATATTGGGTGGTTGAGCGACCATTAAGAAGCCAAAGAGTTGCAAAATGAAGAATGTTTTTTTCATAGTAAGTCTATCAATTGAAACAAATGTAAAGTAAAAAAATAAAACAGCTTTAGAAATTCATTTTAGACGGTTTTTCAAAATAATTTTTTAATCTAACCCAACTTATGCGATAGTGATTACAATGTTTATGCAAAATGGGATTTTATTCTTTTAAAAAGTGAATCATATCTACTAAAATGAGTATTTTTGAGAGGTATAAAAAATTCTTAATTTCATGAATGGATCTCCAAAATTCGCAGTAATTGGTGGTGGAAGTTGGGCCACAGCTATTGCAAAAATGCTTTGTGTTAATCTAACAGAGATTGCATGGTATATGCGAAATGAGTCAGCGATTGAGCACCTTCGAGCACATAAGCATAACCCAAATTATTTGAGTTCTGTTGAGTTTGATACCCATAAACTAAAATTAACTAGTGATTTAAATGAGGCTGTTACCTATGCTGATTATATCATCTTTGCTATCCCGTCTGCCTTTTTAAGTTCAGAATTAGAAAAGTTGAAGGTGAGTTTAAAAGACAAAGTGATTTTCTCCGCCATCAAAGGTATTGTTCCAGAAACATTTTTAATTGTTGGCGAACATTTTCATAAAGAATTTGATATTCCTTACAACAACATTGGTGTGATTACGGGTCCATGTCATGCAGAGGAAGTTGCCCTGGAGCGTCTTTCCTATTTAACCATTGCCTGTGGAGATTCGGCTAAAGCAAAAGTAGTGGCCAAAGTTTTAGCGGGAAATTATATTAAAACTAAGATTTCTGATGACATCATCGGTACAGAATA
>CANBOV010000029.1 GCA_947371275.1 Flavobacteriaceae bacterium | reverse complement strand
GCCTTTTTTAGTGGAAAGCCTGTTTCTTTTGAAACAGGCTTTCTTGTTTTTTAGCAGTGCAGCGTGTCCCTTCGGTCGATCCGCTGCCTTTTTTTAGACCCGAGCGAAGCGAACAGGCGAAGCAAACCCTATCCTAACGGATAGGGTTTCTTGTTTATACCTGCCTGCCACTGGCAGTCCTCCTCTTACTATCCAATCTTTTTTTTGACCCGAGCGAAGCGAACCCTATACTAACGGATAGTTTTATTTATAGACCAGAAGTATAATAGTATATTTAATACAATATCTACAAACTACAGTTTAAAGAAACACGATTTTTTATTAGTAGATAGTATTTAGTTAATTAAATAAAAAAAGCACCTAAATTAATAAGTGCTTTTCCTAGTATTAGAAATTCTCTATCCATTTTCGTGCATTAACAAAAGCTTCTATCCAAGGCGAGACTTCGTCTTTCTGACCTCTATCAGGATAGTGTGCCCAGTTCCATGGAAAAGTGGAACGCTCTATGTGAGGCATCATAACTAAATGTCTGCCAGTAGTATCACATAGCATAGCAGTGTTGTAATCGGAACCATTTGGATTAGCAGGATAGCCTTCATAAGCATATTTAGCTACTATATTATACTGACTTTCCTCATGGGGCAAATGGAATTTACCTTCTCCATGTGAAACCCAAACTCCTAATGTTGTCCCAGTTAAAGTATTCAACATAACAGAATGATTTTCTTGTACCGTTACCGACGTAAATATACTCTCGTGCTTATGGGAATCATTATGCTTCATTTTACCATGGATTTCATGTTCTGGATTAATAACTTCCAATTCCATAAACAATTGACAACCATTACAAATCCCGACAGAAAGAGTGTCTTCTCGTTTTAAGAAATTCTTTAATGCTGTATTGGCTTTTTCATTATATAAGAAGGCTCCAGCCCAGCCTTTAGCCGAACCCAACACATCCGAATTTGAGAAACCACCCACAGCTCCTATGAATTGAATGTCTTCAAGGGTTTCTCTACCACTGATTAAATCGGTCATGTGCACATCTTTCACATCAAAACCAGCTAAGTACATAGCATTAGCCATTTCACGTTCCGAATTACTTCCTTTTTCGCGAATAATTGCCGCCTTGGGTCTTGGCTTCGTAGCGTCAATTGCCGGTTTTACACCTGTAAAATGTGTTGGAAATTGATAGCGTAAGGGTTGGTGTTTATAATGGTCATAACGCTCCAGCGCTTTATTATTTTTACTTTGCTTTTGGTCAAGTAAATAAGAGGTCTCAAACCAAACGTCCCTTAATTTAGAAACAGTAAAATTCCAATCTCCAATTGCTAAGGTATCCGTCACAGTCGCTTTTCCAATTTTAAAGTATTCTAATCCACTAAAAGCCGCTTCAAAAACCCTATCGTCTTTCGCCTGAAGTACAATTCCAATATTTTCAGCAAATAGTATTTTAACTAAATCTTTTTCTTTAAAAGAAGAGAAGTCAAGGGTAGCTCCTAAAGATAAATCAGCAAAACACATTTCCAATAACGTAGTGATTAAACCTCCGCTTCCAATATCGTGCCCTGCCATAATTTGACGGTCTTTGATTAGGTTTTGAATAGTATTAAAAGTTCTTTTAAAATAGTCAGAATCTTTAATGGTAGGAGTTTCATTTCCTATTTTATTTAATATTTGAGCAAAGGAACTGCCACCCAATTTAAAATCATCTTGTGATAAATTTATATAATAAATAGAGCCTCCACTTTTTTGAAGCACAGGTTCTACTACTTTTGTGATATTCGAACAGTTTCCAGCAGCCGAAATGATAACCGTTCCTGGCGCTATCACTTCATCATTTGGATATTTTTGTTTCATCGACAATGAATCTTTACCCGTAGGAATGTTTATGCCTAATTCAATTGCAAAATCAGAACAAGCTTGCACCGCTTTATATAAGCGAGCGTCTTCTCCTTCATTTTTACATGCCCACATCCAGTTAGCCGATAAAGAAACACTATTTATATTATCTTTTAAAGGTGCAAATACAAGATTAGATAATGCTTCAGCAATAGCATTCCTGCTTCCAGCTGCAGGATCAATCAATGCCGAAATAGGGGCGTGACCAATAGAGGTTGCAATCCCTTCTTTGCCATGATAATCTAATGCCATTACTCCCACGTTATTCAGCGGCAATTGTAACGGCCCAACACATTGTTGTTTAGCTACTTTACCTCCCACACAACGGTCTACTTTATTAGTTAACCAATCTTTACATGCCACTGCTTCTAAACGCAATACTTGTTCTAAATAGGTAGGTATGTTTTCTTGGATATAAACCAAATCCGTATATTCTCTTTTTATAGTTTTATCCGTCATGATAGTTTTTGGCGAACTACCAAAGAAATCTTCCAAAGCATAATCCATAGGTTTTGCCCCTGTTGATTTCGATTCAAATGTAAAGCGATGGTCCTTGGTTACATCTCCCACTTGGTACATCGGAGAGCGCTCACGGTCGGCTATTTTTTGTAAAATGGCAATGTCCTCTTGACCAATTACCAATCCCATTCGCTCCTGTGATTCATTACCGATAATTTCCTTAGCCGAAAGGGTAGGGTCACCTACAGGTAATGTGTCTAAGTTTATCAATCCACCGGTTTCTTCAACCAACTCAGACAAACAGTTTAAATGACCACCCGCACCATGATCGTGTATCGATACGATAGGGTTATTATCGCTTTCTACCAATCCTCTGATAGCATTAGCAACGCGCTTTTGCATTTCAGGATTAGAGCGCTGAATAGCATTCAATTCAATTCCAGAACCAAAGGCACCTGTGTCTGCAGATGATACTGCCGCTCCTCCCATTCCAATTCTATAGTTTTCTCCCCCAAGGATCACAATTTTATCTCCAGCTTGGGGTTTCTTTTTAATAGCTTGGTCCAATTTCCCATAACCAATTCCTCCAGCTTGCATAATAACTTTGTCATATCCTAGTTTACGGTTGCCTTCTTCATGCTCAAAGGTTAACAAGGATCCAGTGATTAGCGGTTGTCCAAATTTATTTCCAAAATCAGAAGCGCCATTCGATGCTTTGATCAAGATGTCCATCGGAGTTTGATACAACCATTTTCGTTCGCTCATATTTTTTTCCCATGGCCTAGCAGCGTTTAAACGCGAATAAGAAGTCATGTATACCGCAGTTCCTGCTAAAGGCAACGAACCTTGACCACCCGCTAAACGATCACGAATCTCTCCGCCCGAACCAGTAGCAGCGCCATTAAAAGGTTCTACAGTAGTAGGGAAGTTGTGGGTCTCTGCTTTTAAAGACAAAACCGACTCGAATTCTTTTTCTTCATAAAAGTCGGGTAGGTCCGCACGTTTAGGCGCAAATTGGGTTATTTTGGGCCCCTTAACAAAGGCTACATTATCTTTATAGGCCGATACAATTTCATTTGGATTTGTTTCAGAGGTTTTCTTAATTAATTTAAATAATGACGTTGGTTTGGTCACTCCGTCGATTACAAAGGTCCCATTGAAGATTTTATGACGGCAATGTTCTGAATTCGCTTGGGAAAAGGCAAATATCTCTGAGTCAGTCAATGACCGCTTTAATTTATAAGCCAATTGAATTAAGTAATCAACTTCTTCACTACTTAGGGCCAACCCTTCTTGTTTATTGTAAGCCTCTATATCATCAATGTTTAAAATAGGCTCCGGTTGAATGTTGAACGTGTAAATAGCTTGATTAAGCTCAGCATACTTTTGAGATAACATAGGGTCAAAACCAGTAAAATCTGCACTAATTCTTTCAAATTCTTCGATTCTAACGATGTCCGAAATTCCCATGTTCTGAGTTATTTCGACGGCGTTAGTGCTCCAAGGGGTGATCATCGTGGCTCTAGGACCAATAAAAAAATCCGTCAGGACGGATTTTTCTATTTTAGTTACATTTCCAAAAAGCCAGTTTAATTTTGAGATGGTTTCTGCCGAAAGCTCGTTTTGCGTTTGAACGGCAAAAACAGTAGTACTTTCGTTTCCGAAGAAATGAATCATTGTATTATTTTTAGTTGTTGTTGTAAATGCAAATTTAGAGTAAATAAACGAAACCTAAAATCTGTTTTAAAAAAATTAATTGGTAGGGAACGTAATATGCTGGTAGGCACCAACATCAACAGTTACTCCAGTAAGTTGTCTTGGAGCTCCAGTCACATCTTGCGAAATACCTAAGTCATCACCAAAGCCATTAGCATCCGATGCATCTCCAATTACTAATTTGTTATTGTAAACATCTAGGAAATCAGTTTTCTTATTCTTTTTAATCTCAGTATTTGTAATATCATATAAGAAATTATATTCACCAAAACTACTGTAAGCTGTTGAGTTAAATTTAATCAAGCACTTCGTAAAAGAAGTATTAAAAGCCTTAGCAGGATCCTTAAATAATAAAAGTTCAACTTGATTAGAACCCGAAATAATACAGTTTTTAAAATCGGCTTGATCCAAAGCAAAGACTTCATGAGTATTGTCCTCTTTTTTATAATAATTGTCAATACGAACAGCCAACTGGCTTGAGCTTGACCAATTATTATTAAAAGTACATTGTTTAAACTCGTAGGAACCGCCA
Source organism: Flavobacteriaceae bacterium (assembly GCA_947371275.1). Lineage (GTDB taxonomy): Bacteria > Bacteroidota > Bacteroidia > Flavobacteriales > Flavobacteriaceae > Flavobacterium. The sequence goes on along the minus strand of CANBOV010000029.1, from coordinate 29,179 downwards.
AGTGTACAAGCTAAACTGTATTGACCCGTAGAATTGATTACAATATTTTCTCCCTTAATTTTAGCGGTTTTGGCATAGATACCAATGTTAGCAGCGTTATAGATTTGGGTATTTTTAATAGTCATGAAATTCCCATCATTATGATCTATCAATAATCCTACGGTAGAATTCTTTAAAGTTAAATGGTTGATCTCATTATTAGTGCTGCCGTCGGTAAGCCATATCGTCCCCCATTGTCCTGGTACATCCGAGAAATCAGGTTCTAAACGGTCTCCTTCAATAATAACCTCATTATCTAAGGTGCCGGGTGTTGAATAATTACCATTAATTTTTAATGAACCACCATTGCCTATGATAAGTCCTGAATCGGCATGAAAATGTACTCTCGCTCCTGCATGAATGTTCAGCGTTTTTCCTGTAGGTACCGCTGCATAGCCATAAACAACATAGGGTTTGTCATTTCCCCATTCATATTCATTTCCATTAATAGGGTCACTTGCGTCTAAATAAAAGCCATAGATTTGATCAGTGCCAATAGGCAAGGTTTCGGTAGATCCATCTGCAAATCGTTTTGGATATAAAAAATAAGCATCTTGAATTAAGGTAACCAATTCTACTTTTTGATAATCAGTTTCAGTACCTAATCGTATCTGATCCGTGTATAAGAAATCAGTTGGATTAGCTACCGCTACATCTGAAGTGACTTCGATAAAGATATACAAACTGTCTTTAGCCAAAAGCTCTACATTATGAAAAATATGATTGTTACCATTCTCGCCTGTCATACCATCTACAGTCATTCTATATTTGGAATTTAGCCCTTTTCCAAATTGAATCGTCGGTATTTTAATGTCTTTATTGGTCTTGTTATAAACTTTTAAGGTATAAGTACTAGAGCCTATATTTGTAAATACCGTATCCAAATATACCGTGTCCTTCGAAAAAGTTAGGTCGCCTGTTTTACTGTTTTCAAAAACAAAGTCTTGACGACACGAACTCATAGTAATTGACAAACCGATAATAAGTAAAAATAGGTATTTGCGCATGGATATTTTGAATTTTGGTAAATGTAAGTATTAATTTGAAAATTTGAAAATCAGAAAATCAGTTGATTCTAAAATTGATTCCTATAAGTAACGTAAAAAAGTTAATTTTAGTATGACTATAACCTATGGTGCATTTTTAAATTGTTTTTAAGAATGGCAAATTAATGTTATTTTTACAAAAAAAACTATGCCATTTGATAAAGATAAAATGCTCCAACTTTGTAATGACTGGAGTAAAAACACCCTAATGGAAACTTTAGAAATAGAATACATTGATGCAGGGGAAGGTTACCTAACAGCCAAAATGCCCGTTAATTCTAGAGTGCACCAACCAATGGGTTTATTGCACGGCGGCGCTACTGTGGCTTTAGCTGAAAGTGTTGGGAGTGCTGCATCCATGATGTTTATCAATCCCGAAAAACAAGAAGCAAGAGGAATAGAAATAGCAGCCAACCACTTGAGAAGTAAAAGGGAAGGAACTGTTTTTTGTACAGCCAAAATTATTCACCAAGGACGCAGTCTACACCTTTGGGAAATTAAGATAACAGATGAAAACGATAAAATCATCTCTCTTTGTAAACTTACTAACATGATTTTACCCCGCCGCTAAATGACCGATTTATTCTTAAAAGTTAAGACGCATCAAGAACAGAATCTGCCTTTTGTTATTTTTTGCAAGCCAGAATCGGAACGGATTGTTGGCCTTTTTCAAAAAAATGACCATCTTTATTTTACCGAACATTTTGAAGAGAAAGGGTTTGTTTTTGCACCCTATGAATCAGATACTTTTCCGTTTATCCCTTTAATTTATTCCGATGTTTTAGTAGAAAAGATACATTTTCGAGACGTTACTCTAGAGTCTACCAATACTTTTGAACCCCAACCATTAGGAAATGATTTTTATGAAAATCTAGTTGAAAAGTGTATATCGGCGATTAATAATCAGCAATTTTCTAAAGTAGTTGTTTCAAGAAGAGAAAAAGTAGCACTGCCCAATTTTAGTATAGAACTTTCTATTAAACGAATGATATCCAATTATCCTTTCGCTTTTAAATACTGTTTTTACCATCCTAAAATTGGGCTATGGTTAGGTGCTACTCCAGAACAATTTTTAAAAATACAAGATAACGACATTAATACCGTTGCTTTAGCAGGGACACAGTTAGCAAGAGGGAGTATGACTTTAGAATGGGGAACAAAGGAAAAAGAAGAACAACAAATGGTAACCGATTTTATTGTCAATAGCCTTACCAATATTGTCAAAGAGATTACGATCTCAAGTCCATATACTATTAATGCTGGAAATTTAATTCATATTAAAACCGATATTTCAGCCAAGATTAAAAATAAAAAAGGATTAAAAGTAATTATTAATGCTTTACACCCAACCCCAGCTGTATGTGGTTTGCCACGACAAAATGCAAAAGAGTTTATCGCTCAAAATGAGGGCTATAATCGAGAATATTATGCTGGTTTTTTAGGAGAACTTAATATTGATATCGCTACTTTTAGAACACAACAATCTGATTTGTTTGTCAACTTACGATGTATGAAAGTTGAAAATGAAAATGCTACTATTTTTATTGGTGGTGGAATAACCAAAGACAGTGACCCTAAAGCAGAATATATGGAGACAGTCAATAAATCGATGACTATGAAAAAGATAATCTGTTAAATTATTCCTATTTTTGCGCTTTAATAAAGAATGTAATGAAATTAGATATACTAGCTTTCGGTGCTCATCCAGATGATGTAGAATTGGGTTGTAGTGGTACTATTGCCAAAGAGATCTCTCTAGGCAAAAAAGTAGGCATCATAGACTTAACCCGTGGGGAACTAGGTACCAGAGGGTCAGCAGAAATAAGAGACACCGAAGCAGCTTTGGCAGCTTCTATTTTAGGTATTTCTATACGTGAAAATTTAAATATGCGCGATGGCTTTTTTGTTAATGACGAAGAACATCAATTAAAAATAATTCATATACTTCGAAAATACCGCCCTGAAATTGTGCTTTGCAATGCTATAGATGATCGACATATAGATCATGCCAAAGGAAGTAAACTAGTTTCTGATGCTTGTTTCTTATCAGGATTAAGAAAAATAGAGACCGTTTATGACGGCCAATCTCAAGAGGCCTGGAGACCAAAAGTAGTATATCATTATTTACAATGGAAAAACATCGAACCCGATTTTGTCGTTGACATCTCCGATTTTATTGAGGTAAAGAAAGAATCAATTATGGCCTACAGTTCTCAGTTTTATTCTAAAAACTCCAACGAACCTATAACTCCTATTGCAACAAAAAACTTCTTGAATAGCATCTTATTCCGCTCTATGGATTTTGGAAGAATAATAGGGGTAGAGCATGCAGAAGGTTACACAGCCGAAAGATATTTGGCTGTCAATAGCTTAGGAGATTTGATTTAAAAAACATAAAAAATCTTTGCATAACATAACTTTTAGAGTATATTTGCACTCGCAAATGAAGCCTTGGCTTTGTTAGGCAAAACAAATGGTGATTGTAGCTCAGTTGGTTAGAGCGTCGGATTGTGGTTCCGAAGGTCGGGGGTTCGAGACCCCTCATTCACCCAAAAACCAAAAGCCTCCAGTAATGGAGGCTTTTTTTGTTTATATTGGTTTATTTTTCTTTCCTTTTTAATTAGTCAATAAAATTATCATTTAGGTGTTCGATTTTATGTTCTTCATTTTTTTATCGTTTCAGTAATGCCTTATTGTTAGATATTATTTTTTTCAAAAGAAGGTTGCTTACTGCTTATGACTTTCCAGTTGTCATTTCTTTATTGTTTACTTCCTTTTAGCAAAACTCCGGTTGGTAATAATTAGAATTACTAGTATCCAATAACAAAATTTATAAATCTTTGAAAGTATTCAGGCAATCCTTATTTATCAGTCTTGTCTACCACTAATTTATCGTTTCTATTGGCAATCTCCCATGCTATTGCAAATCCATATTGCGTTCTTTTGGTTAAGGCATCAAATTCTATTTTGCTTACTTCATCCGTTGCTTTGTGATAATCTGCATGTGTTCCATTAAATAGAAAAACTGCTGGAACACCATTTTTGCCAAAATTGTAATGGTCAGAGCGATAATAAAAACGATTAGGGTCTTTCTTATCATTGTATTTATAATCAAGAGTAAGATGAATGTATTTTTGATTTACACTTTCACAAATGTTATACAAATCAGTCGACAAATAATCAGAGCCAATAACATAGACGTAGTCATTAGTATCTGGGTGCAAATTATCCCGTCTTCCTATCATGTCTATGTTTATGTCTGCAACTGTATTCTTTAAAGGAAACAATGGGTTTTCTGAATAGTAACGCGAACCATGTAAACCGTGTTCTTCTCCCGTCATGTGCAATATTAAAATGGATCGTCTTGGTCCATGTCCTTCATTTTTTGCTTTTTGAAACGCCTTAGCCATTTCTAATATAGCTACAGTACCCGAGCCATCATCATCCGCACCATTGTACACTTCTCCTTTTTTTATGCCCACATGGTCATAATGGGCCGAGATAACTACAATTTCCTCTTTCTTATCAGTTCCTTCTATAAAAGCCCAAATGTTTTCAGAATCAGACAAATTTTCATTGTATTTGGCATTGAGATAGGCTGCAGGTATATGTTGGTAATAATCAGTCGCTCCCGTAGGAAAACTTATTCCAGCTTTTTTATACTGTGCTATTAAATAGTTTCCCGCCTTCTTCTGTCCTTGACTCCCTGTATCTCGGCCTTCCATTTCGTCGGAAGCAATAACAGTTAAGTTGGTCTGTAAACTTGCAGTTGCAATAGCTTTAATATAATTGTTTATATCAAGCGCTTCTCCTGTATTAGTCACTGTATGCTTAGCTGGAACGCATTGAATAAATAAAGATGCTATAACTAGTAGCGTTGTTATTCTTGTAAAATGAAATTTCATATTAATGAATGTTGATAAAAGTATAAAGCATAAAAATTAGAAGAAGCACCAGCATTAAAATACTATTGATAATAAACAATGCAATGCTCTTCATAAAAGAAATAATTCGGGTCTCGCCATAAAAACGATGGTGGGCTGGAAAAAAGTAATAAAACATCCAAGCATAAGCACTATAAGTACCGATCTTAGTTATTACATTAGTAATGGTGCTATCAGCCATTAATCCCATACCCTTTCTAAAAAAAACAATAATTAGTACAGAAAGTAATAAGAAAGAAAAATAATGTAGCGTAAAGATGCCGTGATCAAAGTAATACCATCGCTTCTTACCATGGAATAACCATAGGATAAAGGCAAACAACGGCATGTAAATAAATAAGGTTTTAGGGAAATCATGCTTAGCTTGTTCAAAGAATTTCTCCATTAATTCTTGTTGGGAATACTTGGATTTTACTATTAATGTTTTTTTAACAATTGAATATTCCCATTCATCTAATTTCTCATTAGAAGGTCCGTTTTTTTGACAAGAATCAAGTTCTCTAAGATTTTTATATCCAAAATTGAGAAAGCTTTCATTAATCTTTTCATTGCTAAGGTGATTTTTCTTTTGTTCTTCTTCATTTGCTTTTAATATGTCGGCTAACTTGATTTTCTTTTGCTTAATAATACTATCATGTACCTTTCCATCTTTGCCGGTAACCTTCAAAGTTATTGTTTGATTCGCATTGATATATTCATCCTCACTATTAGGAAGTAATGCAATCAAAAAAAAGGTGATAAAACTGATGAAAATATACAAACGAACCGGCGCCAAATAGGAAAGTCGCTTGCCCGATAAATATTCTTTAGTTAAGGAAGAAGGTCGTAAATATAAATTTTTAATTGTTTTCCAAAAGGCATTTTCATAGTGCGTTAAGTCTTCAAAAAAGTGTACAAACAAATGATGAAATGTTTTGCGGGTATCCGTGTTTTCTTGACCACAATTGGGACAATATCTTTTTTCTACAACATGCCTGCAATTGAGACAGGTTTTATCTTTACGTAAATGACTTTTGGACATAAGCTTGTAATAAAATTCAATAGGTAAATCTATAAAATTATTTCTACTTTTGAAGAACAAATTAGGCACTAATCAATACTACGGGTTATGCTTAATAAATTATTCGTAAAAAGATAGCATACCTGCAGGAGTATTATAATTTTAATCAAGATATGATTCAGATAGAAATAAATACTGATCAATGTTTTAGCGATATAAGAGATATTGCCAACGAAGTGTGGCCTGTTGCCTATGGAGCTATCCTGAGTGCGGCCCAACTAGAATATATGATGGAAATGATGTACAGCCTGCCCTCATTACTCAAACAAGTCACAGATAAAAAACATCATTTTATTGTAGCAAAAGAAGATGAAGTATGTTTAGGTTTCGCGTCTTTTGAGTTTAATTTTAACGGAACCAACAAAACTAAAATTCACAAAATATATGTTTATACACACCAGCAAGGAAAAGGAATAGGTAAATATTTAATTGATTTTATTGCTAATCAGGCTACAGTAGGGCACCAACAAGCGCTTGTATTAAACGTAAATAGGAACAATAGTGCACTACATTTTTACCAACAAATCGGTTTTGCCATTCAAGGAGAAGAAGATATTGATATTGGGAATGGCTATTTAATGGAAGATTACATAATGGAAAAATCAATTTAATAAACGTAAAATGCGATTTCTAAAGAAAATAAATAGCAAAGCAAAAGCAGAAGTTAATACCGGTTTTGGTACCAATGCCTCCAATTATGGTGGCCGATTTATAACCAAAAGCGGAAATGCCAATGTAAAAAGAACTGGTATCGGTCTCATTGAAAGTATCAGTTGGTACCATACCATGCTCAATATACCGCGTTGGAAATTCATGGTGATTATTGTGCTATTTTATTTTTTGGTTAATTTTCTTTTTGCCAGTATCTATTTCGGAATTGGGGTACAACATTTAAATGGGGTAGTGGCAAGTACAACATTGGATATGTTTGGTCAAGCTTTTTTCTTTAGCATACAAACATTTACTACCGTAGGATATGGCCATGTAAGTCCTAGTGGTTTTCTAACGAGTTTTGTTGCCGCTGTAGAGGCTTTGTTCGGATTGTTGAGTTTTGCAATTGCTACCGGTTTGTTCTATGGTAGATTTAGTAAACCTACAGCTTTTATTCGTTTTTCAGAGAATGCGCTCATTGCTCCTTATGGGAACAGCACTGCCTTAATGCTACGCATGACTCCTTTTAAGAACACAAATTTGACCGATGCAGAAGCCAAAATAACCTTAGGAATGGTCTTAGAAGAAGGAGGCAAGCCAGTCAATAAGTTTTACACCTTAGATTTAGAATTTGCAAAAGTAAATGCGCTTACCTTAAGTTGGACTTTAGTGCATCCTATTACCGAAAATAGCCCTTTGTATAATTTTACTAAAGAAGATTTTGAATCAGTAGATGGAGAAATTTTAGTGTTCTTAAAAGTGTTTGATGATATGTTCAGTACCACCGTGGCGCGACGTACTTCTTATTCTTTCTCAGAAATTGTTTTTGGAGCCAAGTTCATTCCAATGTTCTCTCGAAGTAATGATGACAATAAAACACTACTGCATATTGACAAACTAAATCTATTTGAAAAAGTGCAGCTATAAAAAAAGCCTCGATGAAATCGAGGCTTTTAATTTAAGATAAAAAAGAGATTACTCTTTTATGAATTTTTGAGTGTAATCTTTATTAGTAATATCTCTTACCACTAAGATGTATGTCCCAGTAGCCAATTTCTCTACATTAATTCCATGATTTGTAATGTTAGCCTCTAATACTCTACGTCCATTAAGATCAAAAACTTCAGCTGATTTTAACTCAATAGTAGTATTGGTCAACGCAACGTTAAGGATGTTTTTAACAGGGTTAGGGTATAGTGTAAATGCGTTAGAAGTATATGAATTAACACCAAGTGTTGATCCTTCTACAATACTTAACATTTGATTTGGTGTTACATTATTTAAAGTGTCAACAGCTCCAGAAGGCCATTTAATCACTACTTGGTCAATGATAGTGGCTTGGCCAAGGCCAAAATGAGCATTCAAGCTTCCCATGTACTTAAATCCTTCACCACTTCTAATATCTCTGATTTGTTTACCCCATGAACCATAAATTTCAATGCGAGTACCAATGCCATTACTGTTACTTTGTATTCCTTGTAATGCTATGGTCAACCAATTGTTAGTGTTCGGAACAGCATATCTAATTGTACTTCCATTAATGATATCTAAAAAACCATCATTGTTTACATCAGCTACGGCACCCATAGTCATTCCACTATAAGCGACAGGTCCAAACGTGCTGTTTCCTTGGTTAAACATGATCTTATTACCGCCACCCAATACATCGACAAATCCATCATTGTCAAAATCATAAGCCACATTGTCTATATTAGTAGAGGTATTAGTGTCCCAACCAGACCCAGTCGTAATATTAGTAAACGCCTCTTCAACAGTATTGGTGGTGTCTAAATTGTTTCTAAAATACTTATGCGCTCCTACACTAGCTGTAATAATCACATCCATATCACCATCATTGTCAAAATCTGCAACAGCTGAAGACCATGTTTGGATCGGAGTTACGTTAATTTGAGCAATTGCTGAAATATCGGTATACACTCCATTGCCATCATTTCGGTGTAATTCACAGGGAGGTCCTGAGCATTTAGAAATAAATACATCCGTATCTCCATCATTGTCAAAATCGGTCCATAAGGTGGAATAATTACCGCCAATGATACCAAAATTCATTGCACCAGGAGTTGTATTAGATTGGTAAAAAGTTAATCCATCTGCTCCATCATTCAAATAATAACAGTTTGGTGCGATATCATGACAAGAAAACACATCCAAATTTCCGTCGTTGTTAAGATCTGCAAAATTTGTTCTTTGACAGAATATATAATTTCCAGGGGTAAAGTTACTATAAGCTGTTCCTGTACTGTTGGATCTCCACACAGAAAGACCACTACCACTACCCAAAACCAAATCATTATACCCATCTCGGTTGCAATCACCTGCGGCCATACTCCAACCCGGCATCATGCTTGCACCTTCAATTGGGAAATCGGCAACGGTAAAGGTACCTCCGGCTCCTTGATAATGAATTCGTAAGTTGTTAGCGCTAATTCCAACGATATCATCCAAATGATCTCCATTCATGTCTACCGCACAAATGTTGTAGGTACTGTTAATCGTACTAATAGTTGTCGCATTATAGGTGATCGGGGTTACAGGTGGAACTACTACTGCGGTTTCAGTCAATTGAAAAGTAAATCCTGTCGCAGTCCATCGATTGTCAAAAACGATATAATAGGTAGTATTAGCGACCACATTAAAAGTGGCCGTAGAGGAATAATTTAATCCAGAATCATCATCACCAGCTAAACAGGTAAAAGCGCCACAAGTACCATTGTATACATGAAAACGTGTATCGACTCTTGGCGTGTTTTGTGCAAGGTCAGTGGTGACCGTCACTGTGTGTGCGGCTGTGGGCGTGTACGTATACCATTCCGCAGCTGTCGGTGCCACATTTGCATTATCAGCACAGATCACTGTTGGTGGTTCCGTTCCGTTTACAGCACTAACCACATATAATCCGCCAGTGGTCAACGGATAGGCAGTCGCGCAAGTGTCCTGAGCTCTCGCAAATTGCCCCAAACAGAGCAATACAATAAGTAAAGTAATTTTTTTCATTGGTTGATAGTTTTATAGAGTTATAGTTTTGTTTTCAAAAGGTTACGGACAAGCTTGCAATGAATTAATCCAAGCCTCAATTAAGGCGACTCCTTCTTCATGGATGATTGTCCTGCCATGAAGAGGCATACGGTAGACTTCATTATCAGTATTCACTCGGTAATACAACATCGAGCGGTTAATATTACCCGGTTTTACAATTTTACTTAGGGCCGCTGGAAAATCTTGCATGTCCTGAGTGTCTACACAAACTCCCATATTGGTCAACCCTTGACCATTGGGCAATCCCGTTTCTTTAAAGGCAAATCGCATAGGTCGATAATCACAATGCCTATCTGCGCCATGACAATGCGAACAATTAATGTCAAAATAGGAACGAACTCTTAGGTCTAAAGGTTTTGAAGTGTCACTGTAGTTCACCGTGCTGTTTTCAGCAGTAGGTAAGTTGAAACTCTCCAAATAACCCTTTTCAATCCACCTTGTCAATTGGTTTTTTGTTTCACTACCATAATTATAATCAAAATTAAGATTCTGTGGTTTTATACCAATTGGGATATATGTATCAACTTCTGCACCGTTCACCATCGCCTTGCTTTTATGACAAATGATACACTGTGCAATATTTGGTATACGATAATTAGCACTTTTTACTATATTGTTTTCATCTTTCCATGAAACATTGGTAAAACTTCCAGCTAAATCATAAAAAGCTTCTGTTTGATCAGCATTCCATACATAATCAGCGAAGATCCAACCCGTTTCTTTTCGTATCATAATTCTAGTTTCAATGATTCTAGTGGTGTTTAAAGGTTGCACATTATCATAGTAAAAGGTTTTGATCAAGGCTGCTCCCACCGGTAAATCAAAAATTTTATCATCAGCTATATAGGTGCCTTTAGTTCCTGGCGGTAACCAAATAAATCGCTTTTTATGAGCATAATCCGTAAATAAAGACGAAGCTGGTGCATAAGACATAACGTTCATAGACGGTATCTGATTTTTGAGGTCGCCTATGAAAAAATGATAATCCGATAATTTAGGATAGGGCACCTGCGTTAGATCAACAGTAGCGATAGGGGTCGCATTAATGGTTACCGCAGCAGCATTAGAGGCATTCCCTTCTGCATCTTTTACAGTATAAGTGATTTGTGCAGGATTCCCCGTAAATGTGGCTATTGGTGTAAAAGTTATAGCGCCTGTAGTGGCATTAACAGACCATGTTCCTTCATTGGGCACATTAAGTTGGTCAAAGGTTCCGTTGGCATCGGTATCTATACCTCCTGTAATACTAACAGTTGTAGCCACTACAATATCTCCAGTAGTGTCATTGGTTAAAACCGCAATTTCAACGGGAGATGTTAACGTACTACTAACTGTATCGTCAGTGGCAACCGGCAAATTATCAATGGGTATATAATTATCATCTGTGTCTGAACAAGCAATAATAAAACTTAAAAATAAAATAGAAGCAGTAAGCAGAAAGTAGTATTTTTTCATAAAGATCGTAATGGTTATCAAAAATAGTAAAAAAAATATAAAATGCTCCATTTTACAAAGTTACTAGTAAGGTTTGTTGATAAATAATAAGAATAATGAAATTTTATTCCCAATTATTAAATGGGTTAATATCGAGATTGTAGCGATACTATGAACCGTTAGTGAATAAGGTAATTCATCAACCAGTACACGATTTAGAAAGAATAACCTTAAAAAGAAAATCAAGGTTGCGTAAAATCAAGGTTGAAGTAATACTATTTATAGTGAGGGAGCTTTTAATTGTATCCGATAAGTTTTCAGTAGTTCTAATGAGGCAGGCGATTTATAATCAAAAACCTCCTCATGCTCATCGCGCTCTTTTTTAAGGCTAATTTGCTTTATACAATTACAAAAACGTCTGATTTCTTCATCGTTAGATAATTGTAAGCCAGGAACTTGTACGCTATTACCTTGTTCATCTTTAGCAACCATAGTGAAATAGCTAGAGTTACAATGCTTCACTTTTCCCGTTTGAATGTTTTCTGATTCTACTCTTATGCCTATAATCATCGAACTGTGGCCTACATAATTAACACTAGCCTTCATAGTAACTAATTCGCCTACTTCAATAGGATTAAGAAAGTCAACGGTATCCACCGAGGCGGTCACACAATAATGGCCAGAGAATTTGGACGCACAAGCAAAGGCAATCTGGTCCAATAAAGATAAAATATAACCACCATGGATCTTCCCGCTAAAATTAGTATGGGAAGGCAACATCAATTCCGCAATAGTAATCTTAGAAGAGGCTACTGTTTTAAAGGCATTATTCATCTTTTTCAGCTCTAATTAATATGTTTTCAGGCAAGGCTTTCTTAGCTTTAGCTCCCATTTTCTTTAGTTTCTCAACACTATTTACAAGGTTTCCTTTACCATCAACTAGCTTGTTCATCGCTCCTTGATATTCCACTTTGGCTTCATCCATTTTCTTCCCAATTTTCACCAAATCAGTAACAAAACCTTCAAATTTATCATATAAAGCTCCCGCTTGTCTAGCAATCTCTAGAGCATTTTCTTGCTGCTTCTGATTTGTCCACATACTATCAATAGTGCGCAACGTAGCCAATAAGGTGGAAGGCGTCACAATCACTATGTTCTTTTCAAAGGCTCTGTTATATAGCGTAGTGTCTTCATTCAACGCCAATGCAAAAGCCGACTCTATCGGAATAAACAACAAAACAAAATCCGGACTCTCCATTTGATACAAATCATGATAGTTCTTCTCACTCAACTGGTCCACATGGCGCTTTAATGCCATTACATGCTCCTTCAAATGTTGTGCTTTTATAATGTCATCTTCTTCATTTGTATAGCGCTCATAGGCCGTTAACGTTACCTTAGAATCGACTATCATTTTCTTTCCATCGGGCAAATTAATGACCACATCTGGAAAAACACGATTCCCTTCCTCCGTCACAAAACTCTGCTGCACTTCGTACTCCCGACCTTTCTCTAGTCCCGACTTTTCCAAAACGCGCTCCAAGATCAATTCCCCCCAATTCCCTTGCATCTTGCTGTCACCCTTCAAGGCTTTAGTTAAATTCAAAGTCTCTTTACTCATCTGTTCATTCATCTCTCGCAATCCCAAAATTTGCTGCCGCAGTGCCGCATGGTAATCGATGCTTTCTTTATGGGTATCTTCCACCTTCTTCTCAAACAATTGAATCTTATCCTGTAAAGGGGTAAGTATGTTCTTCAAATTTTCTTTGTTCTGCTCGGTAAACTTATTCGTTTTTTCTTCCAAAATCTTGTTGGCCAAATTTTCAAACTCCTTGGTGAACTTCTCTTGAAGTTTTTCTACCTCGTCTTTTTGCTCCTTATTACGCTCCCATAAATTCTCAAAGTCTGTTTCCTTTTTGGATAATTGTATGACCAGGGCTTCTTTCTCTGTTCTCAGGTTTTCACGTTCCAGTGCCGTTTGACTCACCATACTTTTAAGTTGCTCAATTTGCTGTAACAAGCCGTTAACCTTCTCTTCCAAAGAGGCTTTTTCTGAGTTGGATTGAGCTGCCAAAAGGGTTTTTCCAAGGTAAATACCAATCGCTAAAGCAATAATAAAAGAGAGAATTAGAAGTAAATTATCGTTCATAGTAAAAATATAATGGAGTGTATAAATATAAACAGTTTTGTCCAATAGAATGATGGTCATTTCAAAATGTTTTTTAATTTGGTACCAATTTTTAAATTGCACATAGTAAGAACAACTTATATCTTAAATCATGATTAAAAAAAGTATACTTCTATTGTTCCTAGGTTTAACTTCTTTAAGCTTTGGTCAAAACGGACCGGTGGGTCATTTAACTATTTTTTCAGAGGATGGTGATAAATTCACTTTGATTTTAAACGGAGAAGTGATCAATGATACGCCTCAAACTAATCTAAGAGTGGAAGATTTAAACCAACCTTTTTACAATGCCAAAGTCAAATTTGCTGACCAAACACTGCAAGATGTGTCTAAAAATAATCTAATGATTACGGATGTCGATGGTGTGTTTTCTGATGTTACCTACAAAATCAAAAGAGACAAAAACAACAAAACAAAAATGAAACTGAACTATTTTTCATCAATCCCAGTGCAGCCAAATTTTATTCCAGCATCCAATGTTCATGTAATCCATTATGGACAACCAGATGTTCCTCCAGTTAGAGGCGGTGTTTCACAAACAACAACCACTACTACTACGCAAACAAATGGCGTAAATGTAGGGGTGGGCGTAAATATGGGAGGCGTAAATATGGGTGTGACCATCAATGACAATATGGGTGGCGGTGCTGTTTCTCAAACCACGACCACGACAACCACGCATTCTTCTTCAGGAAACCACCACGAAGAAGATGAGAGTGTTAGAGGTTGTACTGGTAAATATAGTATGTCGGGAGCCAATTTTAGCCAAGCCTTAGCTTCCATTAAAAATCAAAGTTTTGCAGAGACACAACTAAAAACCGCAAAGCAAATCACAAATGTAAATTGCCTAAGTGTAGACCAAATCATCCAAATTGCCAATACATTCAGCTTTGAGGAAAATAAATTAGACTTTGCCAAATACGCCTACGACCATTGTACAGATCCTAAAAGTTATTTCAAATTGAACGATATCTTTTCATTCAGCAGTAATGTAGATGAATTGTCCGATTTTGTGCAAAGCAGACAATAGGCTACGCTAAAATATAAAGGAAGGACCATTCAATTTGAATGGTCTTTCCTATTTTTGTAATTCATGAAAAACCAACACCATTTTCTCATCCATAAACCCCACGGCTACTTAAGCCAATTCATCTATGAGAAAAAAAGACACAAGAAATTGTTAGGAGAACTGCACGACTTTCCCGAAGGAACCATGGCTATAGGTCGCTTAGACGAAGACTCCGAAGGCTTATTATTACTCACCACAGATGGCATGATAAGTGAACTGATCAGAAGTAAAACTATAGAAAAGGAATATTACGCCCAAGTCGATGGGATGATAACCCCCAACGCTATCCTTCAATTAAAAGAAGGAGTGGAAATTGGGTTCAAAGGCATTCGCTATACTACCAAGAACTGTGAAGCAGCCATCGTAAACCAACTCCCAGATTGTATAGGAGAGGGCAGAAGGATACGCGATGAACGCCACGGTCCCACCAGTTGGGTCTCGATTACCTTAACAGAAGGCAAGTTTCGCCAAGTACGCAAAATGACCGCAGCAGTAGGATTTCCAACCCTAAGACTAATCAGAATCCGTGTGGGTTCGATACATTTGCAAAACCTAAAAGCAGGCGAAGTGCTAGAAGTAACCTCCTTTTTTAATTAAATCCGAAATCTCATGCTCAACATCGTTTTAGTAGAACCCGAAATTCCCAACAATACCGGTAACATTGGCCGCCTTTGTGTAGGTACTCAATGCCGCCTGCACCTAGTGCATCCCTTCGGATTCGAAATCACCGATAAAAATCTGAAACGCTCCGGACTAGATTATTGGGTACACCTCGATTGGCATCAATACGCTACTGTAACCCAATGGATCAACCAACTCCCCGATAAATCTCGTGTGTTCTTAATGAGTTCCCACGCCACTAAATCCATTTATGAAGCCAAATTCCAAGACAACGATTGGTTAGTGTTCGGAAAAGAAAGTGTCGGACTAAGCTCAGAAGTTTTGGCCCAATTCGAAAATCACTTAACCATCCCCATGTCGCCGCTAATTCGCAGTTATAATATAGCCAATTCAGTGGCCTTTGTTGTAGGAGAGGCCAACAGACAAATCAACTTGAAGTAGTTTCATTTAATTATAAAGGTCCCCTTAGTCGGATCAAAGGTGATGGAAGCATCTTTAAAAAGGGTGTCAAATACGCCATGACTAATCAAATTGCAGGGCTGGTCTTGCATGACCTGTTCCTCCGTCATCACAATCATTTCATCACTCAATTGTATGGCTAATTCGATGTCATGAGTAGAAAATAAAATGCACTTTCCAGTCTCTTTGGACAGCTTTTTCAATAGTTTAAAGACCGATACCTTATGATGCAAATCCAAGTGGGTCGTCGGCTCATCCAAGATGATCAGAGGAGTGTCTTGTGCCAATGCCCGAGCAATTAACACAATCTGTAATTGCCCATCACTGATCTCATAATGCTTTAGGTCAATCAAATGACTTATCTGTGTCAAAGCTATAGCCTGATTGATCTTAGTATGATCTTCCTCTGATAATCTTCCAAGCCAATTGGTATAGGGTTGACGCCCCAAGGCTATCAATTCAAATACGGTCAGGTTACTAGGAGGCAACTTTTCGGTTAATACCAAACTTAAATTTTGAGCCAATTCTAGCGCTTCATACTGTGAAACGTTTTTGTTCCCTAGATGTACCGTGCCTTCCAATGGTTTTTGTATTCCCGTAAGTGTGCGCAATAAAGTAGATTTTCCAATTCCATTAGCACCCACCAAGGAAATAAGCCGTCCAGATGCCAATGATAAGTTGAGGTTTGAAGCAAGGGTATGTACACCACGTTTAGTAGTGTAACCAATAGTCAAATCGGTAGCGGCTAATATAGGGTGCTGCATATCCATTAGCGTATACTTTTCTTTTGTACGATTAACCAAATCACGACCGGAGCTCCAACTATAGAGGTAATCGCATTAATCGGTAACGTAAAATCCATCCCGGGCATCTGGGAAACCAAATCACAAATCAACATGATAATAGCCCCAAGCAGTACCGTAGCAAAAAATAATATCTTATGATTACTAGTTTGAAATAATAACTTAGCCAAATGGGGTACCGCCAATCCTATGAAGGCAATCGGACCCGCAAATGCCGTGATACTCCCCGCCAAGATACTAGTGGCAAAAATGATCAGGTAACGGGTCTTTTTTAAATTCAATCCCATACTCTTAGCATAGTGCTCCCCCAATAATAGAGCATCCAATGGCTTCAAAGTCAGCATGCTTATACCAAGTCCTACTAAGGTACAAACCGCCAAGATTCCAATGTGGTTCCAAGGCAAATTTCCAATACTCCCCATCGACCAAAATGTGTACTTCTGCAACTGCTCGGCAGTACTAAAATAGGTGAATACCGTAACCAAGGCACTGGTGAAGCTGCTAAACATCAATCCTACAATCAAGATGGTCATGGTGTCACGAAGTCGCTGTGATACAACTAATATCAGCAACAAGACCAATAAGCTACCCAAACAAGAGGCCAAGATAATGCCATAAGAAGATATCAAGAACTGTGATAAAACAGCAGGAACTATACCCGCTCCCAAAATAATAAAAGCAACTCCCAAACTCGATCCCGAACTCAACCCCAATACATAAGGTCCTGCCAACGGATTGCGAAATAAGGTTTGCATCAATAAGCCACTGATAGAAAGACCTATGCCGATTAAAACCGCAGTAATGGCCTTAGGAAGCCTAAAGTTAAGGATTATATAATCCCAAGTAGCTTTGTCGGTAGAACCGCCTAGCAAACTCTTGAATACTTCTTTCAACGGAATCGCCACTTGACCAAATGATATATTCAACAGCAACGCCAGTAGCAATGCTAAAGTCAATAGGCTAAAGAATATAGTATTTCGGTTTTTAGGCATCAATAACAAAGTTTCTTTAATTCTGTTGGAAATATCCAACCAGAAGGAAGGCAAAGCTATAAAAATATTCGAGTAATTGGGCTTATTTCAAAGGAGCAAAAAAGTAAGGCTCATAACCCGGTAATAGTTCGGGATGTAACAACTTTACTATATCTTTCAAAACTAAGTCGGGTCGGTTAGGTGCCAATTCATAATAAAGCACACCCCCCGTTTTTCCTTTCTTCCCACTAAACGAATAGACATTCTTCGTTTTAAAGGCCTTAAATTGTGCATAATGCGGATTAGAATCAATCATTTCTTTAAAGGAAGTGAATTGACCCGAAGTAATCCAAAAATCAGCGTCTCTCGCTTTCTCAAATACCGTCTCAAACGATAGGGAAAGGCTACCAGTCCCTCTAGTTTCTTCCCATAAATAATCCCCCTGCGCTTCTTTCAATAAAATACTACCCCAACTGCTGCCTTTAGGTAGATACCAATGGTCTTCATACATATCTCCTGCCAAAATGGTAGGCGTACTAGTAGCTTTTTTAGCGATTTTAAGGGTATGCAAATAATCCTTTTCAATAGTGGTAAATAACAAATCGGCTTCCTTTTGTTTGCCATAAAAGGCCCCAAAAAACTTAATCCATTCGGCTTTACCTAGCGGAGTTTCCTCATTCCAATCACCATTCAATACGACGGCCAACCCACTTTTTTCGAGGTTGTCCAAAGTCGGATTGTGATTGTCTATCCCATACCCTACAATGACATCGGGATGTAAATCAAGCAATACTTCAGTGTTCAAATCATGGTTATTGCCCAATTCTTTGACCTTACCAGCCTCAATCAACCCTCTTGTTTTTTCAGATGAAATATAGTCCGTATGAGGGAAACCCACCAAGGTTTGCGCTTCATCCAACATTTCCAAACTAGGTATATGCGTAGTAGAGGTAACGACAATCGTTTTAATAGGTACCGCTATACACGGGAAGTGCTGCAAACTATCAGGTACTTTTCCGTTTTTTTCTGCAAGGATATAAGTGTAAGTCTTAGTAGCCTTTGGCCAAGGATTTTGCACCCGAAGTATACTGTAACCAAAATAGTGCTGTATCGAAAATCCCTTTGCATAACGCACTTCGTTTTTGACAAGAATAGCTGCCTCCGCAGCAGTCTGCCGTTTACATCCCTGCAATAGAAATAGAACTAGGAGTAAACGAAAGCAATTATTTAAGGGTTTCATCAATTAATTTTTTGCAAAAGTATTGTTTTGTTTTTAATATATCCTTTACATTTGCACTCGAATTAGGGTTGCGATTGCTGTTTTTCCGCATCGCATTAAAAGGGAATTTGGTTAAAATCCAAAGCTGTTCCCGCAACTGTAAGCTACCAAGCTTGTTGTTATCTACAATACCACTGTCCCGGCGCGTAGGGATGGGAAGGTCAACAACAAGACGCAAGCCAGGAGACCTGCCTTTTTTCATCGAGTAACAAACTTTCGGGACAAAAGGTTTGGGTATGGGTAAATTCTATACTTTTCTCCCTAGATTATCAAAATTAGTGTTGAATTAAAAAATGAAAAAAACAATTACTGCAGTGGCGTTCCTAGCCTTGCTATCAACTTGTGCCTATGCGCAAGTAAAAGATTCCGTCAAAGTAAACACTTTAGACGAAGTAGTAGTGTCCGATACCAAATTCGCCCTACGCCAAGAAAAATCCGGAAAAGTAATTTCCCAAATCACCGCCAAAGATCTAGAAAAGAAATCAGGCCAAAACCTAGCCACCGTCTTATCGCAAATTGCAGGAGTAGAAATAAACGGCAACCAATCAGCCAACGGCAAGAACCTAGGTTACTACCTTCGCGGTGGTAAAAACAGACAAGTCCTAATCTTAATTGACGGCATCCCCGTAACTGATGCTTCCGGAATCAGCCTGGAATACGACTTGCGCTTACTCCCAGTCGAGCAAATCGAAAAAATTGAAGTAATGAAAGGAGCCGCCAGTACACTCTACGGCACGGGCGCTGCCACAGGCATCATCAGTATTACACTCAAAAAAGGTTCTAAAAAAGCCCTGCAAAGCAATGCCTATATGTCCATCGGGTCCAACAATACCTCCGATAACCACAAATACAACGGACAAGATTTCAACCAAGGGATATCGGTCAATGGGAGCTTGGATAAAGTAAGTTACTTTGCCGGACTAAACAGTACCGAAACCAAAGGGATGTCCCAAATTGCCGCTCCAACGGCCTCACAAACCTATGAACCCGATAGCTTTTCAAGGCAAAACCTGATCGGCAAACTGGGATATAAAGTTTCTAATCAAATAACGCTTGATTTCTTCGGAACCTACGACCACATCAAAAACAATTTTGATTTCGCTTATGATAACACCGGGAACGACGATACACCCATCAACACCACTTCCTCCAAACAATTCCGAGTGGGCTGCTCACCCAAATTCAGCTATAACCACGGGGAATTAAACATCAATAGCAGTTTTGTCAAAGTAACTAGAGACTACAACGAATACAATACGTATACCACCACCACCGACTATTCCGTTTTCAATTCCCGCAGCATAATCGTGGATGCATTTAATAAATACGCATTCAGCAAACAATTCTTTGTAGTGATCGGAACCGAATTCCAATTCCACGACATGGCAACAAATTCACCCTACAGTGCGCTAGAAAGGGAGAAAACCAAATTCAATATGGTCGACCCCTATGCAACAGTAGTCTATAATTCTAAATTCGGACTAAACATCAATGCCGGCGGGAGGCTAAACATTCATAGCGAATACGGAAACCATTGGGTATACAACATCAATCCTTCCTATAATTTCAAAACCAACTTCCCGCTAAAAGTACTAGCATCCTATAGTACAGCCTATATCACGCCGAGTTTATACCAATTGTATTCTGAATACGGCAACACCAACTTAACGCCCGAAGAAAGTAGCACCGTTGAAGCCGGATTCGAGACTGAATTACTAAAAAATAAACTAAAAGTAAATGCCGTGGGCTTTTACCGTGATGAAACCAATTCTTTTGGGTTCTTCTACGATAGCACTACTTTTCAATCCTATTATATAAATCTAAACGGGAAAAACAAAGCCAAAGGAATAGAATCCGAAGTAGCAGTTACCATAAATTCAAAAATTCAATTAAAAGGAAACTATACCTTCACCCAAGTAGATAAAGCCCTAGACCGCCTAATTCCAAAACACAAAGCCAATGCTACCCTAAATTATCAAGCAACACCGCGTACTTTCGTAGACCTAAGCTACCAATATTTCGATGCGCGTATTGATGCCTTTTTTGACGGGAATACCTATGTAACCCAGCAAGTGAAATTAGCCTCCTATCAATTGCTTAATACCACAGCAAAATATGAGCTAATTAAAAACAGAATGACAATTTTCGGTGCCGTTACCAATATCTTTAACACAAATTTTAGTGAAAATATAGGCTACGCCACCCGTGGTAGAAATTTCAAACTAGGATTCAATATCCTGTTTTAATATACTAAAAAAGGCGCACTAACTAGTGCGCCTTTTTTAGTATATTAAAACAAATGTAATTTCCAAAAAAACCGTTTTTTACTTTTTTAAATCCTTTATATTTTTTTGATTTTCAAATTCTATAGAGTTTACTCAGAGTTTATATAGAGTTTACTTAAAGCCTACTATAAGTGTACTCAGACTTTAGTCCAACCTCCCATCAGTTGAAAAATTTGTATTAAAGTGCTATTTAACTTAAACAACTCGCACGAGTGATTTGTCTTTCCCGCGCAGGCGGGAATACAGTTTATTGGGACCAAAGTAACTTTAGTAATAGTGATAACAGATATGTTTCTATAAACAACCCTTTGCTTTTTAATTATGATTTTAGATAAAATGAACTTCTCTGATAACCAAATTTCTATTGAGGATCCAAATACATCTCAGTTCGTAAAGGGTCAATCGACTTGGCATCCATAAAATCTCTTACAATTGGACCCTCTTGTTGGGGTGCTTTTTTACCATTAGCCACAATTTGATTAATAGCTTCACTCAATAAAGGTTCGTCCGATTGTCCTAAGATGCCCAAGCTATAGAGGTGCTCCGGCAAGGAAGTTGTAGGTACAATACCCGTAGTGTAGTCCCCAACACCAAGTTTATTTACAATTTTCAATACTATAGGCTGCATGGCATATTTATGGTTCGGATTAATGCTGTTTTTACTAACAAAAGTGGGCGAATCATACAATGTAATGGATCCTACATTTTTCCCAATCGTTACATCGCCTATTTGAATTACATTTATATAAGGTTTCAAACAGTTGATGACTAATTCACTCGCAGAAGCCGTCCCCTTAGTTGTTAAAATATAAACCTTGTTGAGGTGCAAACTATTCAAACCTCCTATAAAGCGGTTCTCTAGCGAACTAGGATTACTGGATTCATAATAAGCCTGCGCCTTCGCATTCCACTGCTGCTTGGCAAACAATTGACCCGAAAACTGCCCCGTAATCATGCTGGCTAATTTTGTGGCCGAATTAATGGAACCGCCCGAATTGTAACGCAAATCCAAAACCAAATCCGTAACGTTTTGCGATTTTAAAGCGCCAAAAGCAGCATTCAATTGGGAATCGTAACTAGCATAAAATCCGTTATACATCAAATAGCCAATGTTGTGGGTTCCTTGTGGAATAACCGTATTTATAAAAATAGGGTTTTCAGATATATTGGTTTTTGTTAGGGTAATCGATTGCCCATTAGGGGTATAGTTTTCGTTGTCGTAATCAACCAGATTTACCGTGTAACTACTAGGAGTCGTCAACGTTCTATAATTAGTAGCCGTCAAAGGAACTCCGTCAATAGCATAAAATAAATCGCCTCTATGTATCCCCTTGGCTGACGCATCCGAATTCGGTAGTACATAGCGCACCCATCCAATCACGTCCGTATTCGTATTATCCTTATAACGAAGCCCGTAATCCATCCCATTATTCATCGTCGTCCCCGAAAGTACGCCCTCCAAAACACTGTAATCACTATAAATAACACTAAAGCGATCGGTAACCGCATCCGTTCGTAAATGATTAAACAAATCCACCGGATTGGTATAGGTACCCAAAAAAGTATTCAACTCACTCTGATTCGCAAATCGATTATCGGCCAAGTCGGGTACATCCTGTTGCCATAGGTAATATAAATTCAACCCCTTCCAAATAAAATCATTTACTGCTAATCCACTCGGTACGGGATTATCATTCATGTCGGTACAGCTAAAAGGAATAACCAATAGAGACAGTAATACCACAGATTTTAAAATAGTTTTCATAGCAGTGTTATATTTTAAGTAATCGTAAATTTACTAAGTTTATAACAAATGAAGCAGAATATTTTATTTTGTTTGTAACAAATAAATAGTGTACTCGTCTTCACTTTATAATCACTAACCAAGAGTAGTTTTAATGAACCAAAGAGAATTCATGCAGCTAGTGAATCCATTTAAGGATAAACTCTTCCGAATCGCAAAACGGTTACTCGTTAGCACGGAAGAAGCAGAAGATGCTACCCAAGAGGTTTTGGTTAAATTATGGAATAAAAATGAAAGTCTACAGCAATATAATAGTGTAGAAGCACTGGCCATGACCATGACTAAGAATTATTGCTTAGATCAGTTAAAGTCAAAAAGAGCCAGTAACATGAAAATAGTGCACAACAATTTCACCGATAGGGAAGCGGGACTGCAACAACAAGTAGAAGATAAAGATACGTGGGACTGGGTAGAAAGAATCATAAACGATTTACCCCAACAACAAAAACTGATTGTCCAAATGCGTGATATTGAAGAAATGGAATTTGAAGAAATCAGTAAAATATTAGACATGAACGAGTCAGCCATTCGAACGGCCCTCTCAAGAGCAAGAAAAACAATTAGAGAAACAATGACTAAAACCCATCATTATGGCATTGGATAATATAGAAAAATTAGTTACAAAATACTTCGAAGCAGCAACCTCTATAGACGAAGAAAAGGAATTAAAGGCCTACTTTTCTTCCCCAAATGTAGCACCTCATTTGGAACACTATAAACCACTATTTGGTTATGCAGTCCAAGCAAAACAAGAGCAGTACGAAGCCAGTATTTCATTACAATCAAAAAAGAAACCCTATGGGTACTGGCTGTCAATAGCCGCTACTATGCTGGTTTTGATAAGCGTGTCGCTCTTCACTTTCAATCAATATAATCAACCTAAAACTGCAGATTTAGGGACTTATAATGACCCCGAAGTAGCATTCAAAGAAACACAAAAAGCCTTGGCAATGATTTCTGTACATGTCAACAGAGGCATTGGAAGTATGAGTTACTTAAATGAGTATGAACAATCAAAAAACAAAATCTTTAAATAAGAAAAATCAAGAAATCATGAAAAAATTAATCGTAAGTGTAGTGCTAGTATTGTTTGCTAATACATTGTTTGCCCAGTCTGTATTTGACAAATTTGACGGTCAAGATGATGTAACGGCTGTAATCGTTAATAAAAAAATGTTCTCCCTAATCAGTAAAATGAAAGTGGAAGATAAAGAAACGCAACAGTACGTTAATCTAATTAAAAAATTAGAAAACTTAAAAGTCTTTGTAACCAACAGCGACAAGAAATCAGATGAAATGAAAGCCACAGCAGATAAATACATAAAATCTGCCGATTTGGAAGAATTAATGCGAATTAATGAAAAAGGTAAAAGCGTAAAAATCTTTGTTAGATCCGGCGCTACCGATGCCCAAATCAAAGAGCTACTGATGTTTGTTGAAGGTAGCGGTAAAGAAGAATCTGTCCTCATGTCGTTAACAGGAAATTTTGATTTAGATGAATTATCTGTTTTGACAGACAAGATGAAATTGCCTGGTGGGGATGTTTTAAAAAAGGCATCCAAAGGAAACAAAGGACCAAAAGGAACTAAATAGTAAAAAGCATGAGACT
Organism: Flavobacteriaceae bacterium; assembly: GCA_947371275.1. Classification (GTDB taxonomy): domain Bacteria; phylum Bacteroidota; class Bacteroidia; order Flavobacteriales; family Flavobacteriaceae; genus Flavobacterium. The sequence continues at coordinate 4,863 of CANBOV010000029.1, read as the reverse complement.
AGCCTTTATAGCCGCTATCTTGGCCTCTATGTTGCTCATGAGTTGTAACAATGAACCAAGCCTTCAAAAGTATTTTGTCACCAATTCAGAAAAGAAAGACTTCTTATCCTTAGACATTTCTTCTAGCATTATTAATGTCGATAAATCCAAACTATCAGCCGACCAAAAGACTGCCCTTCAGTCCTTTGATAAAATGAATATCTTGGCCTATAAACTGGATAAAAACAATCCAGCAGCATACGCTATCGAAAGTGATAAAGTAACCAAAATTCTAAAAGGGAAAGAGTATCAGGAACTTATGAAAATTGGTTCAGGTAAAGATGCCGCTTCCGTTAACTTTGTTGGAGATGAAAATAACATCAATGAGTTTGTCTTATTTGCCAAAAAGAAAGAAGCTGGTTTTGCTGTTGTAAGGATATTAGGAAAAGATATGAATCCTAATAACATCATGAACATGCTCTCCCTAATCAAGAATGCAAATGTAGATATGGAGCAATTAAAACCCTTGCAAGGTCTTATTAAATAACGAAACGAATTCGATTGTAAATAAAAAAAGCCCGATACAATCGGGCCTTTTTTATTTTTTAAAATATTTAAATGGAACTACTAGCATCCCAAAACATTCTCCTTCTTCTTTCCCAATATGCTTATGATGCATTTTATGTGCTCGTCTAACCGCTTTTGCATAACGGTTATTCGCATTTCTAAATAACTTAAAGCGTTGGTGTATGAATATATCGTGTACCGTAAAATAAGCCAATCCATAAGCAAAAATACCTAGTCCAATAGCCAATCCAATCGATAAAATATCATTTTGCCACAGTAAAAAAAAGGCTATGCTTACCACTGCATAAAAAATAAAAAATGCATCATTTCTTTCAAACCAAGAGTCGTGGTCTTTCTTGTGATGGTCTGCATGTAAATTCCATAAAAAACCGTGCATAATGTACTTATGACTAAACCATGCCATAAACTCCATAATGCAAAACGTAACGATAAAGACAATTATATTGAGGTACATATTTTATAATAAATTCAAACGATAGTTAACATAACACTTGGCCAATAATCCAAATTTTTGATAATCAGGTACTCGTATACGCGTATGCTTAATTTCCATAGAAGGCGTTTTCTTTAATTTAGACAATAATTTTTTATAATAGATATAAGCAGTATATACTCCAAACTTAGCTTCTAAAGGCAACTTCACAATGCCTTGGAAACCCTCTTCAAAATCGGCTTCGATTTCTTGAATGATGAGGTTCTTTGAACCTTCATCCAGTCGAGACAAATCCATGTTTGGAAAATACGACCGGTTTAATTCCTCATGATCAGCTTTTAAATCACGTAAAAAGTTAACTTTCTGAAAAGCCGAACCTAATCGCATAGCCGATTGTTCCAACTCTTTAAATTTCTGATCGTCGCCGTTTACAAAAACTTTTAGACACATCAAACCCACCACATCGGCAGATCCGTAGATATAGTCATTATATTCTTCAATTGATTGGTATTCTTTTTTGTGTAAATCCAACCGCATACTTTTCATAAAAGAAGCAATCATACTGCTTGGAATAGTATACTTATGAACCGTATGCTGAAAGGAATTCAGTATAGGATTTAAACTTATTTTATGTTCCAAAGCCATTTCTAAATCATTTTCAAATTGGGCAAACAATGTTTCTTTATCATAATCATGAAAAGTATCCACTATTTCATCAGCAAATCGCACGAATCCATATATGTTATAGATGTCTTGACGTATGCTGGGGGCCAACATAGTAACAGCAGCAGAGAAAGAAGTACTGTAGGACTTCGTTACATTACGACTGCAATCAAACGATACGGTGTCAAAAATTGATTTCATATTGAAAATGGTTTTACAGATTTTTTTGTATAAGTTCTGATACTAGTTTCCCTGATATTAAAGCAGGGGGTACTCCAGGTCCTGGAACTGTTAATTGCCCCGTAAAAAAGAGGTTTTTCACTTTTTTACTCTTCAATTTAGGTCTTAAAAAGGCGGTTTGTAATAGGGTATTGGCTAATCCATACGCATTACCTTTATATGAATTATAATCTTTGATAAAGTCATTTACACAAAATGATTCCTTAAAGATAATCGAATATCTAACATCTTGCTCGGTTAATTTTTCAAAGCGTGCTATTATTTTCTCAAAATATTCTTCGCGCAATTCTGGTATATCATCCAATCCAGGAGCTAACGGAATCAAAAATATACCGGCTTCTTTACCTTCAGGAGCAACATTGCTATCCGTCTTGGAAGGAAAACTGGCATAGAATAGGGGCTCATCTGGCCATTTGGGTTGGTCGTAAATAGCTTCAGCATGCACATCAAAATCGACATCAAAAAATAAAGTGTGATGGGCTACATTTTCAATTTTTTTATCAAACCCCACATAAAACAACAAAGAAGAAGGAGCAAAGGTGCTCTTTTCCCAGTATTTTTCAGAATAAACACGGTAGGTTGCATCCAATAAACTCTCACTGTGATGGTAGTCAGCGCCACTAAGTATAATGTCACCGTGAATACGTTCTCCATTGACAATTAGTGCTGTAGCAGTTCCTTGCTCTACAATGATTTTATCAATATTCGAATTTGTTTGAATGGTAACGCCCAATTCCAAGGCTAATTTTTCTATAGCCAAAATAACCGAATACATACCGTTTTTAGGATGCCAAGTACCTAATCCAAAGTCCGCATAATTCATAAAACTATAAAACGATGGGGTGTCAGAAGGCTTTGCTCCTAAGAAGAGAACTGGGAATTCTAATATTTGAACTAATTTGGTGTTCTTAAATTTTCGACGGATGTCTTTAGATATATTCCCAAAAAACTGATTGACTTTCATTGCGGTCTCAAGAGTAACCAACTCCATAGGAGAAACACCAGGACGATAAACTAAGTCTTTTATAGCGATGTCATAATTGCTCTGAGCTTCTTTCATGAAGTGAGCTAGCTGGGCACCGCTCCCTTTTTCAATCCGCTCAAATGTTTTTATGATTTCCGGTAAATTATCTGAAATGGTAACAAATTCGTTGATGCCAAAATAAACTTGATAGGCTGGAGATAACTTAATTAAGTCATAATAATCTGCCGGTTTTTTACCAAAATCTGAAAAGAATCGCTCAAAAACATCAGGCATCCAATACCAAGTCGGACCAATATCAAAGATGAACCCATCTTTTTTCAATTGTCTTGCACGTCCACCTATAGTGTCATTTTTTTCGTAAACAGTAACAGAATGCCCCTGTTGGGCTAAATAGCAGGCTGCAGCCAAAGACGAAAAACCTGATCCAATTATTTTTATTTGCTTTTTCATATTGTTTAACAAAAATAGCTAAAAGTTAAACAATTATACTACTTTTTAAAGAAATTTATAATGCAGCAATTAAATCACTTAAGGAACTAAAGGTTCTAAGTTTTTCATCTTGCAACTTTTGGTCAATATTTTCTATCATTCTTCCTAAAATCCAAAAGTTAGAGTCATCTGTTAATAGCTCTTTCTTTATTTCTTTAATATATTCATTTACGATAGAAGCGTTTGGTTCTACCGTCATATAACATATAAAAGTGATGTTGTCAAAGTATTTTTTCACATCTTTCAAACTCTCCAAAGGAACACTTTCCCCTAAAAATATAGTTTTAAAGCCATAGTGCTGTATTTCATAATTGGCATACATAAGGCCAAGTTCATGTAATTCATTGTCAGGTAAATATAAAACAAAGGTTTTATCATCCCTTGTGGGCTCTTGAGTTTGAAGTTTCTCAGTATTTAACAATAATTTTTGTTTGATTAAATAACTAATGAAATGTTCATGCGCTATGGATATGGTATTGGTTTGCCATAAATAACCTATTTCTTCAATGAAAGGAATAAATATGTTAAAAAACACCTCCCTAAACGAGGTTTCCGAAAGTAACTTATTATAAGTGTTTAAGAATAAGGCTTGATCAAAATTCATCATAGCCAATTTAAAAGAACTTATAGCATGATGCTTGACACTTTTGTTTGAAATGATCGCATTAACTAATTCAGGTATTTCCTCTTCAGTTAACTTCGATATTTTAGATATTTTATACCCGTGATTGTGAAGTAAAGTAATATTCAATATCTTCTGTAAATTGGCCAAATCATATAATCGGATATTAGTTTCAGTTCGCATAGGTTCCAAAACATTATAGCGTTTTTCCCAGATTCGTATTGTGTGTGCCTTGATTCCTGTTAAGTTTTCCAAATCCTTAATGCTAAAAACACTTTTTACATTGTTCATCTTTTCGTATGATTAGTTAAACAAAAGTACAAAAATTAAGTTACCATAATAACTTTTATGCATAAAGTTGTTACTAGCACAAATTATAAGAGAATGTTTTAGGAGCTTATGAGGTAGAATGCTCCAAAACTAAAAACAGCTAATAAAAGCCAAGTTCCCTTATCTTTTATTAGCTGTTTCAATAAATCCGTGACCACGATGGGATTTGAACTAACGATGGAATCCCTTTGTATATATGGCTTTGTGAAATAGCATTTATCTAGTACCCCGAATTATACCCCTTTCAATATGATTCGTTTTGTGCTTTTTTGATATAGTAAATTTAAGAAATTAATCTTAAATACCAACTATCGAGGTTCAAATATTGAACTGTTATATTAGTTTTTAATCTACTATTAATACTAAGACTTGCTCGTATTTCAAGCTGGTGTATTGGCAGAACTCTTCTATGCTCACAAACTCATTCTCGAGCTTATTAAGGTCGTTTCTAATCTTATTGAGTAGTCTAAGACTTTGGCGGTAACTCTTGCCGGTTATGCGTTGTATATCCTTTGGGTAGATACACAGTCTCTT
>CANBOV010000028.1 GCA_947371275.1 Flavobacteriaceae bacterium | reverse complement strand
TTAAAAAAGGGCATTAAGTAATAGTGTGTCAGAGTGACACAACTCAATAAATAAGGCAATATTGACCGCAAAATTCGAAGACCACATCATGAATAGGAATGTAATAGCTGTGTACATTTACTAGGTAGGGGATAACAAGAGAAAAGAATTATGGGAAAACACAGAGGAAAAGCAGTGAACTAGAGAGGGACAGATGTCTTTAGCAATATTTTGGAATTTGCAATGATATAACAAATACTTGCTAATGTGTAACCATCATAACGATTTTAAGTCTTTTAAAGGATTGAAAACAAAAACAATTTACCGAGTAATTCTTATTAAACTGCAATACTATTAATAGATTTATCTTGTATTACTTTTGTTTTTGAGTAATGTAAATAACTATCAGTCATTCGACAGTTTTTACTACAGATTACCAATTCTCTACCAACTTTTGTTCTGTTTGCAAAGTAGTTAAATTCAAATATGTTTTTACGGACCTCCTTATAAATTTTGTGAATTAGTGGGTGGTCGTCATATGATACTAGCCAGTTGCAAGTTGATTTTCCCTGTAGAAACTTTGAAAGGTTTATATGGTCATTTTTTCTATAAAAAACATTATACAACCCCTCTCCTTGTTCCACATAAGGAGGGTCTAAGTACACTAAAAGATTTTGTTTATCAATAACGTTTTTTTCAATAGCTCTAAGAAAGACAACGGCATCTTGATTGTAAATTTTTATACGGTCTTTGTAATAAGCAATTTTTTCTATCTTAGAAATTAAGTCAGATTTATTAAATCGTGCATCCATTTTCCATTCTCCAGCTTGTTCATTACCGCCAATTGCTCCTGCTTTTATTATTCCTGAACGATTGCATCTATTAAGATAAAAAGTAGTAAAACCAATTTCTAAATCGCTTAATCTCTGTCGTAAACTTTCATCTTGGAGTATTTGCTTTCGATAGCTCCATTCTTCCATATTTAACTCACAATCACGAATCATTTGAATAAATTCTTGTGTATGATTTAATATCGAATGCCAAAATTTGTATACCATTTCATCCTTATCGTTCAAGTGAATTTCGTAAACGTCTTCTAGCATTAACAGCTTTAAAGCCGCTCCCGCACCACCTGCGAAGGCCTCTACATATATTCCGTCAACAATATTATTAGCCTTTATAGTTTTTTTTAAAAAATCATAAAGAGATGTTTTACCACCAGGGTATCGTAATGGACTGTAATTCATTATTGTTTCAATTGAGTAGCAAAATAATCAAGTAATGGAAAAATTTGGGTCCAAACTTTTTTTAACTCTTCTGCATCAGCAGTATAATATTCATTATGGACCAATAAATTAAAATCAATATGCCCTAAAAGCTTGGTGTCATTTCTTATGTAGCCTTGAAGAGCTTGTTTTAATTTGTCATCTGTAACCAAAGTAGTTGATGAAGCTATGTGCGAAAGCATGTACTTCAAAGAAGGCACTAGACTGGACCTGTCAATACTTTCGTTTATACCTACTGATTTTTTTAACTCTCCTTCATCTATATCTTCTAATATATTAGCTTTTAATTTAACTAAATTGGTTTTTACTTTATTAAATTTTTTATCGTTTTCAATATTTAGTTTAGTGATATTCTCCAATTTCAAAGTTTCAAGTCCACCAGTTTTTTTTAAAAACTGATATGACAACATATCCAAATAGCTTCTGAAAAGAACTGCAACCGCATTCGGGTTACTTTTGATGTTAAGTGATTTTAATTCATAAAAAATCTCGTCAATTCTTGCAACTCCCGTATCGATAAAAGTGCTTGTAGGCATCAGTTTTTTTGTTGAAGTTTTATTCCTAATAGGTTTTTTAGGTTCTTCTGGTGGTGGAGTTGGTTGTTTGGCTTTTTCCGATTCAGTATCTTCATTATATTTTACATCTGGTGTTATTGATGAATCAAATTCACCAGTATCCCAAAGGTCTGTAAAGTATTTTCTTTTGCCTTCATCATCATTTAACTTTCTTGAATTAATCCCTCCATTCACCACATCATTGGCGATTTTTGTCATTCTTTTTTCGAATTCTTCTTTTGGTAATTTTTTTATTAAAGAATAATCATCCTCGTCAAATTCAAACCCCATAAAAATTAGCCCATCTTTAAATTGATATGCTCTTTCTACATTCGTCATGCTAAAAGTAGTTTCATCTAAAACGGCTTTCTTTACCGCATCATCTAAATCCAATTTCGATAGCTCCTTATAAACATTATATCTTCTAAGTGAGTTTTTAATCTCACTTTTTGTAATTGGAAATTTTGAAGACATTTCTTCAACCGTCTCACCAGCAATAAACCTATTGTAAAGAAACCTATCTTGTTTTGTTTTGTCCCATTTTTCGACTGCTGAACCACCAGTGTGGCGGTTTACTATCATCACATCAGCGTCTTCTCTATTTGGTGCAACAATACATTCTAGCTTTTCGATTATTGATAAATCGAAAGTTTTTAGTAATTTTTTTATATTACTTCTTCTTACAGAACTTTTTATTAAATCTGGATTTATGAGAATTTTTGAGGCAGAAACTCTACGATTTCCTTCCAACACATGATATTTACCATTTTCTTTAACAATAATTGGCTGTTCATTTAAGAAATAGCCTTGAGTTACTATACCTATAGCGAGTTCATAAACTTTTTCATTCTCTATCAAATAATCGATTATCTCACTTTGAGTTAATCTTTTTGTTGTGTCCGACAATCGAGGATTGTTCAAATCCAATCGAAGTGTAGTGACGCTAATTTTCTTCCGTGGCCAAATTGAATAATTAATCATAACTCAAGAATAATTCATAGTAAATTACTTGCAATATAATATATATTTTTTAAAAATTGTTTTCTGTTCTAAAAGATTAATAAAACAACTTTTAATCCTTTTTTATTCCGTAAAATTCACTAACAGTATTTTCTATTATTTTCATTTCATTTTCTAGATTTTTTTTACCAAGTTTTTCATCATCGTTTGCAATATTTTCAATAATTTTCTTTTTTAAATCTGGGTCCATGTGTTTACCTGTGCCTGGAAACATTCTTTGGTGTAATATATCCATTTGTTTATCTAGCTTATTCATCTTTCTATCAACAAAGAAGCCTATCATGTTAGTTATAATATTCTTGAATCTATTATGCTCAATACTTAATACAATTTCTGGATTAAAAGGCGTGTTAAATTTTGCTTTTGCTAGTAATTCGTGAGAACCGTACATGTTTTGCACTATACCATTCAAATAACTTTTTTTAAAATATAAAAATACCAAATATTCATCCACCATTATTGAATATGGCATGCCGAAAAATGGATGAGAATGAAGATATGTTGGATAACCTTCTGAAAAATTTGGGGAACGTATTATTTTATAGCCTATGTCAAATAGGTCAAAATCAGCATAGTTTAACTTGATTACATCTAAATCTAAGTTTAAATATTTATCTAAAATTCTTCTAAGTTTCTTCTGCTCTTTTTCCTTCATTTTATAACCATTATTTGGCATTATTGCTAATCTCCAAAATATAGAACCCCAAAATAAAAATCCTAGAAAGGAGATGTTAGTAGATTGATATAATGACTCAGGGTCACTAAATATATCTAATGTTTTTGCGTATTCACTTTCAATCACACCTAAACGTTTCTCACAATTAGTGCAGAAAATATAATCTACAATATTATTATTGTGGTTTTCTTCCAATAGTTTATCATCGACTTCTCCATAAACTTCTTCAATCTTCTCTGGCAGTATAGCTCTTCCAATATACATTTTGGAATCATCAACACCAATCATGAATCCTAATTCTTTATCCCTACCATTTTCTCCTTCTTGATTATCAACTCTCTTAGATAAAAAATGAGAAACTATATGCGAGCCAGTTTTATCAGCATCGTTCTTTTTACATAATAAACATTTTCCCATAGCTATTTTTATTAGGTAAAAATATGAAGAATATATTATCCAAAATTAAGAAAAACAAGTAATGATATTTTATTAATTTCTTGTATTTACCCTTGGAGTTTTCGTAGATTTGCAAAATAAATGTGGTCTTATTTACTTTCCATGATGTTATTATATAAGTAATAGAGTTTTTTCAAATCAGAGGAAAATCGGTTCGATAAAATAACATCCTGGGGAGCAAAATTAAACCCGATACGAAAGTATCGGGTTTTTTATTTTGCTACCTCTTGGGTGAGACAGTTTATCTCGTCTAAGGCCGAGACGAGGAGCCCAAGAGCACCTGCGGCATGCTGCCGCAGGTTATTTCATGTTGTTAGTATCGAAAGTATCAGGCTTTTTATTTTTAATACTCTACGATTTATTCTTTCATAAACTTGCTTGCATTGCTATTTGACGACTTTAAATAATAAATACCTTTAGACAATTGAGCCACATTGATGCTAGTAGCTGCGTTGTTAAAATAGCCATTTAAAACAACTCTTCCTAAGCCATCAATTATCGTATAAGGCTGATTGATACGATTGGAATCAACTTGTACATTTAAAACACTTGAAACTGGATTAGGATAGAGTTTTAAAACAGCAGTATCAAATGTGTTGGAGTTTAAATCGCAATTAAGGCCCGCATCAGTGATAGTCCAACCATAGGTACTTAAAATAGAATTTCTAGCTGTTTCGCTGTTGCAATAATTGGAATTGCCTCCTGAAAAAGGTACATTTGGTCGTAATGGAAACTCATTGGGACTTATTGTTGACCAACCGATTAGTAGCGAATCATAATTAGCAGTAGAGAGTTGAACATTTGTAAACATATCCATCATTGTTGTTACATTACCTACATTCCAGTTTTCTATATTTTGGTTAAAGGAAGTAGCATCTTTAAACATACCGCTCATATCATTTACATTGCTCACATTCCAGGACCCAAGAGGTTGATTAAAGGCAGCAGCTTTATTAAACATCTTAGCCATAGTAGAGACATTGGTTACAATCCATGACCCAATAGGTTGGTTAAAGCTGCTTGCAGATGCGAACATATAACCCATTGAATATACATGGCTTACATTCCAAGATTCTAATGGTTGGTTAAAGGAAGTTGTGTGACTAAACATACTAGCCATACTGACCACATTACTAACATTCCAAAGACCAATAGGCTGATTAAAGATAGTAGTACCCGTATCAGAAGCAAACATAGCACTCATATCAGTCACATGACTCACGTCCCAAGAACCTATAGGTTGGTTAAATGAATTAGCCCGACAAAACATACCACCCATAGTAGTCACATTGCCAACATTCCAAGACTCGATAGGTTGATTAAAGCTAGTAGCTGTATTAAACATATTAGACATATCAGTCACATTGCTAACATTCCAAGAGCCAATCGGCTGGTTGAAGGATGATTCATAAAAAAACATAAAAGACATATCAGTCACATTATGGACATTCCAAGACCCGATAGGTTGGTTAAAGGAAGTAGCATAATTAAACATATTATTCATATTGGTCACATTACTCACATCCCAAGAACCAATTGGTTGATTAAAGGCATATGCACTCCCAAATAGATAGCTCATATTCGTTACGTTACCTACATTCCAGGCATCAATAGGTTGGTTAAATGCCGTAGCACCCAAAAACATACTTTTCATATTAGTGACATTACTTACATTCCAAGACCCGATAGGTTGGTTAAAATTGATAGTGCTACTAAACATATATTTCATAGTAGTGACATTACTTACATCCCACGACCCGATAGGTTGGTTAAAGGATGTGTCAAAAGAAAATATATAAGACATGTCAGTCACATTACTAACATTCCAAGACCCGATAGGTTGGTTAAAATTGGTAGCGCTACTAAACATACTATTCATAGTAGTGACATTACTTACATTCCAAGACCCTATAGGTTGGTTAAATGCGACAGCCTGCTGTAACATACTATCCATAGTAGTGACATTACTTACATCCCAGGACTCGATTGGTTGGTTAAACGAAGAAGCACTAGCAAACATACGAATCATAGCGGTCACATTACTTACATTCCAAGATCCTAAAGGTTGGTTAAAGGAAATAGCATGATAAAAAATATAATTCATATTAGTGACATTACTTACATCCCAAGATTCAATGGGTTGGTTAAAGGAGGTAGCATTATTAAATAAATAACTCATCGTAGTGACATTACTTACATCCCAAGATTCGATGGGTTCGTTAAAGGAAGCGACGTTATTAAACATACTATTCATCGCTGTCACAAGGGTCGTTACTATATTGTTAAATGGAATGGGAGTTACTGTTCCAGGAGGTGTAAAATAAATGACCCCAGACTGAACGTTTTTAGCATAGTTAGTGATATTACTTTTAGTTGAATTATCCACAATAGCAAACCATTCCATAGGTCCTCTTGGATTTGCTTGAATAAAATAGGGAGATGGAACAGTAGTGCCCGTCCATTTAATGGTAACTCCATTAGGATCTAATACCACTGTTTGTGCTTTACTGCTTTGAGCAGTTAAAATCAACGAAAATATAAGGAGTACTATTCTTTTCATATTATTTATTCTTTAATTCAATTCAAATGTAAGAAAATAAATTATAAAAAGTTAATGAAAATCCCCTGCTAAAATAAGCTTAGGTTTTGAATATGAAATCGTTGGAATTAATTTGAAAAGAAAATTCTAGGCTTTCATAAGATTTAGCTAAAAACACTAGTTCTCAACATATAACTTAAAATTATCCAAGATCAGCTGCCAACCTGTTTTTTGAAGTTCGACAGGATTTGTAGTTTCGGGGTCAAAATTCTCGGTTACTATGGTTTCGTTAGCTGATACTTCAAACAAAACAGACATCTTTCTTCCATCACCTAATACCATTTCAAGAAATTTTTCTTCTTCTATAGTTACATAAGTTCCCCAAAAATCAAAACCGAAACTACTGTCTTTTGCTTCCATGAAGTAATGAAATTCCCCTCCAACAACCAAATTATTTTCTGCTTTAGGACAATGCCAATCGCTGCTCGCAAAATTCCAGTTCGTGATATGTTTCGGTGAAGTCCAATTTTCCCATACCTGGCTTATTGGGGCTTTAATACTTGTTTTTACTGCTATTTGTTCCATTTTGAATTATTTGAGATACAAAGCTACTAAATGTGATTAGTAAATCAACCGGCGTTTTTTATTAAAATTTGGTTTGTTAAGATGAGCTTTGTCCGTAAACAGTACCCTTATGTCTTTTCGTATAGAAAGAGCTTTTGACATTGTATTTCCCCCTCACTGCGCAAGAAAAATTATCCGGTCTCGTCTAAGATTAGAATGGGAATACCAGTAGAATTAGTGACTTATTATTACAGGTTACTAAATGTTAAAAATGCGTTTAAATATCCCAGTGTAATAGAAAAAATACTACTTTTGTGTAGTAATTATTAGCTAACAAACTAAAAATATTCGCGCTATTTTTTATGGAAGACCAATCAAGATTATCGGCCTATAGAATTAAGAGCATGCAGTTGTTTGTTCTCAAAAGCCTTATAAGTGATATTAAAAGAGGAAAAACAATCAACTTTGACCAAATACCGGCGGAGATACTGGTGCTTTTCAAGGAAGAAGTGGCTAAAAATGAAGAGTTGAGCATGGCGATGGAAAAGCAAGTAAAATAAAATTTAAGATTATTAATAAACAAAACCCCGATACGAAAGTATCGGGGTTTTTTATTTTGGAACCATAAATAGTCTATTGTTCTTGGTAAATAGTTATTATTGTGGTATTTGGTATTTACTGTTGAAGCAATTCCAGTCTATTTATTAGTTCCAATGTATTATATTGGGTTTCATTTGATTTGGACTTCATCCTTTTATTATTAGTGCTCTAGTTCTTTAATTTTTGACTTCCATTCATGTAAGCTGTTGATCATTAGCAGTAATTTTAATATAGCCCAAAACAGGGTCATGATGACTAAAATTATTATGGTGGTAGAAAAATAGGAAATCAATCCAAAACCGATAAAAAATAAGATCATACAAAATATAACTACAAACAAGCTTATTTTTTTATGTGTTAATCCTGCCGTTAAAAGCAAATGGTGTATGTGCGATTTGTCGGCTTTAAAGGGTGAATTTCCTTGTTTCATTCTGCCAACATATACTCTCATGGAATCTAAAACTGGAATAGAAAAGAAGGCAACTAATATAAGGAAGCCATAGGCATATCCATAATTGTTTGTTGCATGTTGCTTTTCCATAAAATGGATGCCAAAAGTTACCAAGATGAATCCTAAAAACAGAGAACCTCCATCGCCCATAAAAATTTTATTTTTCGATAAATTAAATTTTAGAAATCCGATTATGGCGCCAATAAAAATGACACTAATTTTTCCTAAAAAGTAATCGTTATAAAACACAGAGGAAATCAAGAACATGGTAAATCCTAGTAGTGATAATCCCCCAACTAGTCCATCAACGCCATCCATTAAATTAAATGCATTTACTACTCCGGTAATTACGATTATGGTTAATAAATATTGCGCCCAAGTGGCAATTTCGTAGACACCCAGAAAACCGTAAAAGGTCGTAATTCTTGTTCCAGATAATGCAATAATAAAGGACAAAAGCAATTGAATAATTAATTTATATTTTGCATTTAAATCGGTTTTATCATCAATTACGCCCACAACCAGCAATACAAATCCTGAGCTAAGAATAGGTAGATATTCTCTCAAGTTAGCTAATTGAATACCAGAAACAATTAGGACCAGATAAACGATAGCGGCAATTGAAATCCCACCAATTAATGGAACAGCACTAGTGTGTACTTTTCTATAATTAGGTTTGTCGACTAAGTTTATTTTTATGGCTAATTTTTTTATAAAAGGAATAAAAAGTATTGCCAATATAGAAGATAATATTCCAAGCGTTGAAAAATATAGTAGTGTTTTCATGATCGTTATCTTTTTTCGTAAAACAAATTGTGGTGTTGTAAATGGGATAATTTATATTCATCGAGAAAATCGGGGCTAAGTCGCTGAATTTCTGAGTAAACACTGTTTTTTTTATCGATTGCAATAGCTTCTTTTATCAATAAGTCATATTGATTTGAAATTTTTTCCCAGGTGTATCTTCGTAAAGCAATTGATTTCATCTCTTTACGTAGACGTCCCATTTCTGTTTCAGAAACTAATTTTAATTGATTGACAAGTTCTTGTTCATTGGAAAAATAGTTAGCTTTATTCTCGGTTGTAGTTCTATTGTAGGAAACATTAAAGGCTAAAATAGGTAGTTCAAGATACATGGCTTCCACTAATGAAGGATTGGTGCCGCCTGCGGAATGACCATGAATATACAAAGCAGCATTGCCTCGAATTAAATCAATTTCTCTTTGATTATAGATGGGGTCATAAATATGAATGTTAGAAATAGTGCTATAGTTGTTTTTTAAATTTCTTCCGTACTCGCTATTGTTCCAATTACCCACTAAAACTAAATTTGATTTTGGTAATTGTTTGAATGCTTCTAAGACAACATGAACATTGTTTTCTGGTTCGATACGGCAAACTTTTACCGCATAATCGTCTTTCATAAAAGGATATTTTATAAAATCTTCAACTGTTGGACTAACCTGCATTGTATGATCGGCTCCATATTCAATAACTCTACTTAAGGTGTGATAACGCAATGCGGTATAATCTTGAATAGATTCGTTATCTGAAATATCAATGTGTGAATAACGAACAGCTATTTTTTCTGCCCACCATAAATACAATTTTGCCATAAGGGGCCATTTATCGCGTTTCCATTCAATACCGTCAATTGAAATGATGATTTTTTTGTTGGTAAAAAATTTGATGAATGGTAATATCCAAGCACCTGCAACACCAAGAATTAATAAGACATCATTTTTTCGAAGGGCTTTCAGTATAGAAATCGTATCGTAGGGAATACTTTGTATACCATTGGCATCAAGATTAATGTATTCTAATTTTGCGCCTTTATACGTTGGGATTTGTTCTTTTTTTGAGTATTTCTTTTTCGAACAATAGACTGTAAAATCATATTTATTCGAAAGATGGGTTACTAAATGATCTGCAAGTGTTTCAAATCCACCATATTTTGCTGGTAAACCAACAGTTCCTATTATTGCTACTCTCTTTTTTTCCATTGTAGATTAATTTAAATTTGTGACATAAAGTACTATGCCAAAATGAAGCCAATAATCTAAATGATTGATATACAGTATTTTGAGTTATATAAATATTCCAATTTTTGGAATGTTTATATTAAATGGAAATGATTTTTAAGGATTCTGCTTCAAAGTAATCTTCACTAAAAAGCTTACTTTTTTCAATTGCGCTCTGGCTCATCGAATTATAAAGTGCTGTATTATTGAGAAGGTCATTTAATTTCTCTGAAATGAGATTATGGTTTTTGCTGTCAATTAAATAGCCATTTTTACCTTCGTCAACCAGTTCGACAACACCACCAATAGGAGGGACAATAGTGGGTAGGCCATAAGCCATTCCCTCTAGTATGGTTAATCCAAAAGTTTCAACCCAAAGATTTACATCGGATAAGTTTACTAAAATAGCAGCTTCTTGATAAAATGGGTGGGTGTTTTTTTGTGTAGGATAGACTTCCAAATTAGTTGGAATTGATTCGTTTATAAAAAAATTATTTATTTCATTTTGACTTGCATTCACGACTAGTTTAAAGGTAAATTGAGGGTTAAGTTTTGCCAAGGATAAAAAATCGTTTACCCCTTTATAGCCTTTTAAAGAACAAATCATTAATATAATAGGAGCTTTTTTATCCGACGAAATAGTCAAATTGGCATGATCTACAAAACTTTTTTCAAGCACATTATAGAGCACCTTTTTTTTGTTAGATGTGGGTTCTTGGGTAGCCAAAAAGTTGGACACATACACCACTTCTGAAGCAGACCAGCGAGCAACTCCAAAGAGGAATTTCTTTAAAAGTAAAGGTTTCATGGAGGTTTCATGAATGTGGTAAATAACTTTACATCCTTTAATTTTGCCTACAATTCCGGCACCAAAAGGCAGGACTGTGTTTACATAAAGAACATCTGATTTTTTCAAGAAGAAAAATAATTTGCAAGCTAATAAGAGTTGGCTGATTGTTAAAAAAGCTAAACGAACAAACGGGTTTTTAGCAAATTGATACCAATAATAGTGGTTGTCTACATTTGGAATGTTTGATAAAAATCCCTCTCGACCACTACAGGTAAAAAGGTGTGTTTCAACATTGTTTTTGGTCCAACCCTTTAGTAATTGCATTAAAACTTTTGGACTACCGCTATAATCGTTTAACAAATGTGCAGCTATCACTCTCATAATTACAAAGTCTTATAAATTTTATTTAAATATTCTCCACGACTATCCCAGGTAAATTTTTCTTCAAATTGTTTTCTAGCACCAAGGCTCAAATTATAGAGCAACTCTTTGTCAAAATAGAGTTTTTGCAATGCTTCTTTCAATTCAGAAACCGTATTATTATAGTCTAATTGAGGCACGGCGAAACCACAACTAGTGTTTATGAATTCGCCAGGACCTTCATTGTTTAAACAAATTACAGGCAATCCAAATGACATTGCTTCTGCCACAACCATTCCTGCCCCTTCATGAGAAGGAAAAAGGAAAACAGCTGCTTTTTCATATAATTTCATAAGTTCTTTTCTGTCAATCCATTCAATAATTTCAACATAATGCTCAACTTTATTTTCTATAATTATTTTTTGATAGAACTCTTTTTCTGGTCCGGTACCCACCAAAGTTAGTTTGCAGTTTTCTCTGTCAGTAGGACTCAAAGAATAAATAAATTTTATGAACGAATGTAATGTTAAATCAAATCCTTTTAAAGGAACAAACCGTCCAACACTTATTATATTGAATCCTTCTTTCTTGGTAAGAACACCTTCAAAAAAATCTTCGGTTGCAACCGATGGTTGAATTGAAAATGTATTTTTCAAATTTAGAATAGCAGAAACTCCAGTATTCATGCATAAAATATGATCTGCTTTTTTCACCGTTTTTTTTAAGGCGAATGATAAATTCCAAAATAATTGTTTTACTAACCAAGTAGCCCTATCAATGACTAAATATTTAATGGAATAGGGTTTTAAATATTGAGCAGGAATTATGGGATGATGTCCGATGGGCCCCCAAACCATTGGTTTTTCTAATTTGTAAAGAAAACTTGGTGTCCAATCATTATGAAAATTAACGTTGTGAACAATATCATAATTAACGACTTGCTTTTTGATAAACGACACAATTCCGCGTTGCCACATATAATAATAAAGCATGGCTCCACGTCCGCCTTTTTTCCAGAAACGCATCCAATAGGGTAGATCAAAGTATAAAAAAGTAATATTTTGATAAACTTCATTTGGATTTTCCTTCATAAATTTTTCAATGGCCGGCTGATTGTTTTCTCTTGTAATGGCTATTACTTTGTTAAATCGCGCAATTTGATTTACAAAATTCCACCCCATTCCATCTTCAGAACCTTTGTATGGATTTACGGCATAGCAAGTTGCTAGAATTGTTTTACTCATTGTTTCTTGATTTTATTACTTTGGCAGGTACCCCACCAATTATTGTGTTTTCAGGAAATGATTTTGTTACAACACTGCCCGCAGCTATTATACAACCGTTTCCTATGATTACGCCATCAAGTATCGTAACTTTACTACCAATCCAGCAATTCTTTCCGATTGTAATACCTTTTCTTGAAATACCTTGATGTCGGATAGAAATGGCTGTATTTTCATAATTATGATTTTCAGGATGGCAACTTAAATATTGCCCAACAATGCATTCGTCTCCAATTTCTAAGCCACCAGCGCCACCTAAATAGGCAAATTCACCTATCCCAACATTGTTTCCAATTACAATTTTATCACCGATATTATTTAGTGAAGTTGAAACAATAACTCTACTGAAAGCACCAATAGATACGTTTTCTCCAAATTGAATTCCGTTTTTGCTCAATGCTGAAACATAAACGTGATTGCCTAATCGAAGAAATTGCCCCCATTTTATTTTTGAAATATTGAAGAACGAAACCCCTTTTCCCAATAACATTCCTTTCGGTTTTCGTAAAAGGAAAAGCACTTTAAGACCACGAAATAAATAACCTGCTTGAATCCAAATAAATTGAAGCAAGGCACTTGAATTCAAAGCTTCGTCAAACTTAAAATTAGGATTTCGAAGTTGAATTATTTTTTGAACCATTGACTTCATTTAGGTTAAGTTTACAGTTTTAATTATTTGCGTCAAAGTAGTTTCCAAATCAATATTATTGATTGGCATATAAACCGTAGAACGGGTTTTTGATTGTAATGATTGAAATAGTTTCGTATAATCATTAGTTAAATGCTCAATGGTTTCTTTACTCAATTCTTTTTTTCTATTTAGAATGATATCTGCGTCAGCAAAAAGAAAGAAATTGTATTTTGGCTTTAATAGTAAATGATAACCAAATCTTGAAATGCTTTTTGGTAAAACGATATTGCTTCGCTTGCTATCATTGATGAAATCAAAATAATAACGGTCATAAATAACGACATGACCTCTACTTATATGTTTGAAATAAATAACAAATTGACCAAATAAATAGTCACAATAGTAGTAAGTAAATCGCAGTAATGAGGAAATAAAACTACTGTTTTTACCTTGTCGTGGAAGATTAGAAATAGTATCTAGATGTGCTTTTTCTTTTCCTTTGGACCAAACACTTAAAATAGGTAAAACAGAAGGGCGATGGCGTATAATCACGACAGGCTTTCTAAATTGTTTTTCAATTCTATAGGCAATATTTTCAATAACAGTTGATTTGCCAGCACCATCAACGCCACTAAACGTTAATATAAAGCCGTTACTTTTTTTGCTATTTTTAATAGTGTCAATAATATAATTAAACGTGTTACTTATAAAGTGTAGTCCCTTATTGCTTTTGTTATTGGAAATGAAATTAAGCAGGATATGTTTGTCTTTTGAGCTATCCATAAAGTATTCAGATAGATTTACATCAACTGCTTCCTTTGAATTTTTAATAGCTTCTTGGTACACTAAATATTTGCTTGGAATTTTTGCGTTATTAAGGATATAAAACATAACAACATATCTTGCAATATCAATGTTTGAAGCACTTTTAACGCCATAATTATTACTGAAATTAGAAGCAATTACTTTTTTAGCATCTAAAATTTCTAAATTTCTTCGTTTCAATTGCCAAATTAAGTCAATAGAAAGCATAGTAGCATCATTAGTAAATACTTGAATGGTATTCATAAAAGAGCGTTCACTGGTTGTGATTTTAGAAACCAAGGAATGTCTGCTTAAAACTTTAATAATAGCATTGGATGTTTTTTTATCGATTACTAAATCAATATCTGAGTTGAGACTTAATTTTTCTGGATAGCCGTTTTGGAATTTCAAAGCAGCATATTCCTTATTTTGAAGGGCATCAAACAAATCCATAATAAGTAATTCTCTTGAAGAGTTTTCTCCAACAAGAAAAATATTTAGGGCTTCGGTCCAAACTTGTAATAACCAATCAATTTGCACATGCCATTTGGGTTGTGAAGCATAAATTTTTAAATAATGCATACAATTAATTAACAAATACCATTTTAGGTAATTGTTTAATTCATCCAAGTCGTAATTAAAAATTTCTTCAGCGAAATCACCTTTACTATAGTTAATGATATCAGCATAGATTTCTTTCCAAGGTTTATGATCAACTAAGATTTCATTTTGAAATACAAAGTGAAAATAATCAAATGCTTTAGGTTTGTCGGTACTGGCTAATTCCCAATCATATATGGATAATTTCCCGTCCTTTTCAAACATATTCCATTGTGTGAAATCACCTTGTGAAAGCGAAATCTCTACCAATTCATCAGCCGGAATTGCCTGTAAAAGCCTATTTATTTTACGAACAGTATTTTTTGGAATTCTTTTATCATCAATAGTTTGGAATTCTTTTTTCAAATTAGTGAATAAATCCCAGTCGTCCACTTTAATGGTTTTGCTTTCAATAGTATTCAATTCCATTAAAGATTTTAAATGACTGTCAGCGATTTTTTTTAAACGTATTCCATTATTTGAAATATCCGTTAATTGAATAACTTCTTTTGAAATTTTGGTAGTTTTTGGAATCATAAAGGAGGAAGAAAGTGTATTAAGTTTTTCTAATATTTCGTGCTCATCATAAATCAATTTTTGAGCATTTGTAGTGGTTGCAATTTTATAAAACGATTGGTTTGCATATAAAATGGCTTTATTGTTCGGCCCAATGGTTCCCGTGAAAATTGCCCAATCCTTATTGATATCAAAAACTACATTGTTTAATTTCGAAATAAAATAGGTTTTCTTTTTGAACGCTATTTTTTGAAGCTTAACTATAAAAACTAGTTTTATGATCAAGGTAAACAACATAGCTCTTTTACTGCCAATATTATAAAATTTAAGAAATAATGGTTGGTTACATTTTGCGTTCCAAATCCAGCGTGGCGTGCCATCAGGATTGTTTATTGAAAGTAAATTAACCACAATATCATTATGATTTTCTTTTTTTGTAGAAATTGAATATCCTAATTTGTTAAAAATATTTTCCATTGTATATGTGTTAGTTTTTAACTATCGTTCAAAATCGTGCCAAAAACATAAACGCCTAAAAAACAAGCATTTATAATATTTAATACAACAACCCATTTTCCAAATTTTGGAAATCAGTTATTTTATGGAATAAATTAGACAAAAGCCTCTGGTCTCCTTTTCTTTAAATGAAGTTTCTGAAGAGGAGTTAAATGGGTTTTATTTTTAAAGGAAACACTAAATATTATTAATTGATAGAATAAGATACCATAGTTACTTTCACCAAATATTCCGAACTCTGTAAATGAATTAATTACAACCGGAATTAATATTCCTATTAGCATTAATTTGGTTTCCTTGTTTTCAGTAAAAAAGGCTCTCAAGGTAAAATATACTTGAAATATCACTATTGTCAAACCAATAAATCCTAAACTCATCAGAACTTGCATAAAGGTATTATGGGTCATCTTTCCGGGGTAGGTATGGACACTTTGGAAAAAATCTTTGTAATCAATACGCATATAACCAAATCCTAAAAGGGGTTCCCTAGGAAGGCCTTCTGTAATTAAAGCATGCCAAAACGGTAATCTTCCTGTTAGTGTCAAGATTTCTTCCATTCTTTTTTCATCGCCGCCTTTTAGTATCATTTGATTTATGGCAAATGGCATAACCATCAATACGCCCCCAATAATAGCTAGTTTTAAGCCTTGTTTTTTAGTTTGGTTGATATGGAAAAAGATGATTAATAAGGCACCAATAAGTGAGGATCGAGAGCCAGTCATGAACAGCGCATAGAAAATAACTAGTATTTTGATAATTGTCCAGACTTTATTTTTAAAGCGATATAAATCAAATATTAAGCAAGCGACCCCAACACCCGCTAGCATCCCTAATTCATTTGGGTTCATGATTGTTCCCCCTAGCCGCGCTTCTTCTCCACCATTGGTCATTCTGAAAAAGACGTCAGGATTAACCCAGAGCCCCACAGCAAAAATAAGTTGCAATATAAAGACGGTATTCCCTAATAGATGGTATAATCGGATATTGTGGCCGGGGTAAAATGTGTCTAATATTTTTAAACTTTTAATGAAAAAATAAGCAAAAACAAAGCTTTGAAAGGTCATAAACCATTGCAGCGCACTAAAACCTGGATCAGTGCTCCACATAAAAGACATTAATCCTAATAACAAATAAAGAATATAGAAAATAGGAGAAAACGAGTTTTTATACCCCATGGTATTTACGGCACCATGCTTTATTATTTTTTTATAAACTAAAATGGAAGAAATCATAACGCCCATTCTTCCCACTATTTTTATTCCTCTGGTAATATTTACATTTTCACTCCAAGTAAAAAAACAAGCGACCATCAAAAAGAGTATAATAAACAAATAGTTGTTTATTTTCTTTAAGAATTGCTCGTTATTGGCAGTGGCTTCAAAATTCATTAGTACTGATATAATTTAGCATTAAACTCTTGAATTATATGTTCCCAATTGAAGTTTTCTTTTACCATTTTAATGGCGTTTTGACCATAGGAAGCAAAATGGGCTGGGTTTTCCCAAAGTGTAGCATACTTTGTCATTGCCTGAGCTAATTCTCCCGCATCTTGATTAATTATGGAAGCACCAGCTTCGTATTCAGTTATTAAATCACCAATATTGGTCGCATCTGTAACGATACAGGGTTTCCCAAAACTAGCAGCTTCAATCACCGAGGTCGGCAATCCTTCATTTCTTGATGGATGCACAAAAACATCCATTTGCTTTAATAAATTTTCTTTTTCTATTCCAAATTTTCCACCCATTAGCATAACATTTTCACTTAAATTATGTTCAAGTAGCATTTGATTTAATTTAATCTTTTCATTGCTATCACCAATAATCCACAATTGTGATTTAGGGTGTAGTTCCAAAACTTTTTTAAAGGCCAATACCATGGTATCCAACCCTTTCGTATAAATATCTAATCGGCCAATAAATCCAAATACTACAGACTCATTTTTTGAATATTCAGTTGCGATTTCGATATTGTTTTCAAAGCCATAGGGTACTAAAACAGATTTGTCATTTTTATAAATACCTTTTAATCCAGTCATTTCACTTTTTCCTATGCAATGAATTTTAGTGGCTAACTGAAGTAGTTTTTTTTCAAATAGTGAAAAATAAATGCGTTTAGACCAAAAGCTTCTATTCATAGCAATGGTGTTATAGGCACCATGAGGCGTAAATACAAAAGAGAGTTTGTGCTTGTTAAGTACTTTTCCAATGGAAGAAAAGACAGGAACCCAGCCCCCGTGGATATGAAATAGGGCGGTATCTTTTTTTGCTTTTATAGCAGCTTCCATTTCATAGGGAATTCCAAATGGATTTGCTTTTTTAATAAATAGGCGAGTAGTAAAATTGCGTTCTCCGTAGTTGTTTTCTTTGTCTTTTGTAATTCCCCAAACCGAAACTTTTTCCCCAAATTCAGCTTGTTTAGTTGCCAATTGAAAAACTACTTTATTTACGCCATTCATTCTGTCAGGATTGGCTTTTCCTAATACGATGTGTATTATTTCCATACTAAGTTTAGATTTTTTCTCAATTTATCTTGCCAATAAAAAATCATGATAATTTGATTGATTATGAGACCCACTACAGCTCCGTAAAGCCCAGAATATTTTAATAAAAAATGAAATGTCAATAAGGAAGAGATAAACGCAAGTAAGTATCCAATAAAAAATATTTTATTTAAAACCATTACTCGAATGGCAATTCTTACCGGGTAACTCAAGAAAATAAAGAAATATAAAACAGAAATTATTTTTACAACATAGCCATAACTTTCGTATTTATGGCCACCGGCTACCACTATTATTTCATTTGAAAAAACAAATAGAATGGAAAGTAAAATACCAAATAGCAAAGCACCATAAATGGTTAATTCAACTAAATATTTCTTGGCTTCCGCGATGCTATTATTGTATAAACTAGCCACTTTAGGCAGGAAGTAATTTTCCACCGTTTGAAGTACAATATTTAAAATCCCAAAGAATGATTGTACCAATCGCAATGCACCAAGGGCTTCAATTCCTAAGTACACGCCAGAAATTAGCACAAAGAAATTACTCGAACACCATTGTAATACGGCAACACTAAATAACCATTTGCCTTGCGTATAATGATCTTGGAGGAATAGTTTCCATGAAATAGGGGTTTCATAATTTAGGAAGATAAGGTAAAGGCCAGGTATAGCAGATATACTATTGGCCAAACCCAGAATCATAAGCGAATTAAACAACGTTATTTCATTCTTTATACTATAAAAAGCAACAGCAATTAAAACTAAAAAAGCAAGGTCAATGCATATAACCGTTACAATGTTTGAGATGGCTAAAAATATTTTTCTAAAAAAATCTTGAATCAAATAACCGATAATAAAACAGATTATCGCATTAGATTGAAACGTAAATACATTTTCTTTTGGCAAAAAGAAGACCAGCGTTTTAATAATGATGAGGAATAGTGTAAGTATAAAAAGCAGGGCATAGAATAAATACACAAAATACTCCTTTCTGTTCGAAATTCTAGAAATGGAAACCTGAAAAGGTTGGATAATTAAGGCGTTAGTGATGCTCATTACTAGGTAGGTTACCAATACTACCGTTGAAAACAAACCAAAGTTTTTAATGTCCAATTTTTGAGCTAAAAATAGTGTGAGTAAAAAATTTGTTCCACTAAAAATTGCTTGATCAAATAATACCAAGACCGTAGGTGAAAGAACTATTTTTTTTATAAAACTCATTATTCTCTTTTTTGTTTTCTAATGTATTTTATCCAAATTTTACGGATCTCTAAAAATATACTTGGATTATAACCTGCTTTGTTTAAAACAAACCAAACATTGGGAAGTTGGTATTCGTCTTTCAACAATTCAATAGTAATGATGCTTTTTTCTGCCGTTTTTCTGCTGTCTAAAACCATTAAGTTTTGTGAGGCTAGGCTCATAAAGAGTAAACCAAGTTTATCTTCTTTTAGGCTTTGATTATGAATAACACATAAATCATAATTTTTTAATTTAGATTTTATTTCTTCTAGAAAAATGGTTTTTGTATAGCTCAAAAATTTGTTTTCAGAATAATTCAAATAGTCATTAGTACTAAATTCACCTTCCATATGTCCTGTTGCATCAACGATTAGCACTTTTCTGCCCTGAGCAATTAATGCCTTAATTAAGTTGGTCGAATGAAATAAATGGTCTTTTGATTTATCGTAGGAACTAATTGTAATTATACTTTGACTTCGAATCATCTCTTTTAGCTCCATTTGAATGGCTTCCTTCAAAAAATTATCCAATACACTTTCGTTTTTGGTAATAAATGGGGTTGAAAAAGCAATTGGGATGGTACTGTTTTTCTCTATTGTATAAACATCATTAACTTTTGCTTTGGCAAAGTGAACAATATAAATTAATAAGATAGAACCCAGTATACCTAAAAAGGCAGAAACAACGATTATAATACCTTTAATTGGGGAAACAGGTGTTTTCGGAATTTCACCAACTGAAATAATTTTATGAAATGCTATTTTGGCAGATTTTGCAATCTCGGCTTCAATTCGTTTTTCATTTAAAAAATTATAATTTTTTTCATACATGTTAAACTCTCTATTGAGTATATTCAACATCTTTTCTTTTTCGGGTAAGCCAATAAATACTTTTTCTGATTCGGTAATATCATTGGATAAATCGTCGTACTTAACTTGAAGATTTTTTTCTGTATTTTTTATACTTTCTATTTGATAATCAATAAGATCCTTAATTTTTCTATCAATTATCTTAACTTTTTCGTGTTCAGGGGTATAAGTCAGCAATAAATCTTTTTTATCCGATTGTAGCTTTTTCATGGTTTTTACCATTTCTGTTGAAAGTAAATCGGTAAAAGCTTCAAAATTGGGCGCTAAATCAAGATATTTATCTTTGCCGGAAGCAATATATTTATTCAAATCTTTTATCGCATCTAAATTCATCTTCATATTGGTTTGCTGAATTTTTAATTGCGAAATTTTTCTTAGATTGGTTTCTGTTTCTTGGGTTACGTTTATAATATTTCGTTTTTCACGATAATTTTGAATATTTTCTTCTGAATTTGTAAGTCTTTGATTAGCAGTTCCAATTTCATTTTTTAGGAAATCAACAGTTGTATTGGCCGCCCTGTATTTCCCTTCAATATAATCTTTGATATACATTTCAGCTAATTTGTTTACAAATAGTGCTGCTTTTTCAGGAACGGCATTTTTTAAATTTATTCTTATAACAGGTACATCTTTGTCAACAGAAACGATATCTAAATTTTTATTTATTTTAGACATTAAATTTTCATTACTTAGAAATTCAAATTCATAATTGTCTATAATTTTTACATTCTTTTTAGTCTTAATAAAGTTTTCGTTTAGTGTTATAAAAAATTTTGCACCATCAATAGAAATTGGTTTTCCAAATGTTCCTGAAATTCCCGTTTTTACTTCTGGCTGCATCAAAATAAATTGGGTTTTTGATGTCACTTTTAGGCCATAAAGTTTATCGTAGGCTTTATCGGTTTTAAAAGTTCCTTCGATTAGTATGGGAGAATCTCTAAATAACTCTGATGAACGCATCTCGCCTTTGCGATAAATTTCTTTTCCAAAAGGCAATTGACTCAAAGTAGCCCCAATTAAATTGTCTGATTTTAATACTTCAATTTCCGTTGCAATTTTATTTGCCGAAGCAAACACATCTAAATCTTTAAAAAGATTAGCACCAGGCACACCTTCATGAACATCAGCAAGTCTAAGTTTTGCTGTACTTTCATACATAGGTGTAACATAGTTAAGATATTTTTTTGCCAACAAAACGGATAAGATTACAACCAAAACTACAATTGGTAATCCTCTAAAAAGCGGTTTGAGTAATCTTATGTTTTCATTCATAGCCTTGTTTTTAAAATAATTTCATAAGAATTGCTGCGGCACTTACAGTAGTTGTGAAAGGAATGATAGTAGAAACTCTTTTATCAAATTCCTTATATTTTTTCGAAGGAACAATCACAATATCGCCTGGGTGTAACAATATGTTTTGATTTAAAATAGTAGTGACATTGGTCAAATCAATATTAGTAACTCTTACATCGTTTCCTTCTTGGCGAAGTACTTTTATTGATTTTAAATTGGCATAAAAGTCAAAACCACCTGTTTTACTAATTAATTCGAATAAATTGTTATGGTCTTTATCGACTTGTATCGTATTCGGATTTCGAACTTCTCCCAGGATCGTTATTTCTTTATTTAAAACCTTAACATCCACTATGGGATTTACTAAATACTGTTTTAATTCGTTCTTAATTTCCGCTTTTAATTCTGGGATGGTTTTGCTTAGTACATTTTTAGTGCCAAGTTTTGGCACTTCAATATTACCATTTGCATCTACTAATAACCATTTTCCATACACTTCATTCGAATTATAAATTCCATATTCTGAACCTACACTTAAGTCGTCTTCACCCCAAACGGAGATGGATATTTTATCATCCTTTCTTATTTTGTATTGGTAATTTTCATCATAAACAAAATAGGATTTATCGTCCTTCTCTTTTTTAGATACTAATAAGTTTTGAGTCCTACAAGAGGTAAAGAGCAAAACAATTAGCGTAAGTTTTAGAAGTGTTTTCATGTACATAAAGAGCGTTTTGTTTTTAGACTATAAAAAAGTAAGTATTCGTTGCATTAAATTTGGATTGGCTTTTTTTAATTGTTCTTTTACTTTAATAATGTTAGTGATAATTTGTGTCAATTTATCACAAACATTTGAATCTTTAATGACATAGTCAAAAGCACCATATTTTAATGCATCAACTGCGGTTTTAATGTTTTCTTGTCCAGAGATCATAACAACATAAATATTAGGATTGTAGCGTTTGATCTTTTTTAAAACCTCAAATCCTGTCATGTCGTCCATATTGTGATCTAAAAAGATAATGTCTGGATCTAGATTTAAATTATTTAAACAGTCCGTTCCATTATCAAAATACACTATATCACTATAATTAATATTTTTTAAATATTGCTCATACATATTAGCAAAAAAAACATCATCGTCAACGATAAAAAATTTGAATTGATTTTCCATATTATTTGATTTTTAAAATTCAAATACACTATAACCAAATTCAAGCCATAATCGTAATGTATTGAAAAATAAGCATATAAAATAAAAAAAGGCATGCCAATTTTCCATATTTTGGAAAAACATTCCAACTTACATATCTATCTCATTTTCTTTTAGTTGCTCAATTACTATAATCAATATGTTTTTTATACTTGTATATAAAGATTCAATTTGTTCAACGTCCTCAGTTTCTTTAGCTATTTTTTCTAATTTTTTTACAGCATCACTTATCGATACAACACCAATCCCTTCAATACTTGGTTTTATTTTATGAATTAGTTGACTTACTTCAATATAATTTTTAGTTGCGATCGCAAGATCTATTTTTTCTAAAGTAGTGTTAGTTTGTTGAATAAAGATGGATACCATTTTCTTGACAAATTCATTATTTCCTCTGCTTAAATTATGTAAAGAATTAAGATTATAGAGTTTTTTAATTTTATCGGGTTTGACTACTTTAGAGACTTTTTCACCATTAATTATAGTGTATTTTGCAATGGTTTCAATTAAATTAATTTCATCAAATGGTTTGGTAACATAATCATTCATTCCAGCCATTTTGCATTTTTCAATTTCCGACTTAAATGCATTTGCGGTTAGAGCAATAATTGGAGTCGTAAGATTGAATTCAGACCTGATGAATTTTGTTGCTTCAATTCCATCCATTTCCGGCATTTGTATATCCATTAAAATAATATCGAAATTTTTAACTTTCAATATTTCTAGGGCTTCTAGACCGTTTTCTGCCTCGGTTACTTTACAATTATAAAATTGCAAGGTATTTTGTGCTACCATTCTATTCATTTCATTATCCTCAACTAATAGTATTGAAATATTTTCTAATGAAGTAATAGTAGATTCTTGACGTGCTTTTTTTAATTTCTTTTTATCACCTTTTTTAAAATTCAGAAAAATATTTATCGTTGTGCCACTATTTTTTTTACTTTGAATTTCAATTTTCCCTTTCATTAATTGAATCAACTCATTTGTTATTGCCATTCCTAAGCCCGTTCCTCCAAATTTTCTTGTAATTTCTAAATCTTCCTGTGAAAACTTTCTAAAAATAGAATTTAGAAACTCCTTATCCATTCCAATCCCAGTATCAATAACTGAAATACAAATGTCTTGAGAATCAGGAAAATCATTAATTAATTTACTGACAACACTTATTTCTCCTTTTTGAGTGAATTTTAACGAATTTCCAACCAAATTGAATAGGATTTGTTCAATTCGTAAGGCATCGCCTTCTAATGCTTTAGCTATTTGGGGATTTTTATTGTAGTATAAATGTATCCCTTTTTGATCGGCTTTCGGACTCAGTACGGTTATCACATTGTTGATACTATTTTCTAAAACAAAGGCTTCTTCTTCTAGTGACATTTCACCAGCTTCAATTTTTGAAATGTCCAAAATATTGTTAATAATTGCCAACAGATGTTTAGAAGCAATGGAGCTATTTTCAATGTATTTTTTTTGTAATTCAGTCAATTCTTGCTTGCTAAGTTCTCTTAAAAATCCAATAATTGCATTTAACGGTGTTCTTATTTCATGACTCATATTGGCAAGAAACGTCTCTTTTGCTTTTGATGCTGCTTCTGCTTTTTGTTTTTCGATTTCAAGTTCAATCTCTAATTGTTTTTGCTCTGTGACATCAAGATGTATTCCTATCGAGCCCACTAAATTTCCATTGTCGTCAAAATTGGGAGCACCACTAATAGCCCACCATCTTAATTCACCACGTTTATTTTTTACTGGAATTTGATAAATGTCTGAGATGCCTTGACGCCTAATGCCTTGCTTGGTTTTAATGATTTCAAAATTTTCTCCAAATACAAATATTTCATTGGCTTTTCTACCAACTAATTCTGAAGATTCAAAACCTGAAATTTCAGTAAAACTCTGATTGGCAAACAAAATAGTCTCTTCCGTATCTACTTCTATTAATCCAAGATTCATATTGGCTAGAATATTTCTATATTTTTCTTCTTGAATTTTTAATTTAGTTTCAGCGGCTTTTCTCTGCGAGATATCTCGTATAAACGAACAAAAAAACATTTCATTATTTTGCTTTAACGGAATAATTAAAATTTCTATTGGAAATTCTTTGCCTTCTTTATTAATCGCAGGAAGTTCTAAGGGTTTATTTAAAACAGGCCCTTCTCCTGTTTTAAGATAATGTTGCATGCCGATATTATGCTCTATACCATGCCGTTTTGGAATCAAGGTTTCTGCCAAAGTTTTACCAATAATGTCTTCATTTTTCCAACCAAATATACTTTCTGCTTGTTTGTTCCAAAATATAATTTCACCCTTACTATTGATATTTATAATCGCACTTAAGCCAGCATTCATAATTAGGTTGTTGCGCTCTTCACTTTGTTCTAATAAGATTTGTGAATTGATTTTATTAGTCACATCCGTATATTTCCATAAATGCCCTTTATATTCATCTTCGATAAAAATTGGAATATATTCTCGTTCAAGGAAACGATTGTCAACCGTTTCAATAATTTCATTAACACAGATCTTTCTTTGTTTTAAAATCTCGTCGATGCGCTGGCTAAACTGCTTTGGTTTTTTAAATAGGACTTTGTTTTGTTCAGCCGATTCGGTGCAATCAACACCAATCATCATTTCGGGAGTAACGGGTATAGAAAACATATCGCAGAACAACTGGTTGGTGAAAAGAATTTTTCGGTTTTCATCTTCAACTAGTATTCCCGATTGTAAATTGGCAAGTAACTTTATTAATAATTCAGCAGTAGTAGAAAGATTGTTTTCAATTTCTTTTCTTTTTTCAATTTGCTTACTTAAATATTTAGAAATCAGTAATAAATCGTCAAAATCATTAAAATTCTCATCCTTTTCAATATCATCAAAGCCATCTTCTAAGGCTTCCAAACTATCATATAAATTAGAAATGGATTGTTTCTTTAAATCTATTTCAATTTTTAAACTGTCATTTATGGCATTGTATTCTATTTCACTTTGATTAAAGACATGGTCCATCAACTCTTTGTCTCTTTCATAGGCTTGATAGGAGTGGTCTACAGCTTGAATAAATTCTTTAAATTGAGGATTTTCAATGCAATCCGGAGTCAAATATTTATTTATTTGTCGTAGTAAAAGTTTATGAAAGCTCATAATTAATCTAATTCATTAATACAAGTTATGGTCATAGTTTGGTTGTGTAATTCACAATTAGATAAAGGCTTTAACGGAGATATTTCACCATAAGAATAGAAACCAGTAAGTAAGGTTTTTTCTCCAAAAACTTCCGAAACAGCTTCAATTTCTTCGTCTATTCTATTACTTAAAATTATTTTTCTTCCAACGCAACTTATTAATAATGCTACTTTGGCCTTTGATTTATTCATTGCTAAGCAATTGGTGGCGGCAACATGTGCCGCATCAATTAATCGATCAAAATTAGCTTTCATAAATCTAACTTTACTGCCCTCTGGAATATCACCAGCAAATGTCATCGATTGAGTTTTTTCATCAATAGAAAGAATTGTTCTAACGATAGTTTCTTGATTTTCATTAAGTTTTATGGACAAGGGAAATAATAAGGCAGAACCAGGCAGTTCTGCAGCATATTTTCCTAAATAATCTTTATATAAATCCAAAGCATTTTTATGATCGATTTCATAAAGAACATTGTTCTTAGATTTGGTAACGGTGCGCTCCAATCCAAAACTTTCCCAACCACCAATCGAGCCATGTGATAATTCTAATTTATCTCCATAAAATCCAATGGCAATAATTTTTCCTACTTCGGGAAGTTTATTTAGTCCAACAAAAGTTTTCTCAAACTTAGTTCCATCTCCTGCTAATCCACCAGTGATTAATAATTCATCTTTTTTGACTGAATTCATGCCTTTTACCAGTTCACTTCCGTTTACTTTCCCCCCATCAGAAAGAACAAAAACCATCTTTAAATTATCTGAAGGAAGATTTTGAATTAAAGAATTCCCAGCGTCGAAACTATTTAAAAAGTCGTCAACATTTATTTCTGTCGCTTGTATACTTGAGGAAGAAAAGGCCATCGCTACTACTGAGATAGTATCATCTAAAACAGTGATGTCATAAATTTCTCCTGCAGAGGAACATAAGGCAATTTGAGCGTTTGGAAATTTGCTTTTTAAAGCATCAAAAGACTTTTGTTGGGATACTAAGGCACTGGAACCAAATCCCAAAACTAATTGGGCATCGTTAAAATCTAAATTTTCTTCGTTTTTACCTACGATAAAAGCTTCATTTTTATATAAAATTTGGGCAACTTTCATACAATACGGTTTTAGGTTAATTGTTGTTCTTAGTTTCTAAAGTTTGAATTAAATTATAGATGGTTGATTTTCCAATATCTAGTTTTTTAGCAGTCTTTAATACATCATTATTGTTCTTCTTTAAATAATGAAGGATGATATCATTGGTATATTCTTTAAGTGTTTTTTCTTCCGATAGAAAAAAATTAGTATCACTTACACTAGAAAAAATCAAATCATCAGGTTGAACTTCTTTACCATCACACATCACACAGGCTAAATCTACCACCGATTTAAGTTCGCGTATATTACCAGGAAATGCATATTTGTTCAATTTGTCTAGGGATTCTTTTGCAAACGAAATCGGTTTCATTTTATTTTCCTTGACAAACAAGTCCATGAAATGTTTTGCTAGTAAAATGGTATCACTACCTCGCTCTCGCAAGGGAGGTAACTCAATGGGTAATCCAATAATTCGATAATATAAATCCTCTCTAAAATTACCTTTCTTTACTTCTTGAGCCAAATCTTTATGGGTGGCAATTATCAAACGGGCATTAAATTTTATAGGCTCATTACCACCTAATCGGGTAACTTCTCGTTCCTGTATAACCCGCAATAATTTACTTTGTAAATTCAAGTCAAGTTCAGCAATTTCATCTAAGAATATAGTACCTCCATTTGCTTGCTCAAATTTTCCTGTTTTTCGGCTGTCAGCACCTGTGAACGCCCCTTTTTCATGCCCAAAAAACTCGCTTTCGACTAATTCTTTAGGAATGGCAGCCATATTTATGGCAACAAATGGTTTGCTTTTCTTATCAGAATTATAGTGAATCGCTTTGGCAACTACTTCTTTACCAGTACCAGTTTCGCCGGTTATAGAGACATTAATGTTAGTTGTAAGCGCCTTGTTAATTTTATTGAAAACGGCTTTAATAACATCACTTTTTCCTATAATAGAATTTTCAAAAGTAAATTTTTGCTCTAGTTTTTCCTTAAGTTCTTCTACTTCATTAACTAAACTTAGATTTTCTCGTATTTTAAGTATCGAATTCCATAGCAATTCTTTAGAATGGTCATTTTTAGTAATATAATCATTTGCCCCTTCTTTTAAAAAGTTGACAGCAACTTCTATTTCTTCTTGACCGCTAATGATAATGATGGGAATTTTATTGTTGATATCCTTTATCTTCTTAAGGAGAATGTCCCCAGGAATATCAGGTAATCCAAAGTCTAAACAAATGATATCAGGTTTAAGGTAGAGATTATCGATACACTCTTTCCCTGTTTGAAAAAGTTGTACTTCGTAATCGGGATTTAACTTTAAATAATATTTTAAAGTTTCTCCAAAAAACGAATCATCTTCAACAATGTGAATTTTTAATGAATTCATGTTTAACGATTTGGAGTAACTAATGTAGGGAAAATAATTCACAAAAATATTTTTTTTCCACAAAATGGAAATTAATTTGTAAACCAAATTAGTTTTATCCTTTAAAAACTTTAAATTATTTGTTGGCACTACTAATGAAAATCACATAAAGAGCTGATATGTAATTGCTAAAAAACAATCCATGATATTTTAAATAAGAATTTGATAGTAGGAGGAGGGTTGCTCGTGTCGGTTAAACAGCAAGAAATTTAGTTCGTTAAATTCGTTGAAAGCGACTACTACCGCAGTGGTCGCTCCCAGCAAAAGAAAGGCGCGAAGGTTTGACCTAATTTTGATGGAGAGATAAAGGAGATATATTTTATTTTTTGTTTATTTTTAACTATTAGATTTGTAGTAAAGTGATCAAAACTATAGTTCCTCAATCCCCAATCCTTCAGAAGTATATTGAATGCTTTTACGTGTTTAATAAAACTACCCCAGAGAGGTTCAAGTATTTGGCTTTTCCACATTATCATACCAGTATTGCTTTTTTTAAGGGGGCGGTTTTACATCGCCATGATTTTGAGGTGGCCGTAGAAGGGAGTCATGATACTGGAGTTCATTTGGAACTATTAGGCAAGTACATGAATCCAGTCTTAGTGCAATATGAAGGGAGGTTGCAAGAGGTCTCTATTGTTTTTAAACCTATGGGATTGAATCGGTTCATTAGGGA
The DNA here is from genome assembly GCA_947371275.1 of Flavobacteriaceae bacterium. Taxonomy (GTDB): domain Bacteria; phylum Bacteroidota; class Bacteroidia; order Flavobacteriales; family Flavobacteriaceae; genus Flavobacterium. Next base: position 5,000 of record CANBOV010000028.1, on the reverse strand, counting down.
ACCGTATTTTGCCATTGCGCCCAATTTTTCGCAACCTTATATAAATGCCCATTGGGAACTGTTTGGAACCAAAATGTTTCAAGCAGCAGACCCTTTAGTTGCGTTAGAGGATTTTTTGTTGGCCGATTTGGAGGAGAATCAAGCTTTTTTGGCAATGGAGCATTCCTTACCGCTGCTGGAAAATAACGAATTAAACTATACGGTTACAGAGATAGCAGGGCTGCTTGGGTATTCCCTAAAAACCTTTCAAAGGCATTTTACCAAGTATATGGGGTGTTCCCCGGTAGACTACCGCCGCATCGTAAGGTTTAGAAATGCTATGGCTTCAAAACTCAACAGCAAGGAGTTGAAATCCTTAACAGCCCTCTCGTATGAGCACCATTATTTTGACCAATCTTATTTTATAAAGGAGTTTAAGCGGCTCACTAGTCACAATCCGAAAATATTCTTCAAGGAAGTGAGCTTGGTGGACGGTGAAAAAATAGTGTGGGAAATTTTATAGTGTCCTTTTAATACAATTTTGATAGTTTTCATTGATGTTACTTTGGAAAAAAATTTAGAACACATGAAAACATCTTTTAACAAATATCTGTACGTCGGATTTTTACTTTTAGGTCTCTATCAAGCTTTAATTTCAAAAGAGTATATGCAAGCAGCAGCCTCTATGGGTATTGGTTTAGCTTTTGATCCTTTCAACACCGAACAAAAATGGGATGACCGCCCTATGTGGCAAAAAGCGGTGTTAATAATTCACTTATTACTAGTGGCGACCATGTTTGTGCTGGCATTTATGACGAATTCTAAATAGTTTTTCCTAAAAGTAGCATCAACTTCCATTTATAAGATTATGTCTTAACAGACTTTTACCTTTATAGAGAAGGCTTAACTTCGGTTAAGCCTTTTTTTTGTTCCTTATAGGCGCTTATATAATTAGAAAAGAAAGACTGGTTATTTTTTCTGAATTCCATTGAACGATACTTTTTTAAAACAGATGAATTAATTACTGTTGATTAATGGTAATGTAAGAGTGTTTTCGCGTAAACTAAGCTATCATTTGGCTATACCTAACTGTTGTTCAACGAAATATCATGACGACCTTCGATGAAAGGTTGTAATTTGTTGGTCCTATTAACAAAAAGTAAGGCCTACTGCGTTAAACGATATTTACAAATGAAGAATACATTAAACTACCCTAAAGCAAATACAGTGAAAGCTTTAAGTAAAAGAGAATCACTAGTAAAAGAATACCAGGAAATGCAACTGCGGGTGACCCGGTTCTCCACTATAGAACAACAACTTAAAAATGTTCAGGACAAACGGGATCATGAGTTGATTGTAAATAAATCTCAAATCGGTATATGGGAATGGGATCGAGAGACTAAAGTCGCTACGTGGAATGACATCTTGATCGAGCAATATGGAGTAGAGAATAGCAAAGTAGGAACTAATTTCTTTACTTTTTGGAGGGACGCTATTTATCCTGCAGATAAAAAAGAGGTGATGGCCAACCAAAATAAAATAATGAATTTGGAAATTGATAGTTTCGAACAAGAATACCGAATCATTCGGGCCAATGACAAGTCCATCCGTTTTTTAAAAACGCTTACTATAGGGGAAAAAGACAGTCGTGGTCGAGTGATACGATTAGTTGGAAACTCTGTTGATATCACGGAACAAAAGGCAGCCCATGAAAAAATTAAAGCCCTCAAACTTTTTTATGAAAGTATCTTAAACAATATGCCTAATAAGGTTTTGATTTTCAATGCGGCCAGTGAGCTGATTTATTACAATGAGTCCATGCTAGCCAGTCAGCCATTTTGGAAAAAATACTTGTTTCATTCACTTTACGACATCGTGATTGCAGAGATTGAAAATCAATCCTTTGTGGAGCACTTAATTTTCCATATTCGTCAAGGGGTAAAAAGTAAAACCACGGTCAAGTATAATGAAACCATAGTATCTGACACTACCCAAACCGAATTATTAAAAACGATTATGCCTTTTTATACAGATGGGGTACTGGAATACATCATTGTTTCCGGAGTGGATATTACCGAGTTAAACTTCGCCCAATTGGATTTGGTGAAAAAGAACAACGAATTGATTAAAGTAAATTCAGAGTTAGATAATTTTGTGTACCGCGTTTCCCACGATTTAAGAGCCCCATTGCTTTCCATAAAAGGATTAATTTCCCTAATCAATTTTGCGGAGTTAAATCCTGCAACCACCGAGTACATCTCGCTAATTGAAAGCAGTGCCAACCGCATGGATAACTCAATCCAAGACATCTTAGATTACTCTCGAAATTCGCGTTTAGAAGTCAAATTAGATCGCATTAATATTAAAGAATTGGTACACGAAATCTATAGTGACATCAAGTTCTCAACTGATTCACAAATCGAGTTGGAATACCAAACCGATGGAGAGGACAGCATCGTTACCGATAAGTTTAGAATGAGTACCTTATTGAAAAACATGATTGGAAATGCCATTAAATACAAAAGCGATACAGCCAAGCCTTTTATAAAATTCCACATGTCCCAAAAAGGCAAAACCATCACCATGCGCATCATCGATAACGGGATAGGCATCTCTAAAACCAGTATGCCAAAGGTATTTGACATGTTCTATAGAGGCTCTAGCGCTAGTGTGGGCACCGGACTCGGACTCTATATTTGTAAAGAAATAATGGAACGATTGAATGGCAAAATAAAACTAAAATCCAAACTCGGTGTTGGAAGTGAGTTTGATATACTATTACCTATAAACAAACTGTAATCATGAAATACATACTCATCGATGATGATCCCATCATCAATCTAGTGCATAAAAGAGTCATCCAAAAAGTAGCGGAAGCCGAAACTATTGATATTTTTAGCTCGGGGATAAAAGCGTTGGAGTATTTCAAGACTAGTGATTCAGACCCACAAATGGTTTTTTTAGACATCAACATGCCCGAAATGAATGGGTTTGAGTTTTTGGACGAACTCATAAAAGACAAAAACATCAGGAAAGAAGGCTTAAGCATCTATATCGTAACCTCCTCCTTAAACAACAAAGACCGCCAAACCGCCAAACGTTATCCTATCTTGAAAGGCTACTTAGGCAAACCCTTAAACATCGAAGGGGTGTTAAAACTGAAAGAACGTCATCCGGAAACAATCGGATAATGCATAGCCATCAAACAGTATTTCGATACGAAGATTTATAATGCATGCGTTCTTAATAACATACCAAACTATGTCACAAGTACCGTATTCCTTTTAGTGTGTCATTTTGATAGGAGGGAAGGCCTATGTATGGGAAGTTAAATACTTTTACTCAAATTAGGCTAAAGGTAATTTGAAATAAAAAGTACTACCCAAACCCAGCTGACTGTCCAATCCTATAGCGCCTGATTGCGCTTCAATAAATTCTTTACTGATGGCCAACCCTAAACCGGTTCCCGATTTATAACTTCCCGGAATTTGAAAGTATTTGTCAAATATTTTGGTTTTATAGCGATTATCAATTCCCTTACCAGTATCAATAACTTTAAATGTCACAAAATGGTTTTCTTCGTTAAGCCTAATGATGATTTTACTGTTTTCTGAGGAATAGCGGATCGCATTTGTCAAAAAATTAATCAATACCCAAGAGGTCTTTTCGCTATCTGCCTTTATATTGGGAAGATTTTCTGCTTCTTCATAGACCAATTCAATTTGCTTTTGCTCGGCTTGCACTCTTACGGCCTCTACGGCATAGTCAACGAGCTGATAAGGATCGCTTTTTTCAATTTTTAATTGAATATTTCCCGTTTCCAATTGTGATAATTCAAGCAGTTCTCCTGTTATTTTCAATAAACGTTGACTATCTTCTTTAATGCCATCTAGTAGTTGTTTTTGACCTTCATTAACGACTCCTGTGGTTTCATTTTCCAACAACTGTAAACTCATTTTTATAGAGGCAATCGGAGTTTTCAATTCATGGGATACCGTAGCAATAAAATTGGTTTTCGCAAAATCCAATTCTTTGAAAATGGTTATGTTTCTTAAAATTATCACATCCCCAATATCAATCGTTTGATCTTCCCCAGTTGGCGTTATGGTTATGTTTAAGGTCTCTTTTTCGAAATAACTTTCTTTACCATGTGCAAAAATTTTAATGGGATCTCCTTTATGTAAATATGGAGAATTTTCCAATAATGATTTAATTAAATCATTACTTTCAGCCAAAACAACAGCACTTTTACTGAGTACCTCTTCCTGTTTTAATCCAATTATTTTTAAGGCTTCATTATTAACAAATAAAACAATGCCCTGATGGTCGAGACCAATAATAGGATCTCTCATATTATTAATCAAAGTTTCCAATCGTTTCTTTTCAAATAGTAGTTTAGATAAATTACTACTGTGATACTCCTGTAGTTTTTGTGCCATGGTATTAAACGACCGAGCCAAATCGCCATATTCGTTGTGATTTAAAAAATTAACACGTTCAGAGTAATTCTTATTGGCAATTTCTTTAATACTAGAAGTTAATTCTTTGATAGGATTAGCAATGTTATTTGGTAAATTAATCAGCAAATTGAACGCAATTAAAAAACAAAAGGTACCAATGAATATAATCCAAGTATTGGCTCGTTCAGAGGTCTTTTTAGCTACATCACTCTTTTGTTTTATAGCATCCATATTGAGCTTCATAATCTCAAAAATATTCTGATGGATAACCGACTTTAAACTATCGTTGGCAGCGTGCTCTTTTAAAAAGGTAAAGTTATCACGCAGTTTATAAGTCGCTCTGTCCTCACCAACTTCAGTAATATTAGCTAATTGTTTATTTAAATTAGTTTCAAAAACAGTAATAAACGGTTCTTTATTACCTTCCATTTTATCTAATGCCAATAGCATATTGCGCGAATACTCCAACGTTTCATAATTCGCTTTCAGTATATTTTGGGTGTCTTTCTTGATAGAGTAAATATAAAACGTACTCAGCAGCGAAAGGATAATGATCAAAAA